>SLPH01000164.1 GCA_007132095.1 Syntrophomonadaceae bacterium | reverse complement strand
ATTGATAATGAATTAACCGGGATTTTGTTCAGTACCGGTCATAATACGGTTAGCCTCTTAGACAATGAGCGAAGGTTGCTCTGGGATAAACTCTTTTCTTCCGCTCCCCGGCAGGCCAAGCTGTCATCCTGTGGCTGCTATATTGTGGTGGGCACTGCCGGCGGCAGGTTGTTCTTCTTCTCAATTGAGGATCAGACGTGGTGGGATCGCGAAGGTAACCAGGTTAACCTGGTAGCCCTGTCTCCCAGCGCTTCATGGATTGCCGTGAACAGGATAATCGAAGAAGGCAGCCTGCACAGTCTTGAGCTTTACAACCAGCAGGGCGAATTGAAATGGGCGCAAGAAACCGAGCCCTTGCTTAACCTTCACATAACCAGCGAATTTCTGGAACAGGGAAATATATTTTACACCGCTGACACCGAAGAGGGACCTATAACCAGGGCTCTGGACCTGGAGGGGAAGGTCCTCTGGCAGAGAGACGATTATACTTTAAGCGCTATAACCAGGCATGGAAGCCGTCTTGCCTTAGTGGGCGGAGGGCAGCTTCAGGTTCTTGACACGCTCGGAGATGAACTTTTCCAGACCAACTTTCCATTTGATATAAACAGGGTACTATTTAATCCTTATAACTATAACCGTTTTCTAGCCTATGGCAGCCGGGAAGGCTCGGAGGACAATTTCTTCTATTATGACCTGGCTAATGGGCTGGTTTGGTCCAGGCGGATTGCAGATGGCTCGCTTTTTGCGTTTTCTGCTGACGGGCAATATATTATTACCAGCTCCTGGCGCCACTATAAAGATGACTATACCCAGATGTTCCTCCTTGATCGTAACGGACTTGAGCTTAACACCTGGGAAGTTGCCATGCGAGTGGAACACCTGCTGGTATCCGGTGATGATCGTTTTATCGTGCTGGGCAGTGAAGATGGTTATATCGACCTGATTAATTTAGATTCCATGCTCCAGGCTGAAAGCAACGGTCCTTTGAATATACCGATCTATAGTCCGGTATCCACCATAGAAAGGACCGGGGAGAAAAGGATCCGGCTTTATTTTTCTGATGAGAACTCAGAACTGGTCCCGGTAACAAGAACTACCAGCATTACCGATACCCCCATTCGCACAGCGCTGGAAGAACTGATCCGCGGACCGGCAAGAGGAAGCTACCTTTACCGGACTATACCTGATAAAGAGGCTACAATCGATGTCATCACCGGCCCGGAACCGGGCTCGATTACCCTTGACATTTCTCCGGAACTGGCGGCCATAAGCGGCACTGCCCAGACCAGGGCGGCTTTAAAATCGCTGCTCATGACTGTCAGCGCCTTCACCGGGGTTGAAAGAATATACTTAACCGTTAACAGTGAACCACTGGAGGTTTTTGGAGATGGGATGCTTGTTGAGCAGCCCATGTTGACGCAAAAATACAGTCAACCGGTTTTTGTGCCGATCCGCTCGGGAGAGCGCTACTATCTGACTATCCAGGAAGCGGGAAATGGGCCCGAACAAGATCTATCGCTGAAAGAACTGGTCTCGGCTTCAGTTGAAAGCTCCAAAAAGCTTCATTTCGTCCCGGAAAACCTCCAGGTGGTTTTTATTAATGAGACTCCCGAGCAGGTACAAATCTATTTTAATGAGCCTTTCAAAGAGCTGTTTCCGGGAGATGGCGATGAAGAAAGCTACCTGCTGGCTGCATTAATCCTCGATGCCATCTATCTCACTGTTTTCGAGAATACCCGGCCGCAGAGAGTGATCCTGGCTCCTGAAGGTGAGAAGTGGTTACCACCTGAAGGCTATCCTTCCTTAAGCCGTTTCTACCGGCAGCCATATTTTATCAACCCGGAGTAGCTGTTTTGCTGTTTCGAGGCGCGAATAGATTTGTAAATATGCGTACTTTCAGCTAAAATAAGTGAAAAAGCGCCGAGGAGATGGCCTATGCAAAAATTGAAAGAAGAAATTGGCCGACTGCTTGCACCATTGGTCCAGCTTGAGCCGGAAGAAGTTATCAGCCTCCTGGAAGTGCCCCCTGAAACAGCCTACGGTGATATTGCCTTTCCCTGCTATGTTTTGGCCAGGCAGAGAAAACAACCGCCTCCGCTTATTGCCGGGGAGCTCAGCAAAGAGCTTTCTGGTATCGGCGGGCATCTTTGGAAAGAAGCGTCGCCAAGAGGTCCCTATCTTAATTTCCATATTGACCCTTCAGCATACGGCTCCGATATTATCCAGCGGATTCGGGATGAAGGCCTGACTTACGGAAATACCGACCTGGGCGGGGGGGCTAATGTAACAATAGACTATTCATCGCCAAACATTGCCAAACCCTTCGGGGTCGGCCACATTCGCTCTACCGTGATCGGGCATTCCCTATACCTTATCTATAAAGCCCTTGGTTATAATAGTATCGGCATAAACCATCTTGGCGACTGGGGTACCCAATTCGGCAAACTGATTGTAGCCTTTGAGCATTGGGGAGAAGAAGATGAGCTGCTGGACGATCCGGTAGATTATCTCTATAAACTTTATGTTCGATTCCACAAGGAGGCGGAAGTAGATCCCGCCTTGGAAGATCAAGCCCGGGCCTGGTTTAAAAGACTTGAAGAAGGCGAAGCGGAGGCGGTGGATTACTGGAACCGTTTTCGCAGTCTCAGCCTCGACAACTATGCCCTTATATACGATCTGCTAGGCATAGAATTTCAACATTTTCATGGTGAAAGCCATTACAACGACATGCTTGAAGAGGTCATTCAACTGGCCCGGGAAAAGGGCATTGCAGTCGAAAGCGAGGGGGCCCTGATCGTGGATCTTGAGCCTCACGGCCTGCCTCCGGTCATGCTGCAGAAAAAAGACGGTGCCACGCTTTATATAACCCGCGACCTGGCAGCGGCGATTTACCGCAAAGAGACCTTTAATTTTGCCCGCTCCCTCTACGTGGTAGGCGCTGAGCAGGCCCTGCATTTTCAGCAGCTTTTTAAAGTCCTGGAACTGCTCGGGTTTAGCTGGGCTTCACAGTGCATCCATGTTCCTTTCGGGTTGATTCGGTTTAAAGAGGGGCGTATGTCCACCCGCGCCGGCAATATAGTTCTCCTTGACGAAGTGCTCAGGCGCTCCATCGAGATGGCCAGAACGATAATTGAAGAAAAAAACCCGGACTTGAATAATAAGGAAGAGGCTGCGCGGGCAGTCGGCCTTGGTGCGGTCAGGTTCGGGGATCTAAGCAACGACAGGATTAAAAACATTGAGTTTGACTGGGATAAAGTGCTCGACTTTTCCGGTGAAACGGCCGCTTATATTCAGTATTCTCATGCCCGCATTTGCAGCATATTACGCAAGGTTGAAGATACTGACAGAAAGTTTGATCCTCAGGCGGTTTCGCTTCTAATCATGGATGAGGAAGCGGCCCTGGTCAAGACCCTGGCGCTGCTGCCGGATAAAATTATAGATGCTGCCGAAGCTTACAGGCCTTCAATCCTGGCCCGCTACCTGATTGATGTGGCCCGCGATTTTAATCGCTTTTACCATAACTGCCCTGTTCTGGCCAGCGAAGGCTTGCTCAGGGAAGGCAGGCTGCTCCTGATTGATGCGACCAGGCAGGTAATCTATAACGGATTGGCCCTGCTCGGTATTGAAGCGCCTGAAGAAATGTAGACTAAATATGTCACCAAAAAAAAGTAAAAGGCACATGGAATTAAAGGCAACCCCTGGGAGGTTATAGTATGCTTGATTTGAAATTTGTTCGTGAAAACCCGGAAGCAGTACGCCAGGCCATGAAAGATAAAGGCGAAAGCGGTGATCTTGACACCCTGCTGGCCGGCGATCAAAAAAGGCGCGATCTACTGAAAGAGGTAGAAGAGCTGAAGCAGACCAGGAACAGGGTTTCCAGGGAAATCGGCCTTGCAGGCGCTAACAGCGATGCTTCACAAATAAAGAAAGAAGAGATGCGGGAAGTATCCGGCCGGATTAAAGCGCTGGATGAAGAGCTGCGCAGCGTTGAGTCTGAGATGGATTACCTGCTGCTTGGGATTCCCAACATCCCTGATCCCGACGTGCCCAGGGGTAGAGATGAGGACGATAACGTTGAAGTGCGCCGATGGGGCAGTCCTCCTGAATTCAGCTTTAATCCGCTGGCCCACTG
The DNA here is from genome assembly GCA_007132095.1 of Syntrophomonadaceae bacterium. Classification (GTDB taxonomy): domain Bacteria; phylum Bacillota; class Dethiobacteria; order DTU022; family DTU022; genus SLPH01. Next base: position 2,177 of record SLPH01000164.1, on the reverse strand, counting down.
GGACATTGGCGCTAACCTTGATATAATTGATTTCCCCAGGGCCGGAAAAATTACCGGCAGCCGGTTTGCTCTCTATTACGGGGCCGGGGCTCAGCTGGAGAGAGCCCTCATTTCATTCATGCTCGACCTGCACACCGGGTCGCACGGTTACAGGGAAGTCTTCCCCCCATTCCTGGTCAATGCCGACAGCATGACCGGCACCGGCCAGCTGCCGAAGTTTGCCGAAGACGCTTTCCGGATCGAAGGCACCGATTACTACCTGATTCCGACAGCTGAAGTTCCGGTTACCAACCTGCATCGCGATGAAATACTGGAAGCTGAACAGCTTCCCCTAAACTATGCCGCTTACAGCGCCTGCTTCAGGGCTGAGGCCGGCGCCCACGGCCGGGACACGAGAGGCTTGATCAGGCAGCACCAATTCAACAAGGTTGAGCTGGTGAAATTCGTCCTGCCCGAAGAATCGGACCAAGAGCTTGAAAAGCTGACCGAAAATGCCGAAAAAGTACTGCAGCTGCTGGGCTTGCCTTACCGGGTTATGCTTATGTGCACCGGAGATCTCGGGTTTGCCCCGGCCAAGAAATATGATCTTGAGGTATGGCTTCCCGCGTACAACACTTATCGTGAAATATCCTCCTGCAGCAATTTCAGGGATTTTCAAGCCAGAAGAGCCAGCATCCGCTATCGCCCGGCTAACGGTAAAAAGGCCCGCTTCGTTCATACTTTAAATGGGTCCGGGGTGGCCGTAGGCCGCACAGTGGCCGCTATACTTGAGAACTATCAACAGGAGGATGGCAGCGTAATGGTGCCTGAGCCTTTGCAGCGGTATATGAACGGGATGAAATGCATAGAGCTCCCCTCTTCCGGCGGGGCTTAATGCCGGGCGCACAAAAAATAAAAAGGGATCGGCTGTGCGCCGATCCCCTTTCTATATTAAAGCGGGAACTCCCGCGTCTTTTCTTTCCGCTATTTACGGGGTGACAAGGGAACCCATAAAGAGAATAGTTCCGGTCATGTTATCAGCAATGGCGAAAAAGAAAGGCCGGTCGGCAATCATGACGAAAGGCTCGCCCGGCGGCGCGCTTGTCGGGGCCATTTCAACTGAAGTGGCCGCTGCTGCTTCAGTTCCTTCCTCGTTTACTTCGATAAAGGTTTTATGTTTTACCTCGCTTATGAATAGGTTTGGCGGCTCGGGGCGCATGTTGCTGAAATCAGAAACTTTTTCATTGAAAGCGGGCTCCATGCCTAAGGCGACCAGGTAGTCGTTCAGGGTTTTTTCATATTCGAACTGAAACCGGGGCAGCCCAACCTGTCCCTGCTGCATAGAAAGGGATCTTGTCCAGGCCTGCCAGGTGTCGCTGTTGAGCTCACTGTATAAACCCTGTAACCCCGGTTCTTCCGCGGGCAGGATTACATACATGCCAACACGGCTGTTTTGCCCGTACGGCAGCTCTACGATCTGCATTGTCTCGTTTTCAAAATAGCGGAACTCGTCGTTCCGGAACATAATCGGATGATTAATTATCTCGCCACCGGGAAGGTGAAATGGCTGGTTGGTGGTCAGTTCCGGGTCAAAAGGCTCGTTCCACTCGCCCTTGAAGTAAATTGTGTTGATCAGGAATAGTACCGTATCCGGATCGATGGGCGGATCAACGATACCGTCAATTGCGCCGCGAGTGTTCTCGCTCACCCAGGCGTTAATCCTATCGGCGGCATCCGGCCGGCTAAAGTCAAGGCTCTCTGCTGTTGCGCCAAAGTATTCGACAACCCTGTCAATGAAATCTTCGTAAAAATCAACCCCTTCCCTGGCCCAGGTTGAATTGGCAATAGCCAGCTCTAAATCAGGGTCAGGGTTCCTGAGGATGGTTAGCAAGTCGGCAAAAGCAAGGTTTACCTCTTCAAGGGTCATCTGATCAAGCATCATCGTTTCCGCCATAGCTCTTTCCGTGTCGCCTGCCGCCCCATTGTAGGTCATGGCCAGGGCTGTCATGATTCCGGCCGGAGAGATAAACAGGTTTCCCTGCGGCTCCGATTCTGCCAGGGAAAGAAAAAGGTTAAAACCAAAACCGTTGCCGGCATCAACCAGTCTTTGGTCGAGCTTTTCCACGGGAGCGGCCAGGGTTTCGCCGCTCTCAAACAGGGTGCATCCACCGCATAGTAAAAATATCAGACAAGCTGCT
>SLPH01000089.1 GCA_007132095.1 Syntrophomonadaceae bacterium | reverse complement strand
TGTTACCGAGGCAATGGTAAAAAACACCATCGTCAGCGGCATCTTCAGGCCAATTCCTTTCATCTGGCTTATGTTTCGAATACCGGTCTGAATAATAATGGCCCCGGCGCAAAGAAATAGGAGGCCTTTCATAAAGGCATGAGTAAAAAGGTGGTACAAACCTCCGGCCATGCCCTGCTCGTTCAACAAAAATATACCCAGGACTATGTAGCCGATTTGAGCAATACTGGAGTAGGCCAGCCGCCGTTTCAGATCATCCTGCAGTAAGGCCATCGCCGAGCCCAGTAAAGTGGTAGTTCCAGCCAGCACAAGCATAATTGTATCCCAGTTCAGCGCTTGGATGTATTCAGGACTGAAAACATTAAAAGTAACCCTGATCATGCCGTAAATCCCCGTTTTAAGCATCACCCCCGAGAGCGCTGCGCTAACCGGGGAAGGCGCTGCCGGATGGGCGTCTGGCAGCCAGACATGCAGCGGAAAAAGGCCTGCCTTTAACCCAAACCCGATCATGAAACCGATAAAAGCGGCAGTGGCTAGAGGAGAAACCTCTGTAATCAGCCCGGGCCGCGTAAATGTAACCGAGCCGGTAAGGTGAAACATGGTCAAGAGGCCGAAGAATACCGCAAGCCCGCCGCCAACAGTCATGTAGAGATACTTAGCGCCGGCAAACATGGTAATGGGAGTTTCTTCATGGGCGATTAGCACATATGTGGTCAGGGCCATGAATTCAAAAAAGACGAAAAGGCCAAGGAGGTCTCCGGCAAATATAGTTCCCATGCATCCGCCCTCAGCCATTAGGAAGAAGGCGTAGTAACGCTCTTTTTTATGTTCGTGAGACATGTAGCCGGGAGAAAATATGGCTGCCATAAACCAGACAAAGGAGAAAAAGACCCCGAGGAAAAAGGTTACCTGGTCAACTTTAAAAGAGATAGATAAAGGAAACGAGAAGTATTGAAAAATTCCGATCAGGATATTGCCATCCCTGATTGCAGGGTACATGGTTAAGACCAGGACAAAGAAAAGGCCGGTTACCCCTATACAGATATGCTCTTTGTAGGGGCTAAGCCTGCTGGAAAAAAAGAACAGGATCAGGCCGGATATAATGGGTACGAATATGATTATAGCCGGTAACAGCGTGCTTACAACTTCCTGTTCCAAGACTACTCACCTCCGGGATCTACCGGCAGAAATAAAACTGCCTGCGGTGTAAATAATTATTGGGTCAGACTAAAAGTTTAAAACAATAATTTCGGGCCGGCAGAAAACCGGCTTAAAAATAAGCCTGCGCAATCATCCTGACGATGTTGAGGGGCCAGTTTGACGGAGCAAGAGTAAAAGCTGCGGCTCCAAGGGCTAAAATGATGACAGGCATCATACGCAACGGTTCAAAAATAAGCCGTTTCCGTTCAATGTTCTTAAGTTCCCTGCAGCCCAGGAAAGCATTGATAGAAATCGGGAAATAGTAAGCGGCGTTCATCATGCTGCTCAACAGTAGAAGCACAATTAAAATCGGCATTTCAGCCTGGTAAGCTCCCAAGCCGAGATGCCATTTGGCAACGAATACATTGAAGGGCGGAGTACCGACAGCGCTCACAGAGGCAATAGTGAAAGCCATCATTGTAATGGGCATCTGCATCCCTATCCCTCTCATCTCACTGATCTTCTGTTTGCCCGTATTAACAAATATGACGCCGGCGCAAAGGAACATGCAGCCCTTCATGAAGGCATGGCCCATGATATGATAAACGGCCCCGATAAAGGCCATATTTGTCAGCAAGGCAACTCCCATCAGCATGTAACCAACCTGGGCTATTCCGGAATAAGCCAGCCGCCGGTTCAGGTCATCCTGGGCAAAAGCACAGACAGAACCATAAAAGACGCTGATCACGGCAAGAACGAGCAGAATATTGTTCCAGCCTGTATCCTGAATAAAAGAGAGCCCATATATGTCGTGGATTACCCTGATTAAACCGAACACACCCGTTTTGAGCATAATAGCCGAAGAAAGCACCGCGGCAGGTGCGACAGCAGCGCCGTAAGCATCAGGCATCCAGAAATGTAAAGGTATCATCGCCGATTTTATACCAAACCCGATCAGGTAACATATAAAAGCGACCAGAAGCAGCGGCGTCGCTGTTTGAACAAGCCCTCCTGCGCCAAACGATAGAGTACCGGTAACACTGTAGGTGCTTACCATTGCCCAAAACATGGCTACTCCCGCAATGATAGTCATAAAAAAGAATTTCAGCCCGGCGGCACGGGCCTCAGGTGTGGCTCTGTAAGAAGCAAGGGGGAAGAACATGAGCGACATAAATTCAAAAAATAAGAACAGGGTAAACATATTGCCGCTTAAAACTACGCCAAAGCTTCCTCCTACAGCAAACATGAGAAAATAGAAAAACTTTTTCCCTTCCTCTTTGTCTTTAAAATACCCAATCGTGTAAACAGTGATCACTACACTGAAAAAACTAAAAAGCATCGCCATGAAGATTGACAGCATATCTACCCGGAATTCCATCCCGTTGGGAGGAAGAACGTTTAAGAAAAGATAATGGTCCCCTTTGGAGAGCACCAGGGGATACATGGAAGCAATCAGAACAAGGGGAAGCACTGTTCCGGCAAGCACGGAAATATTGCGCAGCTCGGGACGGTAACGGTCGGCCAGCATGGCGCCAAGCCCTCCCAGCAAAGGAAGCAAAACAACTATGGCCGGAACTATTGATATTACTGTCTCTCTTTGTACCACATGTTTCTCCTCCCAGCGGCGCTACAGCGTTGTATTGATAACTGCTTCGATAAACGGAATAGTCGTGTAATTGGAGAAAAGGCCAAACAGTATACCGGCCGCTGCAAGGATCAAGGTTGGAACCAGCATGGTCAGCGGAGCCTCAGAACCCGGCTTTTTCTCAAATTCACCTTCTTTAAAGAAGGCGTTAACAATAATCGGCAGGTAATATATGGCATTAAGCAGAGTGCTGCCCAGGATCACATAAGCATAGACGGGATGGCCTGCCTGAATGGCCCCTGAAAGTATAAAATACTTGCTGGTGTAGCCGCAGATAGGCATAACACCCATCAAACCGAGGGCGCCGATGGAAAAAGCGAGCATGGTCAAAGGCATCTGCTTGCCTACACCGTGAAGCTGATCCAGGTTTTTCCTGCCTGTCACCGTGATGATCATTCCGGCGCAGAAGAACAAGGCTATTTTCAAAATAGCATGATTAATAATATGGATTAATCCACCGGTAATCCCCAGTGGCGACAGCAGCAGTACCCCAAGTGTAATGTAGCCAAGCTGGCCAATTGTGGAATAGGCAAGCCGCAGCTTTAAAACATTCTGTTTTATTGCCATCAGCGACCCGACAATAATAGTAAAACTGACTATGACAGCTAAAATATGCACAACGTTAAGATCTATAACCAGCTCGCGGCCGAAAAGCGAGAAAAAGACCCTGGATATGCCAAATACGCCCGCTTTTACGATGGCAACCGCGTGCAAAAGGGCGCTAACCGGAGTAGGCGCCACCATTGCCCCCGGCAGCCATGAATGGAGCGGCATGATAGCCGCTTTAGTCCCGAAACCGGTAATAAGCAGCACAAATATGACCTTAACCTGCATCGCGCTTTCCACCGCTGCAGCGCCCAAGATACCCCCCGGCGTAAACTCGAGGGTGCCGACAAGATCATAAATCATAAAAATTGAGAGCAGAACCAGGGCTCCGCCGGCGAAGCTGTAGCCGATATACTTAATTCCCGCTTTTACTGTCTCCGGTGACTGCTCGTGAACGACCAGAGGGTAGGTACAAATAGCCAGGTATTCATAAAATATATAAAGGGTAAAAAGGTTGCCTGAAAATGCGACTCCCATAGCGGCACTGCAGGAAAGAACAAAAAAGACAAAATAATTGCGCTGACCGTGCTCATGGGCCATGTAGCCAATAGAATATACAGTTGCGAAAACCCAGAGCGTCGACGATACCAACCCAAAAACCATGCCGAGCATATCAACCTTAAAGAAGATACCGAGACCTTCGAGGAACCGGATCCATTCCAACTCGATCACTTTACCGGACATAACGGCGGGGAGCATGGATACTACCGCAACAAAAACAATGCCTATGGATGTAAGGGCGACGATGTGCCTGGTGTGTGCCTTGTCTTCATCAAGCAGGCGGATGATAATAGCTCCAATAATTGGAACTATGACAGCGATTACCGGTTGCGCAAACGCCAGGTTCAACTAGATCGCCTCCCTTTCATGGCGTAATAAAACTACTATATTACAGGATAAAAAGCAAGCTGGTGGCCAGGATAACACCAATTACAATTAATAGTATATAAAGGTCAAAATCGATATTTGAAATATTGATCGTCTGAAAGCGGCGGTCTCCCTTTGAGCTGTAGTCGAATTTAAACAAAGTCATAAATAATGATCGGAAATAATGGCCAACCCTGAAAAATAATCGATTAACAGCTCCAATCCACAAGGAATAAACTGTTTCCCAGGCCCTGATGGAGAGCTGAACCAGGTTCCTTCCGGTATTATTGAAGACCTGGTTGTCAAGGTAATCTGCTCCAACTGATGAGACAACCAGGATGGCGGGAGCCCCGTGCACACCTCTGTTGGCGGTATCATCTATTAACCGGCCTGTTCCGGTAAAAATTTTGCCAAGCATGCGCGTAGCCGGGCGGTAAACAGATTCTTCCACGCTCAGGTAATCGGGCGGTTTCAGGTCAAATACATTTTTCCGCTTAAAAGTGAGATAGAATACAGCGCCCAGGGATAGCCCGATGGCAACACTGATCAAATCGGGCAAAATCCAGACGCTGGTTTTATTCAAGTAATTAACATAGTATTCGGCATAAGTGAAGCTTCCGGTCATGGGGACGATCAGTCCACTGATCATCTGTCTTGAGAAAAGCCCGAGGAAAAGGATTACCGCAATGTAAGAAAGGGCGACAAATTTCTCTATCCCCTTTTCCTTGTCCACTTTGCCGCTCTCCAGCTTTGCTTTCAAACCTGGTGAAGCATCGCCCAGGAATAGAGAGATAAATAGTTTGGCAATATAGCACACTGTTAAACCGCTGGTAAGCATAAAGAGCTTCTCGGCCAGCCATAAATCCCAGAGATAATGATGTTCATAGGCTTCAACAATTGCGTGGTGAAGCAGGGTTTTGCTGACGTAACCGTTGAAACCGGGGACACCCATTATACCGGCGCTGCAAACCGTAAAAGCGGTAAAGGTAAAGGGGAATGATTTCCACAATCCACCCAGCTTAGAGAGGCTCCTTTCATGCAGCCTCGCGTAAACCATGCCGAATAACATAAAGAGGCCTGACTTGAAGAAAGCGTGGTTTACTATATGGTAGGAAAAGCCGCCGAAACCCATGGGGCCGTCGTAGCCAAGGTAGGCGGCAGAGCCGACACCCATCAAAATATAGCCCATCTGACTGATACTGCTATAGGCCAGCAGGCGTTTGGCATCATCCTGCAGCACAGCCATAATAGCCGCAAGGAGCATGGTAATAATGCTGATCCAGATGATGATATGACCAAGAGCTTGCGAGTACTGCCAGAGCGGGTTGTCAGCAGGACCTGCCGCCGGAGTATAAAGCATGGTTGATATACGAATGATACCGTAAGCCCCGGTTTTAATCATAATTCCCGAAAGCAGGGCGCTGGCGGGAGAGGGGGCTACCGGATGAGCCTGGGGAAGCCAGATATGCAGGGGAATCATCCCCGCTTTGACCCCGAAACCGGCAATCATCAGGGCAGCGACAAGAAAAGCAACCTCATTCATTCCTGCCAGGTCGGCAGCGCGCGGGCCTATCTGGAGCGATCCGGTGTGAACATATAGAATAATCATGCCCACGAGCAGCGATAAGCCGCCAATGACCCCGAGGTAAAGATAGTTGGCCCCGGCTCTCATCGCCTCACCGGTCTGAGCGTGAACCACCAGGGCGTAGGCCGCCAGGGTCATAAGCTCAAAGAAGAGAAATAAGCTTAAAAAGTCCCCGCTGACAAATACACCAATACAGCCGCCGAGCGATAAGATTAGGAAAATATAGTAGCGCGTCTGCCTGCCCTCATGCTCCATGTACGGCAGGGAAGCAAGGGTGGCCAGGAACCAGATGGCGGCGGTAAATAGCGCAAAAAAAGCGCCGGTTAAATCAACGCCAAATGCCATCCGGGCGCCTCCAAGGGCGGGTAACCAGTAGGTGATAGTATAACCTTTCAGCGCTAACAGGAAAAGTTCGATGGACAAATAGAGCGTCAGAGCAGTTATTATTACGGCTGATAGATCGCGAAT
>SLPH01000157.1 GCA_007132095.1 Syntrophomonadaceae bacterium | reverse complement strand
GCGCTGATGCGCATCAGGTTACGGATCCAGAGCGTAAATTTATCAAGCGGCCTGTTTAGATACCCGCTTAAGAACCAGTCCAGGCTATTTAACCTGGTCATGGAACCGTAACTCAGCCTGCGGGCCAGTTCACGCTCGCCAGGCGGCAGCTTTCGCAGCAGGGACGGCAAAAGGAGGTTCAGGTATGCTTCATCGCGCTCGAACCTGACCAGGGCAATCAGCGCCGCTTCGCGGGCGCTGCGGATACCTTTATCGGTCTTTCCTGTTTTCATTAAGCATCACCGCCAAGGCACTCACCCGGGTCAACCCGGTAACCGCAGCAGAAAGAGGCGGCATCCATCGCTTTCTTTCCGGCAGGCTGCAGATCCAACAGGATCAGCGAGCCTTTGCCGGTTGCCACTGTCAAAGAATCATCCCCTGCAGAGAGGATGGTTCCCGGGTCAGCCGAACCTGCAGTATCCTCATTCATATCGGGAAGAGCAGCTTTCCACACTTTAACCCGCTTCCCCTTGAAAACGGTGTAAGCTCCGGGCCAGGGGTTCAGGCCGCGAATCCTGTTATAGAGCTCCATGGCGTCCAGGTTCCAATCCAGTTTCTCTTCTTCCCTGCTTAAAGGTCTGGCATACGTTGCCAGCCGGTGATCCTGGACTCTTTTTTCCGCCTTTCCTTCAGCAAGCGCATTTACAGTTTTCAGCAGCAGATCGGCGCCACGTTCGGCCAACCGATCGTGCAGCGTGCCCGCGGTATCAAAAGGAGATATATCCACTCTTTCCTGTAAAAAAATGTCCCCTGCATCCAGTTCTTTTGTCATCTCGATGATTGAAACCCCGCTGTAAGGGGCTCCTTCCATTACTGCGCGGTGTATGGGAGCCGCCCCGCGGTAAGCGGGCAGGTATGAGGCATGCAGGTTAATGCAACCGATCGCGGGAACCCGGAGCAGGTCAGCAGTCAGAATTTGCCCAAAAGCGGCAGTTATGACCAGGTCGGGGTGCTTTTCTTTCAGCCAGGCTAAAAAAAGAGGATCACGGGCTTTAAGGGGCTGAAATATTTCAAGGCCCTGCTTTATACTCCACTCTTTCACCGGTGAGGGACAGAGGTTTCTCCCGCGGCCGCTTCGCCGGTCGGGCTGGGTAACCACAGCTTCGACATTGTGTGCAGAAAGGTGCAGCAGCTTTAAGGTCGGGAGAGCAAAGTGGGGTGTGCCCATGAAAACCAGGTTCAGCCTTTTCAAGATTCATCCTCGCTTTTCAGTTCTTCCGGATCAAGCATTCGTACCGCCCGATCTATGAACAGAATTCCGTTCAGGTGGTCGATCTCATGCTGCAGGATCCGGGCCAGAAGTCCTTCAGCTTCAAAAGCAATCTTTTTGCCCTGTCGATCAAGCGCGGCAACCCTGATCTTACAGAAGCGCGGCACTTCGCCGTATTCCCCGGGCACGCTGAGGCAGCCTTCCACACCGGGCTCCTCATCATCCAAAGCCTCAAAAGCGGGGTTGAGGAGGATTAATACTTCATCTTCGCCGGCGGCAGCGACGATAATCCTTTTCGGAACTCCCACCTGGTTTGCCGCTAACCCGACTCCGTCAGCGTCATGCATCGTTTCGATCATGTCGTCTATCAATCTCTGCACGGCGCTGTTGATATTTTTAACCTCCCGGGCCCGGTCACGCAGCACAGGATGTTCATCGTTGAGGATTCTTCTTAAAGCCAGTTCGATTACCCCCTTGGGAACAGCCATTCATTCCCGTTCTTGACGAAAAAGGGGCTCGGCGAAGACGCCCCAGTTTATAACTGTCAGAATATAGTATATCACAACAGGAACAGATTACATAAGGAACATAAGAGGCTAATTAATGCAGCTTGCAGAGAGCCGGGCAGCGATTTGCCCCGGAGCGAGGGAAGCATGCAGTCCTTGGAACGCCGGCCCCGATCTATGCTATAATATGGAAAGAACCCCCTCTGTTCAAGCTGCTAGCGGCAACAGTTCTTTTAGCTAAAGGAGTTCTTTTATTGAGCATTGAAGCCGCCCTTACATTTGGAATACTGCTGATGGCCGTCTTTTTCTTTGTTACGGAATTTCTGCGCGCTGACCTGGTTGCCCTGCTGGTTCTGGTGCTCCTGGTCATCACCGGGCTGGTTACCCCGGAAGAAAGCATTTCCGGGTTTTCCAACCCTGCCGTAGTAACAATCTGGGCGGTATTTATCCTCTCTGCCGGCCTTTCACGAACCGGTTTAGCGGTCAGACTGGCCGAGCAGGTGCTTCGCCTGGCGGGATCTGGGGAAAGCCGTCTTTTGGCCCTGCTTATGAGCAGCAGCGCTGCCCTGTCGGCCTTCGTGGTAAATGTTGGCGTTGTAGCTATGTTTCTGCCGGTCACCATGAACATTGCCAGGCGTACAGGGCGCTCTCCCTCCCGGCTGCTGATGCCCATGGTTTACGCCACTACAGTAGGCGGAATGTTGATCCTGATTGGCACCTCTTCCAACCTGGTTGTAATCGATTTTCTGCGCGAAGAAGGGCTGCGCCCTCCGGGGCTATTCGACTTTACTCCCGTTGGATCGGTTATCCTGCTGGTATCCATTGCCTACATGCTGCTGCTGGGCCACCGGCTGCTGCCGGACCGTAAAACGCCTTCCGTGGACAACATCAGCCCTGATCGCGATTTCAGGGAACAGTATGAACTGCAGGAACGCTTCGCCATGATCTCCATCCCGGCAGGAAACCCCCTGGCCGGAAAAACCCTTGCTGAAAGCCGTTTCGGACGGGCGCTGGGCTTAAATATTCTCAGCGTCATCCGCGATGATGAAAAACGCCATGTGCCCAGGCCGGATCTGTCCCTGGAGGAGGGAGATCGCCTGCTCGTCCTGGGGCGGCTTGACATTCTTGACGAGCTGACCGGCCGGCCGGTTATCCTCATCGCCGACGAAACCCCTGAATCTTCCTGCCTGCTTTCAGAGGAGATCGGATTGGCTGAAGTGGAAGTTGAGGAAGGATCTATTTTTAACGGAAAAACGCTGCTCCAGCTTGACGCCCGTAAAAAATTGGGGGTTAATCTTTTAGGCATTAGGCGTAAAGACCGGATCCGCCGCACCAACCTTCACGACTTTGTCTTCAGACCGGGAGACAGGCTCTTATTCCGAGGCCCTTATGCAAAGCTCCAGTCCCTGCAGGAACACGTTTCCTCCTGCGAAATTAACGGCTGCGATCCGGAAGAGTATAACCTGGCCGAACGCCTGCTCTATCTGGAGATCCCGGAGGGCTCGCCTTTAGCAGAAAGCTCAATCAGGGATATGAGGCTGGCCAGGGCTTACGACATAACCGTACTGAATATAATCCGCAGCAGCGAAGAAATCTATATGCCTGAACCGGAAGAAATAATTAAGGAGAATGACCTCCTTGTCGTGGAAGGAAAGCCGCTTAACATAGAGGTGCTGCGAGGACACCAGTCCCTTTTGATCGACAGGAATCCGGCTGTTGACCTCAGGGAGCTTGAGTCAAACTCGCATACCGTAGTAGAGGTAATGCTTTCGCCTCACACCAGCTTGATCGGCAAAACCCTGCGGCAGCTCAATTTCCGGGAAAAATTCGGTCTATCCGTCCTCGCTGTCTGGCGCGGCGAACGCGCCTACCGGACCAACTTTAACGATATGCCTTTAGAACTCGGTGATGCGCTGCTCTGTTACGGCAGCCCCGAACGCTTCGAAATGCTCTCCCGCGAACGCGATTTTGTCATTCTCAACCTTGATTATCGCGAGAAGCCTCTTTTTGAAAAAGCGCCCCTGGCTGGCCTGATCATGGCTGCCGTTATGGCAGTGGTAATTCTTGACTGGATGCCAATCTACGTGGCTGCCATCGCCGGTTCGCTGATGATGATAATTTCGCGCTGCCTGACCGCCGAAGAGGCATACCGTGCCATCGAATGGAAAGCCGTCTTTTTAATAGCAGCGATGCTGCCGCTTGGCTTAGCCATGCAGAGAACGGGAGCCGCAGCCATGATTGCTGGTGCCGTTGTTCAAGCTGCCGGCCCTTATGGCCCCACGGCAATTTTGGCCGGCCTGATGCTCCTGACCCTTTTCATCAACCAGATCGTTCCCAGCGCTGTCAATGCCGTAGTAATGACCCCCATCGCCATCGCTGCTGCCGCATCACTGGGAGTATCTCCATATCCTTTTGTGATGGCCATTGCCTATGCCGTGGCAGCCAGTTTCATGACCCCGGTTTCCCACCCGGCCAATGTTATGGTGATGAGCCCTGGCGGATACCGCTTTTTTGATTACATGAAAAACGGGCTGCCCTTTTCGCTGATCGTGCTCCTGGTCAGCGTGCTCTTACTGCCGCTGGTATTTCCTTATTAAACTTTTAGAGAACAACGAGGGGGTTAAAGTCGACGGCCAGCCTAACCGGCCAGGGAGGCTTATACTCGTGGTAGCTGCGGATTACCTTTTTCAAAGGCGGATTAAGCCTGCTCAGGCGCTCGCCCTTGATGATCGTCTGCACCCTGAACTGGTTTTTAATCCTGTACAGCGCAGCCGGGGCAGGCCCAAGCAGTTCAGCATCGCCGGCAGCCTCTTCCAGCTCAGCGCTCATCCAGCTTGCCGCCTCGAACACCGCTCTTTCGTCTTCCCCGCTGAATAAAAATCTAATCATATCGGTATAAGGGGGGTAGGCCAGCTGACGCCTCTTCTCCAGTTCGGCCTCTGAAAAAGAGGCATAATCATGTCCGGCAGCGGCAAGGATGCTGTAATGGGAAGGATGATAGGTCTGAACGATTACTTTCCCGCCGCGAGGGCCGCGAGCGGTCCGCCCCGAAACCTGGGTCAGCAGCTGGAAAGTTCTTTCCGGGGCCCGGAAATCAGGAAGGTTAAGGGCTGTATCGGCGGCTACTACGCCTACGAGGGTAACATGGGGAAAATCAAAACCCTTCGCTATCATCTGGGTTCCAATCAGGATGCTGGCCTTGCGGTCCCTGAAAAGGCGGTAATATTCGCCATGGGCTTTCCGGCTGGATGTGGTATCCCTGTCCATGCGGATCAGGGGCAGATCGGGGTAAAGCTTCCTGATTTCATCTTCAACCCGCTGAGTCCCCGCGCTGAAATAGCGAATTTTTATGCCGCCGCATTCAGGGCAGACTGCCGGGGCCGACTCTTCGTGATTGCAATAATGGCAGCGCATGACCTGTTCGCTAAGGTGGAGGGTCATTGAAACATCGCAGGAGGAACAGCGAACCACGTAACCGCATTCGCGGCAGAGAACAAAACCGGAAAAACCGCGCCTGTTGATAAACAGGAGCGCCTGCTCATCACGTTCCAGGACACCCGCCAACTCCTGCAGCAGCGGGCGGCTGAATATATGACGGTGGTTTTCCTTTAGCTCCCGCCGCATATCGACAACCTGCACAGGGGGAAGCTGGATTGGGGTGACCCTGCTCGGCATCGTTAACAGGGTGGCCGCCCCGGTTTTTGTGGCATAATAGCTTTCCAGCGATGGGGTTGCGCTGCCAAGCAGCAATACCGATTTATGATAGCGAACCCGCCACCAGGCCACATCGCGGGCGTGATAACGGGGAGCCTCTTCCTGCTTGTACGTGGTTTCGTGTTCTTCGTCAATAACGACCAGGCCAATGTTTTTCAACGGGGCAAAAACGGCTGAACGGGCGCCGAGCACTACGCTGGCCCGTTCGCTTTTTATCATCTGCCACTGCCGGCTTTTTTCAGCCGGCGTAAGACGGCTGTGCAGCACGGCAATCCGCCCGGGGAAACGCCCTTCGAAGCTTTCGATCATCTGGGGGGTTAAAGCTATTTCCGGAACCATGATCAGGGCGCTGCGCCCCTTTTCCAGGCAGCGGTGCATGCTCTGCATATATATTTCCGTCTTTCCGCTGGCTGTAACCCCGTGCAGCAGCAGGCGGAGAGGCTCCTGCGACCGAAGGGCCTCCACAACCCGGTCAAAACAGCAGGTTTGCTCTTCTGTTAACGCATGGGGTATGGAAGGCAGGGTTACACTCTCAGGCGCCTGCTCTTCCGGCAGGGCAAATCGGCTCGTCAGGAGCCCTTTATCTTTCATCGCTTTAATAACGGCAGCGCTAATCCCTTCTTTTTCGAGTGCCTTGCGGGTCATCGGGCCTTCGCGCTGCATAATTTCCAGGGCCCTGCGCCGGGCCGGAGCCCTGCTCGTTAGTTCCCGGCTGGCCGCTTCTGTCAGTTCAAGCAGTTCAACCCGGCCGCTTCGGCGGGATAACCTGAACGAAGTAGGCACCATGGCATGCAGGGCGTCAATCTTTCGGCTGAAATAGTGATGAGAAAGCCAGTGCATCAGGGCGATCTGCTCTTCAGTGAGCAGCGGTTCAGGATCAACAATAGCGGTTATATCTTTTAACCGGCTTACTTCAGCCCGCTCAGGCAGCCTGAGGATATAGCCCTGGTACTGCCGCGGCCCAAAGGGTACCGTTACAATCTGACCCGGCCTGACTT
>SLPH01000155.1 GCA_007132095.1 Syntrophomonadaceae bacterium | reverse complement strand
CTACTGAACAAAACCGGATTTATATGCACGCAGCCCTTTACAAAATTACTATAATTCAATCCTCATTAAAAGTAATCTAAAAAAGCTAATTTATCATGTCGATCAATTTAGGTACAACTTCGGAAGCATCTCCCCAGATAGTAAGGACATGTTCCTTTTCGTATAAGAGATTGTCAACCCCCGAATAACCCGGTTTTTCGTCAAGGTTACATACGATGACGGCTTTGGCTTTTTCTGCTTCGAGAATAGGCATTCCGGATATTGGTGTGCCATCGGCGGCATTAGCGGCCGGATTAACCACATCACAGGCCCCTACAACTATAACCAGGTCGGCATGCTCGAACTGGGGATTTATTTCTTCGATGTCGAGCAGTTTTTCGTAATCCACTCCTGCTTCAGCGAGCAGGACGTTCATGTGTCCCGGCATTCTTCCTGCCACAGGGTGAATGGCAAATTTGACGTCTTTACCTTTTTGCTCCAGGGTGGTGGCGAGCAGGCCCACAGCCATCTGGGCCTGCGCTACAGCCATGCCATAACCCGGCACGATAATCACTCTCTGTGCAGTATTAAGCAGGCCGGGCAGATCGTCCGGCCCGGGTTTTTCACCTGTCTGTTCTTCATTGGTTTTGCCTGCGGGACCCCCTGTTTCTTCATGGTCCGGGCCTACCGATTCGCCGAACGGTTCCCCTGCGGTTACTCCAGGCTCGCCGTTTCTTTTTTTATGAGAACCGGGGACAAATCCTGTCAGGACATTTGCCAGGCTGCGGTTCATCGCCCGGCACATCAGCCTGGTTAAAATTAAACCGGCTACGCCGACCAGGGCTCCGGTGCCAGCCAGGATCAGGTTTGTAACAGCCAGTCCGGCAATTGAAGCGGCGATTCCTGAAAAAGAGTTCAGGAGAGAGATTACAATAGGCATGTCGGCTCCGCCGATACGTAAAGAAATTAAGAGGCCGGCAAGCAGGCCCAGGACTGCTATCAAAGCCATAGCCGGCGCTGCGTAGGTTCCGCCATAGGCCAGGTTCAGGATGATGACCAGAAGCGCTGATAAGAAGGCAAGTCTAAGAATAATGCCGTGTCCCGGGATCTGGACAGGTTGCCTGAAAGCGAGGCCCTGCAGCTTTATCATGGCAATAATGCTCCCGCTGAAAGTAAGGGCTCCTATCACCAGGGCCAGGCCGGAAGTGCTCCAGAATAAAACTTCTACCCCTTCAACCGTGCTGCCTGGAATTGCCGCTAAAACAACCAGCGCTGATGCAGCCCCGCCGAAACCGTTTAAGAGGGCTACGGTTTGGGGCATTTGAATCATTTTCACCGATTGCCCGAGGATGAGGCCGGCGATTGCTCCAAGGGAGACAAATAATATTGCCGAGAGCAGAGTGCCGCCTCCGGTGGTTACAAATGTCCAGGTAATGGCAAAGAGCATGGAAAAAGCGCCCAGCCGGTTGCCCCAGAGTGCTGTGCGCGGTGATTGCATTAACCTGATCCCGGTTAAAAACCCGGCTATGATCAAAACAGCCAGGACAACTTTTAGCTCCATGGCAGCTCTTCACCCCCGGTTTCATGTTTCTTCCCCTTGAACATGCGCAGCATCCGTTCGGTTACCCAGAAGCCTCCAAAAACATTAATTGAGGCAAGGACCAGGGCAATCGCCGCAATTGAGCGAGCGCCTGCCGGGGCCGTGGTGAAAACGGCGATCGCTCCTATCACTGTGATTCCTGACAGGGCATTCATTCCGGACATCAGGGGAGTGTGGAGCAGGGGAGGTACGGCAGATATAATCCGGTAACCGAGTATGGCTGAAGCAACTAATATGATAAACATTGCTGGAAGCATATACGAACTCAACTCCTATGCTCCGGAAAACTACCCGGGCAGTAATATTTTGCTGGTTCATTTTATTAATCAGCGGTTATTTCCCATGGCCAGCAAAGTGCCCTTATGGACAATTTTGCCGTTGCTGGTAACCAGCGTTGATGCAACAATTTCATCTGCAGAATCGGTTTTCAATTCTCCGTCTTCTATGATGTACGAAAGGAAATTGTAGGCGCTGTGCGCAAACATATTTGTCGCATCTACCGGTAAAGTGGCCGGGATATTCATAATTCCGCTGACTGTGATTCCGTTAAAGGAGTAATCTTCACCGCAGCGGGTTACCGAGCAGTTGCCTCCCTGGTCGACAGCGATATCAACTATGCATGAGCCTTTTTTCATCCTGCCGATCATTAATTCGTCAACAATAATCGGAGCTACTTCGCCCGGTATAAGGGCGGTCAATATTACTGCATCGCTCTCTTCGAGGTGGGGAAGAAGGGCCTCTTTTTCTCGCTCATACCACTCATCCGGCAGCCTGAGGGCGTATCCCCCTTCTCCGACAGCCAGCTCCGGAGGAACCTGGAAATCAATATTTTCCGCGCCCAGGCTGCGGGCCTGTTCGTTTGCCTCGGGCCTTATATCGAACGTTTTCACCTTGGCGCCAAGTCTTTTAGCGGTGGCTATAGCCTGCAGGCCTGCAACTCCGGTTCCGATAACCAGGAACTGGGCCGGTTTAATTACACCAAAAGATGTTGGCATCATGGGGATGAAACGACCCAGGTGGCCTGCTGCGAAAATGACAGATTTATAACCGGCTACCGTACTCATAGCGGTCAGGGCATCCATTTTCTGAGCCCTGGAAATTCTCGGAATGCCGTCAAGAGTATAACTGGTAATATTTTTACGGGCCAATATTTTTAGGCCTGCGTGGTTGACAGAGTTTGCCGGGTGCATGAACCCGATCAGAACTCCGTTGTCGGGCAAAAGCTCTGCTTCATGCTCTCCGGTATCCGCAAGCAGCTGAGTTTCTTTTACTTTTAAGATAACATTTGCCCTGCTGTAGACCTCTTTTATATCGCCGACTATTTCAGCTCCGCTCTCGATATACTGTTCATCGTCAATATAAGCACCTGCTCCGGCCCCGGCCTGAACCAGGACTTTTGCACCTGCGGCTGTCATTTTGCCTACTGTTTCCGGAACAGCGGCAACTCTTTTTTCCCCGGGCATTATTTCGCGGGGAATGCCGATAGTTATTCCGCTCATCTGCACGGCAATCACCTCCGTTTAATATAAGCACAGAAGCTGCTTTTAAAAGCTAATACCTGTATTCTATATATTGGCAGCAGATCCTGCATCAGGGGCGGCTTTTTCAATTGTGTTCAACCCCTTGTTGTAGTAAGATTGTTTTAGCAAAATTCTTCTATGTCCCTATAAATAGGCACTTTGTCGAGCTTGACTTTAAGTAAAGAGAGGAGGGCAGTGTTATGTTTGTAACCCATCTAAATAAATGTGAAGCTGTTGATGTTACCCCTGTTGAAATGAAAGAGAAGGGGCAGGTAACTGTACGCTGGCTTTTGGGTGAACCGGAAGGAGCGCCCGGTTTCGAGATGCGCTTATTTTCATTGACAGGCCCTGTGGCTACAGACTGGCATACCCATGACTGGGAACACCAGGTGTTTGTTACTTCCGGAGAAGGTAAAATTCGCTTGGAAGGTGAGATGGTAAAGCTTGTCCCTGGAAGCGCAGTGCTTGTTCCGCCGGATGAAAAGCATCAGTTTATATCAGGTTCGGACCGTTTTGAATTTATATGCGTTGTTCCCAGGGGAACCCGCACCTGCGGGCCTGCAATCCCGGGCGAAAGCTAGAATAGCGACGCCTGGGGCATGGGAAAGAAAAGGGTGAAATTGGCCCGGACCGGAAAGCGGCAACAGAGGTTATTAGAAAAAAACTTCGCTTCTTCAGGAAAAGTATGACTGTTTTAACTGTGTTAGTGTTTAGTATTGCATAAATTACGGCAGATCCGGCTTTTAGGTTGCCCTTTCTGCCGTTTTGCCTTTTTTGGGTAATTATTATATGAAAATAAAGCAGGAACAATATGGTTTCGAAGCGAAATATTAGCGAACAAATAATGATTATAATTATTGGCCTGAGCTTATTTATATGTTACCAGTGAGCCCTTCTCTACCTATTTTTTCATTTCATGTTCCCGGGCTTAAGTGAAAGCTGATCCCCGGTTAAGTATTAGGGCGTGTATTTTAAAGGAGGATGGAACATAATGTCAAGCAGTTGGTATATTCACAAAGATGGGCAGCAGCTTGGGCCATACAGTCGCGAACAGTTAAGCTCGATGGCCCAATCAGGAGAGATTAACCCCCAAACACAGGTATGGGCTGACGGAATGAGCAATTGGATTCCGGCTTCCCAGCTAACCTGGCTTTTCGGTTCTGCGCAAGCTCCGCCGCAGCCAGGACCTGGTTACCCTCCACCCGGGCCGGCATACACGCCACCCGGTTCTTACGGGCAGGCGCCCAAAAAAGGCGGACCCCTGAAGATTATCCTTATAGTTCTTGCCCTTCTACTGGTTTTGGGCGGCGGCGGAGTTTTTGCTGCACTAACCTTTGCTCAAAACGCCCTGCTCGATTCCGAGGTTTATTCTCTTGCCATGTCTGCACTTAAAGAAAGCCCCGAATCGATCGAATACCTGGGGCAGCCTATAGAAAGTTCAGGGAGAATTACCGGCTCAGTTACAACAAGTAACGGCAGCGGGGATGGAAATCTTAATATCCCGGTATCGGGATCAAAAGCTTCAGGGACCCTTTATGCTGAAGGTAAAAAAGAGGGCGGCATCTGGAACTTAACCAGGCTTGAGCTGCAGGGTAATGGTAAAAGGATTGATATCCTTGCTGAATCAGCCAGGCTGGCTGAAGCGACAATAACTATCGAAAATAACCTAGGGTTCTTTGACATATATTTCATTTATTACACCCTTGAGGGCGGAGACTGGAGCGATGATCTCCTTGGGGACTCAGTGCTTGTTCCGGGCGGAACATTTACCTTTACCGTTGAACCCGGCCAGCGTTATGATTTCCAAGTAATTGACGAAGATCTGGATATCTATACCAGGTATGATGTCCTGATTGACGGAGATTATACCTGGGCTGTAGATCTTGATGATATGGATTTTGGTCTTTCCACTGACATTACTCTGCCAACAGGAGACTTTG
Source organism: Syntrophomonadaceae bacterium (assembly GCA_007132095.1). Taxonomy (GTDB): domain Bacteria; phylum Bacillota; class Dethiobacteria; order DTU022; family DTU022; genus SLPH01. Next base: position 16,610 of record SLPH01000155.1, on the reverse strand, counting down.
CGTTTTTCCAAGAGCCCGGCTTTGGCTTTACAGTTAATTATCCTCCTAATTGGGATTATGAATTGTATGAAAACGAGGCCTGGTTTAGCGGTCCCCTCGCCGAAGGGTCTGCAGTGGAAGGTAATGTTTATTTCTGGCAGGCGGATGGCACCTACTCGAGTCTTGATGAGGCCTTTGCTGACGTAGAAGATTGGTTTATCGATTCTGACGGGGCGATTATCGACTTTGAAGTCAGCCATGAAATCATTGGCGGCATCTTCTATCCCATGTTTTTTGCTTCAGGGATCTGGTATGACTTAGATGATGAGGAGTATTTTGAAGCTGTTTTAATTATTGAAAAAGAGGAAGGAGAACATTATATCATTGGCTTCTTTTTCCCATCAAGCGCAGCAGAAATATATGATGCAGAAATAGATGCTATTTTTGATATTTTCTTAGACACCATTTTGTTTGTAGATTAGGAAAAACGGTTTTGCCGGAACTTTCAAGGCAAAGGCATTAGCTATGCCCTAGTGCGTTTAATAAGATCATAATGCGTGGCTGTTTTTTTAAACCAGGCAGGAATACCCGGATTCCTGTCGAACCCATATAACGATTAAGGTGAATGAATAATAAGAATAGTGAATTTGTGGATGACCCCGGTGGGAGAGTCCCGAGTAGGGACGCCGAAGGAGCAATTATTCACCCGGCAGGTGAAGTAGAAACTCTCAGGCTTCAGCACCATCGGATGACACGCCTCTGGAGAGGGTCCGCATCAGCGGAACGCCGACGGTGAAAGCCTTCCGGTAATCTGGAAGTGCAATCTCTCAGGTATAAAGGACAGAGCTCAAGCCATGCTGGCTTGCTCTGTCCTTCTCTTTATATCGCCAGATACGGGCGTAACCTAAGGGGTGAAATTCCGGGCAGGCCCGGTGGCGGGAAGTGCATAACCAGGACCAGGTGCGTTCATGGTGAGCCGAGGCATGAAGGAAGGTTAAAGGCTAATCTTTGGCCGGGCTCAAGGAAACGCAAATTTCCAGGGAAGGAGGTTAGCAAATGTCGAGCAATGGTAAGAAAACGCCTTTTTATGAAAAGCATCAATCTGCAGGCGGAAAAATGGTTAATTACAACGGGTGGCTGCTTCCGGTCCAATATGGTGCCGGTTTGGTAGAAGAAGTGCGAGCGGCCAGAAATAAAGCTGTCATCTTTGATGTTTCCCATATGGGGGAAATTACTGTCACCGGCAGCGATTCCGAGCAGTACCTTCAGAGGGTCCTAACCAACGATATTTCAAATTTAGCAGATAGTGCCATCAGCTACAGTCCTGTTTGCTACCCTGAAGGTGGCGTAGTTGATGATATATTGGTTTACCGGATTGAAAGAGACAGCTATCTGCTGGTTGTTAATGCAGCGAATACGGAAAAAGATTTCACCTGGTTAAGCGACAACGTCTTCGGTGATGTTGAGCTTAATAATGTAACGGACCGCTATGCCCAGCTGGCTTTACAGGGGCCTTCCAGCCTGGTCATTATGAACAGGTTGAGCAGCGAACCCCTTGACCACATAAAGTATTACCATTTTAACCCGAAAGTCAGCCTGGATGGTGTAAATTGCCTGGTTTCCCGGACAGGCTATACCGGCGAAGATGGATTTGAGATTTACTGCCATAGTGCTGATGGGGAAAAACTCTGGGATCTGCTCTGGGAAAATGGCAGAGAATTTGAACTTGCTGCTGCCGGGCTGGGAGCAAGGGATGTGCTCCGTCTTGAGGCAGCAATGCCTCTCTACGGGCATGAACTGAGCAGGGAAATATCTCCGCTGCAGGCCCGCCTCGATCGTTTTATTGCTTTCAATAAGAATGAATCTTTCATCGGCAAAGAAGCCCTTCTAAAGCAGAAAAGATCCGGTATTACCCACATGCTGTACGGCCTGGAAATGCTTGAAAGGGCTGTTCCCAGGGAAGGTTACCCCGTCCTGAGCGGCGACGACGAGATTGGATGGGTCAGCAGCGGTTCATATTCGCCGACCCTGGATCATTTTATCGCCCTCGCTTTTCTCGATCCGCTTAAAGTTGAATCCGGTGTATTAAGGGTTAAAGTCAGGAACCGGGTCTACCGGACCCGGGTTACCAAAATTCCATTTTACTGGAGGGAAAAATGATGAAATACAAAGTTTTAGAAAGCTATTATTACACGGAGAAGCACGAATGGGCAAAGAGCGACAACGGGGAAGCCGTGGTCGGCTTGACCGACTATGCCCAGGATAAACTGGGTGAAATTGTCTTTGTTGAGCTGCCCGAAGTGGGGGATGATGTTGCCGCCGGCAAGAGCGCTGCCGTTGTAGAGTCGGTGAAAGCTGTCTCCGACCTTTATTCACCTCTTTCCGGGACCGTAACAGAAGTAAACGAAGAGTTGCTGGACCAGCCTGAGCTGATCAACAAAGAGCCATATGGAGCGGGATGGATTTTTAAGCTTGAAGTAAAAGATGAGGGCGAGTTCAAAAACCTGATGGAAAAAGCCGCTTATGAGGAGTTTATCATAAAGGAGGAGGAGGAGTAGCATATGGGCGGAGAGCATTACCTTCCCCTGACCCCTGATGACAGGGAAAAAATGCTGGAAGCTATCGGCGCTGCTTCTGTTGAGGAGCTCTTTAGCGATATCCCGCAAAAATTACGCCTGGATAAGCTGCTGCAGCTGCCACCGCCTCTTTCAGAACCTGAAGCTTATAAGCACATCAGCAGCCTGGCCGGAAAGAATATAAGCCTGAATGATATGCCTTCTTTCCTCGGAGGCGGTGTTTACGATCACTTTGTGCCGGCTATTATTAAACACATTACCGGCCGGAGCGAATTCTACACTTCTTATACCCCATACCAGCCTGAAATAAGCCAGGGTGTCCTGCAGGCGATCTTTGAATACCAGACCATGCTCTGCATGTTGACAGGAATGGATGTGGCTAATGCATCCATGTATGACGGCGGAACTGCGGTTGCCGAAGCGGCGATTATGGGTTGCGGGGCAACAAGACGTTCGAAAGTGCTTGTTTCGCGCTCGGTCAGCCCTTTCTACAGGCATGTCATGGAGAGCTATTTTAGAAGCCGTGGTTTGCCTCTCGAAGAGATTCCGCTGCGGGATGGTCAAACCGATCTTGCAGCTATGGAGAAAGCCATTGACAGCGACGTGGCAGCTGTTGTCCTGCAGCAGCCTAATTTTTTTGGCCTGGTCGAGGAACTGACAGGGGTAAGCGATCTTGTTCACGAGCACAAAGCGGTTCTTGTCGCGGCAGTTGATCCGCTATCTCTTCCTCTCTTGAAAGCACCGGTAGAATATGGTGTCGATATCGCTGTCGGTGAAGGGCAGGGGCTTGGCGTACCGCCGACATTCGGCGGCCCCCTGCTCGGGTTTATAGCAGCAAGGGAGAAGTTTATCCGCCAGATGCCCGGCCGGATTGCCGGCGAAACTGTCGATGTTGAAGGAAACCGCGCTTACGTTTTGACTTTACAGACCCGTGAACAGCATATCAGGCGGGAAAAGGCGGCTTCTAATATCTGTTCGAACGAAGCCCTTGTCGCTCTGGCTGCCTCGGTTTACATGGCTGCACTCGGGCCTGCCGGTATGCGCGAAGTTGCGGAGCTTTGCCTGCAAAAAAGCGCTTACGCACGCGAAAAAATTACCACGATAAAGGGTTATGATCTCTTGTTTGACGGCAGTTACTTCAAAGAGTTCCCCCTTAGCGTCCCCGGGGATCCGGCGAAGATAAACGAAGAGCTTATCAGGCACGGCATTATCGGGGGGCTTGACCTTTCCTCCTATTACCCCGAACTGGATCCGGCGATGCTGGTTGCAGTTACCGAGAACCGGTCCAGGGAAGAGATTGACAGGTTTGTTTCTGAATTGGAGGGATGGAAATGAGAAAGGAGAAGGCGCTCATATTCGAATTGGGCCGTTCAGGCAGAAAAGGATATTCGCTGCCTCCCTGCGATGTGCCGGTAAAAGAGCTGGATGAGCTGATTCCCCATAAGATGAAACGGCAGCTTTCCCTTGATCTGCCCGAGCTGTCCGAAGTTGAAGTGATCAGGCATTACACCGAACTTTCTACGCGGAACTTCGGCGTCGACACCGGCTTTTACCCGCTCGGGTCATGCACCATGAAATATAACCCAAAAATCAATGAAGAAACCGCGGCGCTACCCGGATTCACCCGGCTCCATCCCTGTCAGCCTGAATCGACAGTCCAGGGTGCCCTGGAGCTGCTCTATAACACCGAGCAGCTTTTAAAAGAGGTTACCGGCATGGATCGCGTCACTCTCCAACCTGCTGCAGGAGCGCATGGAGAGTTGACCGGCCTGATGGTAATCCAGGCTTATCACCGCACAAGAGGGGATCATAAACGCAACAAGGTGCTTATTCCCTTATCCGCCCATGGTACTAACCCGGCCACTGTGAGCATGGCCGGTTACGAAGTGATCCAGGTGCCTTCCGATGCTCGCGGCCTGGTTGACCTGGAAGCCCTGCGGGCAGCCGTGGATGAGACAACGGCAGCCCTGATGCTGACAAACCCGAGCACCTTAGGGTTATTTGAGGAAGATATCCTGGAAATAGCAGAGATTATTCATCAGGCCGGGGGCCTGCTCTACTATGATGGGGCGAACCTTAATGCGATCATGGGCTATACTCGGCCGGGTGACATGGGCTTTGATGTGGTGCACCTGAATATCCATAAAACCTTCTCAACCCCGCATGGGGGCGGGGGACCCGGAAGCGGCCCTGTCGGTGTCAAGGACAGACTGGCCTCTTATCTGCCGGTGCCCGTGGTCGAACATTACGGTGGACGCTTTGTTCTAAATTACGACCTGCCGGACAGTATTGGAAAAATCCACTCCTTTTATGGGAATTTTGGAGTAGTTGTCAAGGCCTATACATACCTTCGCATGATGGGCGCAGAAGGGTTGAAACAGGTTTCTGCTGATGCGGTGCTAAACGCCAACTACCTGATGAACCTGCTGAAAAAGACTTTTAATTTACCTTACGACCGAATTTGTAAGCATGAATTTGTTTTGTCGGCACGTCCGGAAAAGAAAAAAGGCGCCGGCGCGGGCGATATCGCCAAGGCTTTGCTGGACAAAGGGTTTCATCCTCCCACGGTCTACTTTCCCCTCATTGTAGAGGAGGCCCTGATGATTGAGCCGACGGAAACTGAAACGAAAGAAACCCTGGATGCATTTGCCGCGGCTATGGAAGATATCGCCGCTGCAATTGAAGAGGATGCCGGCAGGGTGGCCGCAGGGCCTCACACAACCGTGGTGGGAAGGCTTGACGAGGTCCGGGCGGCGCGCAACCCCGTGCTGCGCTGGCGGGAAAGTCAGGATCAATAAGCGGGGGTGTTAGGCTCTGGATTGGGATATATATGAAGATAAACTGAAAGCAGCCTGGCAGGTTCGCCGCTCTTTTTTTCCGGACAGCATTGAGTTCGTAAAACCTGCGCTTACAACCGCTGTCAGTGTGACCGGAACCGGGTGCGAATTAAATTGCGCTCACTGCGGGGGAGTATACCTGAAGAATATGGAGCCTGTTGAGGCTGTCGCCGCCCATAAACAGGGGCTGGAGAAGAGTTACCTGGTTTCCGGAGGCTGCAATACGCGGGGCCAGGTTCCCCTGTTTGAGAAATGGGACCATCTAAAGGTGCTGGCCGAACGGGCGCCCTTAAACGTGCACTGCGGTCTAATGGAACCTGAAGCTGCTGCCCGGATCGGGAGCATTGCCGAAACAGTTTCATTTGACCTGGTTGCCGATGCCGGAACAATTCAGCGCGTTTACGGTCTGGAACTGGAGCCGGAATGCTGGCTGCGTTCGTATCGGGCTTTAGTTGTGCATGCCAGGGTGATTCCCCATATTTGTATTGGTCTTGATGCCGGCAAAATCAGCGGCGAATTTAAAGCCCTGAATCTACTGCGCGGCGAAGCCCCGGAAGCGATCAGTTTTATCGTTTTCAGGCCTACCCCCGGGACCGTTTTTGCCAATGCCCCCGTTCCGTCCCTGGAGGAAACCGCTGCGGTGCTGGTTGAAGCCAGGCTTGCCTTTCCCCGTACCCCTCTTTACCTGGGCTGCATGAGGCCGGGCGGCCGCTACCGGGGGCAATTGGATCTGCTTGCGATCAGGGCCGGGATTAACAAAATTGTCATGCCCGCCGCTGGCGCCCGTTCAGCTGCTGCTGAAATGGGCTTAAATATTATCGATAGCGAGGAGTGCTGTTCGTTATGATCCGCCTTTCGGAAGGAACATCGGCCTGCCTCGGTTTAAAGGCTACGCGTATGGACACGTATCCTTCTACCGCTTACCTTCTTTCCGGGGATAAATGCTCTATGAGCTGCTCCTTTTGCCCGCGTGGTTCCGGTAATTATAACAATCGCCTGGGGCGGGTAGGCTGGCCAGAATATACCGAGGAGGAGGTGGCAAAAGGGCTTGTAAGCCTTCCGCAGGGCAGGCTGCAAAGGCTCTGCCTGCAGGCAGTGCGCGGTGAAAGCGGTATCGAGCCGATTATCCGCACAATCGATATCCTGAAAAAAGTATCCCATCTGCCCATTTCCCTATCAGCCTGGGTTGATAACCGGGAAGAGGCCGGCGCTTTGCTGCAGGCCGGGGCGGAAAGGATCAGCATTGCCCTGGATGCTGCAACAGATGCTGTCTATGCCAGGGTTAAAGGCGGAGTTTTTAATGAGAGGCTGGGCTTGCTTTTAAGCTGTGCCGATGCCTGGCCGGGCAGGTTCACCACGCACCTGATTTGCGGGCTTGGCGAAAACGAGGAAGACCTGCTGTCTTTAATCGATTCTCTTATTCGGGCAGGGGTTAGGGTAGCATTATTTTCCTTCACTCCCCTGCGGGGAACCCTGATGGAAGATCGGCCTCAACCGAAGCTGGAGTCGTACCGAAGAGTTCAGGCCGGTTTCTACCTGCTCAGGGACAATGCGGTTTCCCTTTCAGCTTTATCTTTCAAAGATGGAAAGCTTCTTTCTTTCGGTCTGTCCCGGCTGGAGCTTGAGAAACAACTGACTGGTGGCAAAGCATTTGAAACAACTGGCTGCAGCGGCTGCAACCGGCCCTACTATAATGAGCGGCCCCAGGGCCCGCTCTATAATTATCATCGACCGCTCTCACCATCTGAAGCTGAAAAAGAGATAGGGATCCTGCTTCGCAGTATAGAAGGATAAGCAGGGTATAAAAAGGAAGATTTAAATTGTGACCGGGAGGTTTAAACTATGAATGAGCGTTGGCGTCTCATTCTCGATCCGCCATTGAGCGGCAGGGAAAATATGGATAGAGATATGGCTTTGATGAAAGAAGTTTTAACAGGCGAATCTTTACCCCTGCTTCGTCTTTACCGCTGGTCTAAACCTACGATTTCACTGGGTCGTTTTCAGGAGATAGACCAGGTTGTCGACCTTGAAGCATGCCGCAAGATTGGCGTGGACCTTGTTCATCGGCCTACCGGAGGCCGGGCTGTATTACATGACCGGGAACTGACTTACAGCATCATTGTGCCGGAAAAGCATACCTTTGTGAGCGGTTCTGTTCTTCAAGCTTACCGCTCGATCAGCAGCGGTATAATTAATGCGTTCAGGCAGCTGAAGATAGATAGCGAAATGACGCCTGTGGAAGAGAGTAAGCCCGGACCGGGACGGGGATCCTGTTTTGACCGCCCCTCGGCTTTTGAAATCAGGGTTGAAGGTAGAAAAGTCGTAGGCAGCGCTCAGCTGCGCCGCGATGGAGTCCTTCTGCAGCACGGAGCCATTCTTTTCAGCCTGCCCCTGGATTTATACCGGGCAGTATTAATGCCCGATAACCGGCTTCAGGATTCAATAACACCTGATTTGTTGGAGGAGAAAGCTGCCGGTTTGCATGATCTTGGTTATAATGTAAGTTACACACAGGTCGAAAGAGCGCTGGTCAGGGCTTTTGCCGGGGCAATACCGGCGATATTCACCAGCTTGCCCAGGGCGGCCGGTTTTTAGAGACTGACTGGATGAAATCAGGCTCAAAATGGATTTTACTCAACCCCACAGCGCCTGCCTGCATTTTAACAACGACAAATTAATGCTTGTGCAAGAGTAATGCAATTTCATTATACGAGGGTGATTATATGAACAAAAAATATGACCTTATAGTAATTGGAGGCGGCCCGGGGGGATACCTGGCAGCATTGAGAGCAGGCTCTCTTGGGCTTGAAACGGCCCTGGTTGAGAAAGAGGAGCTTGGAGGAGTCTGCCTGAACCACGGCTGCATTCCGACCAAGGTTTTGACCCACGGTGCGTCGCTATACCGCCGCCTGCAGAGTGCGGATGAATTTGGATTTACCTTTGACAACCTGCAGTTTTCTTATGCCCGGTTGCAGGAAAAAAAGAAAAGCACCGTAGCTGAACTGACCGGCCATATCGGGGAGCTGCTTGAAAAGAGAAAAGTAGATGTTTTTAAAGGCCTGGCGCTTTGCCCGGAACCGGGCAAAGTTATTGTCCGGCTAGACGAAGGCGGCGATACCGTAATTACGGGAGAGAAAATAATTCTTGCTACAGGCAGCGATGAGATCTATCCATCCACACCGGGCCTTGAACTGCCGGGGATTCTTACTTCCCGGGAGGCGCTGGCCCTTGGTGAACTGCCCCGAAAGCTGGCGGTAATAGGCGGGGGGGTTATCGCCCTGGAAATGGCTTCTATTTTCATGGGCTTAGGGGTGGAAGTGATCATTGTCCATCGCAGCGAAAGGTTTTTGCGCCGCATGGATCTTGAAATGGTCCGGCGTCTCACTACTTACCTTCGCCGCGGTGGTTTGCAAATTATGATGAATGCTCCGATAGAAGTGATTGAAAAGGTGGAAAATGGCTATACGCTTACCATATCCGGGAAGAAGGGGGAAGAGGTTGTCCTGGCCGATCAGGTGCTGCTTGCTGTCGGACGCAAGCCTGCTTTCGGCGGTTTGGACCTGGAAGCCATGGGCGTAGATTACGAAAAAGACGGGATCAGGGTTAACAGCAAAATGGAAACCAGCGCACCGAATATTTATGCTGTCGGCGATGCAACTTATCCCGGATATTTCCTGGCTCATACAGCTTATCACCAGGGCATTGTTGCCGCGGAAAATGCAGCCGGGCTGGAATCTCATTTTGACGGATCTGCTGTTCCCGCTGTTCTTTTTACCGATCCCGAGTTAGCTTCAGTGGGGCTTTCCGAGGAAGAAGCAAAGGAAAAGGGGCTGGATAACCTGAAGACAGGTAAGTTCCCCTTTTCGGCCAATGGCAAGGCAGCGACCCAGGGAGAAAGGGAAGGTTTGGTTAAAATAATCACAGCGGGCTCGGAAGACAGGATTGTGGGCATGCATGTTCTTGGGCCGCACACATCAGATTTGATCCAGGAAGGGACTATGGCTGTGGCGGCTGGAATGACTGCCATTGAAATGGCGAACCTGATCCACCCTCATCCAACCCTGTGTGAATCGGTCTGGGAAGCGGCAATGGGAATAAGTAAAGCAGCGCTTCATTTCGGGCGGCTATGAAAAAAATAGGACTGGTTATTAATCCAATTGCCGGTATGGGCGGTAAGGTTGGCTTGAAGGGAACTGATGGCCCAAAGATTGCTGAAAAGGCCAGGATGATGGGCGCAGAACCCGAATCTCAGCTTAAAGCAGCTATCGCTCTTGAGCAGTTGGCTCCTCTCAAAGGTACTTTTGAGCTGTTAACCTGCCCCGGAAGCATGGGCGAAAAAACAGCCCTCCAATGTGGATTTGCTCCGCGCCTGATCGGCAGTTTTAACGATCCCAGTACTGCTGCCGACACGGAAAAAGCTGTCTTGCGTATGAGAAAAGAAGGGCTCAGTCTGCTGCTGTTTGCCGGCGGTGACGGCACGGCGCGCAATATTTATAATGCCCTGGGAGAAGGGAGCGACCTGCCGGTTATCGGTATTCCTGCGGGGGTAAAAATTCATTCTGCCGTATATGCTACCAGCCCCCGCAGTGCAGGGGAGCTGGCCTGCCGGTTCATGGAGCTGGAAGGACATCCGGTCAGAGAAGCAGAGGTTATGGACATTGATGAGGAAGCATTTCGCCGGGGCAGTTTATCGGCCAGGCTCTATGGCTACCTCTCGGTGCCCTGCGCCGATCGGCTTATGCAGCACCTGAAAGTCGGCCGGATTGAATCGGAAGAGTCGGTCCTGGAGGGTATTGCAGCCCGCATAGTGGAGGGTATGAAGAAAGGGACCGCGTATATTATTGGCCCCGGTTCGACAACAGCTCCCATAATGAAACTAATGGGACTTCCCAATACTTTGCTGGGCGTAGATGTTGTCCTCGACGGCAAACTCGTGCAGGCCGATGCTGCCGAAAGCCGGCTTTTGGAGATTACCGAAAAGTATCCCGCCAGGATAGTGGTTACGGTAATTGGCGGCCAGGGGTATATTTTTGGCCGGGGCAACCAGCAGATCAGCGCCCGGGTCATTAAAAGAGTAGGCCGTGAAAACATTATTGTCGTTGCGGTTAAAGAAAAGCTATTATCGCTTCAACACGGCTGCCTGCTGGCCGATACCGGGGACGATGCCGTTAACAATATGCTAAAGGGCTACCACAGGATTGTTACCGGTTTTGGCGAAGAAGTGATTTTTCCCCTCGAAACCTGATCCCTCTTTCCGAAAACCCTTATGAAGCGCTGCTGCCGATCAAGGCTTAGCTTATTTGCCTTCCGCAAAATATGTTATTATAGTAAAGGCATCATTATTGAGCAACAAAGGAGATGTGGCACTTGCAGTACGTAGAAGGCGAAAAAGAAGAAATTCTTTCCTGCGTTGAAGAAGTTTTGAGCAACAGCGCCAAAGACCGTGAAAACTTAATTCCCATCTTGCAAAAAGTACAGGCCAGGCTGGGCTACCTGCCAACCCTGGCTATGGAGAAAATAGCTTCCGGGCTTAACGTCCCGGCGGCCGATATTTTTGGTCTGGCCACATTTTACAACCAATTCCGCTTAAATCCTCCCGGTAAACACGAAGTTAAAGTATGCATGGGAACGGCCTGCTACATGGTAGGGGGCGATATTGCCCTGGAATCATTTGAGCGTCGCATGGGGATCAAGGAAGGGGAAACAAGTGAAGATCGCCTCTACGGTCTTGAAAGGGTAGCCTGTGTTGGCTGCTGCACCATGGCCCCCGTTGTCGTGATTAATGAGGAAGTAGAAGGAAAGGTAACCCCGACCAGGGTTGACGGCATTATGCTGGAATTTGAAGATATGGAAAAAAAGGAAGCTGCAGATAAACAGCAGGGAGAGGAGGGCGGCAGCCAATGAGCGATCAGGGACCGCAGAAACTATACCAGGCGCTGAAAGAAAAAGCAGTTAGTCTGACCGGGGAGAAAAAAGAGAAAACCCGGGTTATGATTGGCACGGCAACCTGCGGTGTGGCCGCAGGGGCCTTGAAAATAAAAGATTATTTTGAAAACGAAATTAAAAGCAAGGGCCTTGAAGCTGAAGTTGTCGAAGTCGGTTGTATCGGCCACTGTTATGCTGAACCGATGGCTGTAATCGACAAGCCCGGCTTCCCTCCCATATGTTACGGATATCTTGATGATGGACTGGTTCATCGCCTGGTTGAAGATTTTCTGGCCGGCGACGATCCTTCCTATGAATATGCCCTTGCTGCCCTGGAACGTAACGATGTTTTTCCCACTTTTGAAGATTTTCCCCGCGGTGTTTATGAGCATAAATTAATTCTCAAAAACTGTGGATATATTGATTTCCGCGATATCAACAGTTACCTGGCCGAAGATGGTTACGCCGGATTGGCCCGGGCTTTAACCGGTAAACCCGGAGAACTTCTAGAAGAAATTAAAGCTGCCAACCTGCGCGGCCGCGGCGGAGCCGGTTTTCCGGCAGGGCTCAAATGGGAAGCCAGCCTTAAGTCGGGCGTTGAAGAAAAGTATGTCATTTGCAACGCTGATGAAGGAGACCCCGGCGCTTTCATGGATCGCAGCATTCTTGAGTCAGACCCGCACCTGGTTATAGAAGGGATGATCCTCTGCGCGTACGCAATCGGGGCCGGCAAGGGTTATCTTTATATCAGGGCCGAGTATCCGAGAGCTGTCGGGCATGTGCGGGAAGCAATAGATCAGGCTCGTGAAAAAGGGCTTCTTGGCGAATCGATCTTAGGCACAGATTTTTCCTTTGACCTCGAGATATTCCAGGGCTCCGGTGCCTTTGTTTGCGGAGAAGCAACTGCCCTGGTCAATTCGATGGAAGGCAACATGGGCCTTCCCTTAAGCAGGCCGCCGCGCCTGGCCGCAAAGGGGTTTCGGGGAAAACCGACTGTACTGAATAACGTAAAAACTTTTGCCTACGTGCCCCTGATCGTTAAAAACGGTGTCGACTGGTTTAAAGAGATCGGTACGCCGGATAACCCGGGGACGGCGGTATTCTCACTGGTTGGGAAAATTAATAACACCGGCCTGGTCGAAGTGCCCATGGGCACTACCCTGCGCCAGTTGATCTATGATGTAGGCGACGGCCTGCCCAAAGATAAACCTTTTAAGGCCGTGCAAATAGGCGGGCCGTCCGGTGGATGCCTGCCTGAGTCAGAGCTGGATGTGCCTATTGATTTTGACTCCCTGCATGAAGCAGGGGCAATTATGGGTTCCGGCGGCCTGGTTGTCATGGATGAAAACGATTGTATGGTCTCTGTTGCCCGCTATTTCCTCGAATTTACCCAGCACGAATCGTGCGGCAAGTGTACTTTCTGCCGCCTTGGCACCAAGCACATGCTCGATATTTTAACCGGAATTACAGAAGGCCGGGGTGACAGTAACACTCTTGACCTCCTGGAAGAGTTGGCCGAAGATGTTCGCGACGGCTCGTTGTGCAATCTTGGTAAGACTGCACCCAACCCGATCCTGACTACACTGAAGTATTTCCGGGACGAGTATAAAGCCCATATTGAAGAAGGCCGCTGCCCGGCCCTGGTCTGCCGCGACTTGATCCTCTACTATATTGAACCGCCCCGGTGCAGCAAACTATGCAACGTATGTGTCGGCAGCTGCCCAACTGAGGCTATATTTACCAGGGAAGACGGCCTGAAGGAAATTGACCAGGAAAAATGCGTTAAGTGTGATAACTGTCTGAAGGCCTGCCCTGCCGAGTACGATGCGGTAGTTAAGCTATCTCCCCCCGTTTTGCCGCCGGAAAAGGAGAAAAAAGCGAAATGACAAAAGAAATCAGCATCACCATCGATGATAAGACAATTAAAGTTAAACCAGGGGAAAAACTACTGTGGGCGGCCCTGGATAATAATATCTATATACCCCACCTTTGCGGAATCAGGGATGAAGGGCGGCCTTCAGCAGGCTGCAGGCTCTGTTTTGTTGAAATTGAAGGCTCCAGGCACCCGGTTACCGCCTGCAGTAAAGTTGTTGAAGCAGGAATGATGGTCAGGACCAGGAGTCCGAGGGTTGACCGTCTTGTAAAAACAGCATTTGAACTGATTTTATCGGATCATAACCTCAAGTGCGGCAGCTGTCCGGCCAACCGTAAATGCGCCCTCCAGAAAATTGCCGCCGAGCGAGGGCTAAAGTTGACGCGCAAACGCTTTAAACCCCTCCAGAGAGATTTTGAACTTGACGATAGCCCCGATGAGTTTGCCTTCGACCGCAGTCGCTGCGTCCTCTGCGGCCAGTGTGTCTGGGCCGACCGTGAAGAGGCTAAAGTTGGGGCGATCGGTTTTACACGCCGCGGTATTAACAGGGTTGTGACCACTTTTGAAGATCTGCCCCTGGCTGATTCCATCTGCACGCAGTGCAAGCTTTGTGTAGATGCCTGTCCGGTTGGGGCGCTTTACTATAAGAAAGATGCGAAAAAGTAATCTTTTTGGAGGACGAGACATATATATCATATGGCCGCTATTGGAAAAGCGGCCTTTTTTACAGCAGTTACCGGCCGTGTTATACTATAGACAGGAGTCTTCTACCCGCGTAGAAGACCTATTTATGAGATAGGAGATGGTTTTTTTATGCCCGGATTAGTAGCCGTATTCAGTGAAACTGATAGCACGGCCGATCTGGAACCGTTAATAAAATGCTTGCAATACAGGGGAGCCTCCAGAATGGTAGCCCCGGTAAATGATAACTGCAGTATGGCTGTATTAGGCAGCCGCACTTCGCCCGGCAATAATGCCGGCCAAACTGCGCTTGATGGTTATATCATTCATTCAGGGCAAAAAGAGACTGAAGGCCATAAGGCGATCAGCGAAAAGCAGGTTGGCGCCATGCTTAAAGAAAAGGGGCCGTCCTGCCTAGAAAAGATCGAAGGCGAATTCACCCTGGCATACAGTGGTGAAGACGGCGATTTTACCGTGGCCAGGGATCCCCTGGGAGTAAAACCGCTATATTATGTAGACAGCGGTGACACCTTCTTTATCGCCCCGGAAATAAAAGCTCTTGTTGGCGTGGAGGGAAGAATCAGGGAAGTTCCTCCTGGAAGCTATTTCGACCGGGAAGAAGGGTGGGTCAGCTATTTTAGCCTACCGCTATTTAACGGCGGCAGGAAAATGCCCCTTGAAGAGGCTGAAGAAAAGGTGCGTCACCTGCTCAAACTGGCTGTTGAAGAACGGATCAGCGATATTGCAGACCTGGGCGTATACTTAAGCGGCGGGTTGGACAGCAGCGTGGTTGCGGCTCTTGCTGCAGAGCTCAGGGAGGAACCCATATCGACTTATACCGTCGGCGTAGCCGGCAGCAGGGATATTGAATACGCTTCAGCGGTTGCCGAACGGCTCGGATCGCAGCATCATCAATATACCTATGATCTCGATCAGATTCTTGAAGTACTGCCGAAAGTTATTTATCACCTGGAATCTTTTGACTGCGCTTATGTACGCTCGGCGATCCCGAATTACATTGCCGCCCGGCATGCTGCTCACGACCGGCGCAGGGTTATGCTTACCGGAGAGGGCTCTGACGAGCTGTTTGCCGGTTACAGCTATCTGAAAAATATGAAGTCCGGGCGCGAGATTGAAAGCGAGATTGAAAGTTTCATGAAATCACTTAGTAATACAGGACTGCAGAGGGTAGACCGCATGAATTCAGCGCATGGAATCGAGTGCAGGGTGCCTTTTCTTAAGCTGTCCCTGCTGGAACTGGTAGCCCAGTTTCCCCTGGAGTGGAAACTGCATGACCGGGAAAACGAGCCTGTTGATAAATGGATATTAAGGCGGGCCTTTGAAGATGAACTTGGCACAAGGGTAGCCTGGCGCGAAAAAGAGCAGTTTGATCAGGGTTCAGGTTCAGCGCAAATGTTGGCTGAAGTGGCTGAAACCGAAATAAGCGACGATGAGTTTGAAGCTGAATCTCAACAGGCCCCCGTACCGGTTAGAAACAAGGAAGAGCTATACTATTACCGCATTTTTCGGCAATTTTACCCGGAGTCGGTTTTGCCGCTGGTAGGCCGCTGGGCAAAGACCGGTTAGTTTGTATTTCGGGTTTAAAATAAGCCCCCATAGGTAATAGCTTTTACAAGCCGGCACCTGGTTGCGGCCGGCCGGTTAAAAATCAGGAAAAGGCAGCAATAAAGATGAACTTTAAAGCGATAATTTTCGATCTGGATGGAACCCTGCTTGATACTTTGCAGGACCTGGCCCTGTCGGTGAATGCCGTTCTGAGGGAGAAAGGTCTTGCCGAGCATTCGATCGATGCTTACCGTTATTTTGTTGGCGATGGAATTGAACAGTTGGTCCTGCGGGCTTTCCCTGCCGGCAGCGAGTACCTTGATCAACTGCCGCTGCTGGTCGATCAGGTTAAGGCTGAGTATCGGCGGCGCTGGGCCGATCATACCAGGCCCTACCCGGGCATAGCGGAACTGCTTGATTTCCTGGAAGGAAGGAAAATACCGAAAGCGATTCTTACCAATAAACCGCAGGAATTTGCTTTAGTAACTGTCAATACCCTGCTTTCGGGCTGGACCTTTAAACCTGTGCTCGGTGTTTCTTCCAGCATCTTTCCCAAACCCGATCCTCAGGGGGCCCTGCAGGTTGCCGGACTTTTAAAACAGAAGCCGGGTGATCTGCTTTACCTGGGAGATACAGACACGGATATGAAGACAGCAAAGGCGGCGGGCATGTTTCCCGTCGGCGCTCTGTGGGGATTCAGGCCGGCTGAGGAATTGAAAAAGGCAGGTGCGGTTATCCTGGTTGAAAGCCCTCTCGAGCTAAGAAAATATTTTGGCGGTGATTGCGATGGAGGGTAAAATTGCTTACCTGGTAGACTTTGACGGCACCATAACCGGCAGGGACCTCTCAAGTGAACTTCCCGGGCATTTTGACCGGGAGCGCTTCGAAGCTGTGGAAAAGCAGTACAGAAAGCGGGGTATTCCAATCCGCCGCTGGCTTGAAGAAAATAGCGCCCTCCTGCCGCCGGACCTTCAGGCCTTAACAGATCTCTCGCTATGCTGGGCCGAATTGAGGCCCGGTTTTCCTGAATTTCTCCAAAGTGCCTCAGAAACGAAGGCCCCCGTCGTCGTCGCCAGCGACGGTTTTGGCTTCTACATCGAGCCCATTTTAAAGCGTTACGGCTTATTGGATAAAATTAGCGCTCTTTACTGTAACCGAACCCTTATCAGCGGG
>SLPH01000075.1 GCA_007132095.1 Syntrophomonadaceae bacterium | reverse complement strand
TTATGACTATGCGCTCCAGAATATTTTCCAGCTCCCGGACATTGCCCGGCCAATCATAGTTAACCAGCACATCAAGTGTTTCGGGCTTTAACACCTTGTGGGTTTGATATAGTTCATTTAGCTTTCTTAACTTGTGCTGCAGCAGTGGCACAATATCTTCGCGCCTAAAGCGCAGCGGGGGCACATGGATGGGGAAAACATTCAGGCGATAATAAAGATCTTCCCGGAGCTGTCCGTTGGAGACAAGTTCTTTTAAATCTTTATTAGTTGCCGCTACAATTCTCACATCAGCTGTTTTTTCCCTGTTACCGCCCACTCGAAGATATCTTTTATCCTGGATAAAAGCCAACAACTTAACCTGCAGGTTGTAAGGCATTTCTGCTATTTCGTCGAGGAAAAGTGTTCCACCTGAAGCAAGTTCAACCAAACCCTGTTTGCCGGTTTTACTCGCTCCGGTAAAAGCGCCATGGTCATAGCCAAAAAACTCCGATTCAATCAAACTTTCCGGTATGGCCCCGCAATTAACCGTAATAAAGGGCTTTTTAGCGCGCCTTCCCGAAACATGGATTGCCCTTGCTATTACACCTTTACCTACACCTGATTCCCCGGTAATAAATATATGGGATTCCAGGTCAGCCACTTTACAGATCATTTCTTTAATATGGGCGACCTGGGGGCTGATTCCGATAATACCTTCCAACTTAGCTTTCTTGGCATCAAGAGCGGCAAGCTTCATCCGATAGGTCAGGGCCATATTTTCAGTTTCTTCGAGGCGCTTCTTTAACTGTGAAAGTTCTGTTAAGTCGCGGATGTTGCAAACAACTTTTTCAATTTCCCCCTGCTCATTCAAAACAGGTGTGGCGGTAGTGACAATCTCTTTACCCAAATCGGTTATTGAACTCACAGTGACAATTTCTTTACTGGCAATTGCCTTTTTTGCTGCCGAGGGGACAAACAGCCCCTCTTCTTCGAGTTCATCAACGCTGCGCCCGATAAAAAAATTAGCCGGTTTGCCGCTGTTCTTTCGGACTGAATCGCTAACTTTGATCGTTATACCTTCACCGTCTGTTACAAATATCTCATCAAATGAAGAGCGGATTATAGTTTCCAGTTCCTCATTTAAGATTTGAACAGTTTCCAGCTCATTGGATAGATGTTCAACGAAAGAAATGTCCTGCAGGACTTCAACAGCGCCGATAGTAATATTTTGCAGACGAATAGGGTTACAGCCGATTACCAGCGTATTGTCGCCCTCTATTACTTTTTGGGCTGAAATACTTTTCCCAGTTCGAAGCGCTTTTATAAGAGCGCTGCTGTGATTCGTTTTTGATATATGCTGGCCTATGCAAGTAGAAGCTTTAAAATCAAGAATTCTTTCTGCGGCCTTATTGGCCATGGAAAGATTACCATGCCTGTCTATGGCCAGTACGCCAATAGGAATCGCCTCAATGATCCGGTTTTGTTTCATTATTTTTCGGTAAGCAGCTTCAAGTAACAGTTCGGCAGAAAGATATCCCACAGGCCAGCCTGACCCATTGGTAACCAGGGCTCCCATGTAGCCCTTGGTGGCCATTCCTATAATTTCCCTGTTTAGAAAGCTGTCCTCGCGTATAAAGATAACCTTTTTGCTGATCACCTGGTCCAGCGACTTAACCTTGCCGGCGAGCAAGCAGCTTATGCCGGGCTGAACAACCACACCCTCTATAACTGTCTCGTTTTGGACAACCAGACATTCGGGAAGACACTCTCTCACTAAAGCAACCATATCAGCCCACGAATCTGAGCTTTCAACAACTGCCACATTCCGGCTCATTACTTCCTTAGCCAACATGACTACCCACCCCATTATAATTAATCATACTGCTTTAAAATTGCAATCACGCTGAAAAAGCTGCTTATGCATTCAGGCATAATTATATTCGCCTTTGCATAAAAATGCAACCTGCAGCAGATCAGAGAGGTTAATAAAATAGTTTGCGGACCTGATTATTTGGCTTGATACTTGCAATATTCAAGTGGTAGAGTAGTACAACGCGGTTGACCGGGTGGATAAGCCCAATACAGATAGGAAAGAAGGTCGCCCATGGGATACGTTCTTGGAATTGACACTGGAGGAACATACACAGATGCCTGTTTGATTAGCCTGGAAAACAAGGCTGTGACCGGCTCTGGTAAAGCTCTTACGAATAAAAATAAGTTAATTGAGAGTATCGAAAATGCCTTAAGTGCATTGGAGTCTGGCGTTGATAAATTAAACTGGAAAGATATAAAACAGATATCGCTGTCGACGACCCTGGCAACAAACAGCATTGTCGAAAATACAGGCTGCCGGGTTGGGTTGATAACAATTGGCAAAAAGATGGATCAAGCCGCGCCGACGGCCGTTACAAGGCATATTGAGGGAGGGCACAACAACTCAGGCGAACCGCTGGCAGAACTCGATTTAGCGGAATTAGAAAAATTCTGGCCGGATATGGACAGCAAGGTCGATGCTTTCGCTGTGGCCGGATATATGGGCATACGTAACCCCGCCCATGAAATCAGTGTACAGGATTTTATCCGGGCCCGGACTGATAAACCTATAGTTTGCGCGCACCGACTTTCACGCGATCTCGGTTTTCAGGAAAGGGCCGTGACTGCCGTTCTAAACGCCAGGATTCTGCCTCTGATCGAAGACCTGCTCGCTTCCGCCCAGTTTGTTTTCGAACAGAGAGGCCTTAAAGCGCCCATCATGGTAGTTAAAGGCGACGGCACTCTCTTTCCCATGCCACTGGCACGTCAATACCCGGTCGAAACAGTACTTTCCGGGCCCGCTGCAAGCATAATTGGCGCCTGTTACCTATCGGGAGTGAATGAAGCCACTGTAATCGATATGGGCGGCACTACAATGGACATTGCTACAGTTAACCGTAACTTATTTGCCTCAAGGAATGACGGGGTAACGATAGGCGGCTGGAAGACAAAAGTTAAAACGATTCACTCCGATTCTGTCGGTTTGGGCGGGGACAGCCATATTACTTTCACTAAAGGGCAGGCTCGATTCGGCCCCCGCAGAGTGATGCCGCTGTCTTTAGCCGCAAATTACTACCCTGAAATCATCGAAGAACTCAGGCTTCTGGCTAAATATAATACTGCAGCGCAAAAAGGGCTTTACGAATTTATCGTCGCTAACCCGGCATATAAATTGGCTAATATAGATAGGGAAACCGTAAAACATCTGGATATTCTCGGCCAGAACCCTCTTTCAATGAGGCAAATTGACGATAAGCGAAACTCCTTCCCCGGCGCGCTAACCATCATAAAACTGGAAGAGCAGGGGCTGGTGAACAGGATCTCGCTTACTCCCACCGACCTCTTACACGCCCTGGGCAGGTTGTCCATTTGGAACAACGAAGCGCCAACTCTTGCCCTGAACCTTTTTACCGCAACATCCAAAATGGAAGGCGAAGAGCTGGCCGGACACCTGTACGATCAATTCGTCTTAAGAATAGCCGAAGAAATTTTATCCAGGCTGCTTGAGAAAGATCTCGCTGTTAAAGGCATGGGAAAAGCTAAAGTTGGAACCCGTTTGATGAGCAGACTGCTGGACCAATCAGAAGCAATTGAACTGGAACTTACTGCAAAACCAAAGAAACCCCTGCTGGTGGTGGGAGCGCCTGTAAGGGCATATTTCCCTGAAGCAGCAAAACTTTTGAATGCAGAACTGATTATTCCTGAGCACACAGGTGTTGCCAATGCCGCCGGCGCGTCTATTGCCCCGATCTTTAAACAGGTGCCGGTAACGATTCGGCCTTATCTTGGTTCGTATAGCGTTCATTCTGCCCTGAAAAGAGTAGAGTACGAAACTTTTGAAGATGCCGTAGATGGCGCAATAGAACTGGCAAAAATAGAAATCGCGGATTACTTTGAAAAGACGGGTATAAATAACCCCCACATTGTTGTGGAGACTAAGGAGAACCGGTATTTTGCAGAGGGTCGCCGCGGACACGAGGATTCAATCTTTATTGATGCTAAAGTTATTGTGCAAGGCATTGGTTATCCTGTAGCAAACCCTTTTGACCTTTAGCGGTATAGAGTTGAAGCTAAATGCGGGAAGTGTCACGATCTTATTTGGCACAGCTATTGCAAAATTATTGCATGAGCGGAACCAAACTCTGGAAGGAGCGTGCTGCTTTGCATACTCGGACAGGCCAGGACATTAGACAGATATTAGTCAAAGCAAAAAACGGGATCCCACCGGATCGCGCTGAGTTGGTCTACCTTTTAGATGCAGTTGATCAATCAGAGCTTGAAATGATTTTTCAGGCTGCCCGTGATTTAAGAGAAATGCATTTCGGAAACAGTATATTCCTTTACGGCTTCGTCTATTTTTCTACTTACTGCCGCAACAACTGTTCGTTTTGCTATTTTAGGCGCAGCAATAAGCTGAGCCCCCGCTACAGGAAAAGCGACCAGGAAACTATAGAAGCGGCTGCTCAATTATCCGGCTCAGGGGTCCACCTGATCGATCTCACCATGGGCGAAGACCCCTATTATCACCGGGACGATGAAGGAGCTTCCAGGCTGGCTGCCCTGATCTCTGAAATTAAATGTAAAACAGGACTGCCTGTAATGATATCACCCGGGGTTGCCGATCCCGGAATGCTTGAAAAGTTGTCTGCAGCAGGTGCGGATTGGTATGCCTGCTACCAGGAAACCCATAACCATGATATATTTAGCAAACTGCGACTGGGGCAAAGCTATGAGCTCCGCATGGCAAGCAAGCGAAATGCCCGAAACGCAGGCATGTTGATCGAAGAAGGCTTAATGACAGGCATTGGAGAAACAGCACAGGATATTGCCATGTCAATAGAAATGATGCGGGAACTGCAGGCTCACCAGATCAGGGTAATGAGCTTTGTCCCCCAGGAAGGCACAACAATGGCTGACCGCCCGGCAGCGGAAAGAATCAGGGAGCTTTTAACCATTGCCCTGCTGCGTCTTAGTTTCCCGGATCGCCTTATACCGGCATCTCTTGATGTAGACGGGCTTGCCGGCTTAGAAGAAAGGATGCACGCGGGAGCTAATGTAATAACTTCGCTAATACCGCCCCAATCCGGGTTAGCCGGTGTAGCGCAGAGCGACATGGATATCAACGAAGGGCTGCGTTCGGTTCAAGAAGTTAAGCCTGTCCTGAACCGAATCGGTTTAAAAGCAGCATCTGCCGAGGATTATACCCGGTGGGTTGAAAATGAGAGGTCTATACTGAGATAGTGATATAGATTGTGTGATTGTAACTTTGGAAATAGTTTTGCGCTCTCTTCAAACCGGGCGCTAAACTATTCTTTTCGAAAATATGGCTGAAACAAGCATCACTGCAGTGCCTATCTGCAGGGGATCGTGTAGGTAACGGTTTTTTAATAGCGCCCTAGCTTCAGGATTCACTCCCTGGGGTACACCGGGCGCTACAATTATGGTACTCTCTTTTATATGCTCAACACCGATAAAATCAGATCCCGGTGAAGCGTCAACAACCAAATGGTATTTAGCTAAGGCATCATCCAGATGCCTTTCTATATTTACTGCAATTCTATCTTTTTCTTTGATCTTGAAAGCCAGCCTGCTGCTGCGCTGCTCATTCATATCATAAATAGCCGGCGATGCTCCAAAAGAAGCCGCCTTCCCGGCAGCGTGCCCGCCAACTTCTCCACAGCCAATAACAAGCACTGTCCGCCCTTGCAAACCGCCACTCATGTGCTGAAGGGCCGTGGCAAAGCCGGCTGCAGTTGCGGCGCTATTCTCAGCAATAAACTTAGTGTTCAGGTTTAAGGCAAAATAACTTTCATCATCAGCCATAATTACAATACAGGCACCGGCTGATACCGCGTCACGGATCCCCGATGCATCTGTTGAACCGGTTACAAAAGCAGGTAGACCGATCTGCCTGGCTATGGCTTGAATGGTCAGGCTAAAGCCTGAAATAATTCCTTTTCCGGCCGTAATGGGAATAGCCGCAACCGGACTTTTTTCAGCCACTGCTATGAATTCAGATTCCGGGACACCTGCTGCAGCGCAGGATAACTGCAGCAGAGAACGGCCTGTTATGTTTTTCAGCTGCTGATCGTATAGATCCAGGGACCCGGCCAGGCCGGACAAATCGCCCGATGTCAACCTGGTCATGCAGGCACTTCCTTTGCGCATTATTGGATGCAGGCTTCCCCCATCAGAATTGCCTGCCAGTCACAGGGTCATAAAAGGCAATTATTGCCCGATATTCGCAGGGTATGGGTCTATAAATTGCCCCCCTGACTGACCTTTAATGATCTCCCGGATAACTTCTTCTCTTTTCAGACGGGCTTCATCCAGGCTGCTGCCGGTGTAAATCATTGTTGCAACCCAGTTGCTGCGCCCAGGCTTGTAATTTGTTATTGCTTCATCGGCGCCGTAAAAACCTGTTAACAGGCTCAGGGGCCCGGCGCCAGACATAATATGCTCACCGCATACCTCGATCAAACCCGGAGAGACCCTGAGATGCTCGTAAATAGCGCCGTTTTCGACGCCCCTCCACTGGCCGGCAGCCGGTTTTCCCGGCTTCAGGTAAGCCTCGACCAGCTCTTCCAGAAGGTTTACCCCCGAGGAAAGCAGGACAACTGTTGGAGTCTGGCTTGGCAGGCGGGCGTCGATCTCCAAAACTTTGACTCCATCACCGGTTAAAATGACCTCTAC
>SLPH01000005.1 GCA_007132095.1 Syntrophomonadaceae bacterium | reverse complement strand
CAGATGATCGGCCTGCCCGAAGGTAGAATTACCCTGGCCCAGGCAGTGACATATTTAGCCTCCGCTCCGAAAAGTAATGCTTCGTACCTGGCCATAAACGAAGCGGTAAAAGTAGTTGAAGCTGAAGCAGGGCAGGGGGTGCCCAAACACCTGCGCGACAGCAGTTACGGCAGCGCAAAAAAACTGGGCCACGGGGCAGGATATCGCTACCCGCACAACTACCCGAATGGGTATGTCGAGCAGGAATACCTTCCTGCCGGGATAAAAGAGAAAATATTTTATAACCCCACGGAATACGGCCGGGAAGCGGAAATCAGCGAGCGTTTGAAAGCGCTTCGGAAAACGAAAGGCAACGGAAAGGAGAAGCGGTAATCGACAGCGGGGAAAGAGGAAATGCAGGGAATTATAATTTCTATTATACGCCGGCAAAAAAGGTGAGGATCCGTTTTACCGAGCAGGGTTCCCGCTTTATAGGTACCATGGCTCCCGCGGCAGATGAAACTGCAGCCAGGAAAACTCTTGAAGCCGTTGCCGCTGAAATGCCTGACGCTACTCACCATGCCTATGCCATAAGAGTAAGTTCCGGCCTCTCCCTGGCTGAACGGGCCGGCGACGATGGCGAGCCGGCCGCTACGGCAGGTGCCCCCATGCTGCAGTTATTACAGGGTCATAACATATCAGACGCAGTGGTAATTGGGACCAGGTACTACGGTGGGGTCAAGCTTGGCATCGGCGGCCTGACCAGGGCTTACCGGGATTGCGCCCGCCTTTGCCTGGAAAAGGCGGCACTAAAAAAGAAAGAACCGCTGGTCTGCCTCTGCCTGCAGCTCTCCTATGAAGACCTCGGATCAGTTAACCGTCTGGTCCAGAGCATGGAGGGCAAAATTGACAATATATACTATACTGAAGGTGTTGAAATGCAGGTCCTTTTGCCTGAGCGTCTAAAATTAGACTTCACGGCCAGTTTCGAATCCGCTACCCGTGGTCGCGGTAAAATAAGGCTTTCCTGATTCTCCAATTGTTGACACTCCTTCTTTAAAACAGATATAATTGCTTTATCCAACAGGGGAGGTACAGGATGCAAACAAACGCTATACGGGAAACATTTCTAGACTATTTCAGCTCTAAAGAACACCTGGTTATGCCCAGCTTTTCTCTGGTCCCGCAAAATGATCCTACCTTGCTGCTCATAGGCGCCGGAATGGCTCCCTTGAAGCCTTTTTTTACAGGGGAGAAAAAACCTCCCCACCCGCGAGTTGCAACCTGCCAGAAATGTGTGCGCACCCCGGATATTGAAAGAGTAGGGCACACGGGCAGGCACGCTACTTTTTTTGAAATGCTCGGCAACTTTTCTTTTGGCGATTACTTTAAAGAGGAAGCGATCGCCTGGGCCTGGGACCTGGTCTTGAACGGCTACCGGCTGCCCCAGGACAAGCTTTGGGTCAGTATATACGAAGAAGACGATGAAGCTTTTAAAATATGGAATGAAAATATAGGCGTTCCGCCCGACCGGATTAAGCGGCTGGGCAAGAAAGACAATTTCTGGGAAATTGGCCTCGGCCCCTGCGGGCCGTGTTCTGAAATCTATTTTGATCTTGGTCCTCAGGTTGGCTGTAATAGCGCCGACTGCGCGGTTGGCTGTGATTGCGACCGTTATCTTGAAATCTGGAACCTGGTTTTTACCCAGTTCAGCCGGGAAGCAGATGGCTCTTTAGTGGAGCTTGATCAAAAAAATATCGATACAGGAGCCGGGCTGGAAAGAGTAGCCATGGCGCTGCAGGGTGTCAGCTCATTTTATGAAACCGACCTGGTTAAGCCGCTTTACAGCCACTTTGCAGGCCTTGCCGATGAGGTGCGGCGCCGGGCTAATGAAATCCCGCTCCGCATTGTTACAGAGCACTGCCGCGGAACAACCATGCTTGTTGCCGATGGAGTTATTCCATCCAACGAAGGGCGCGGTTACGTGTTGCGGCGGCTATTGAGGAGGGCCGTTCGCTACGGACGCCTTCTGGGGATCGAAAATGATTTCCTCTCTGATGCTGTTTCCCTTGTTGTTGAAGCTATGGCGCCTGCATATCCCGACTTGAAAGAAAAAGAAGATTACCTGCGCCAGGTGATCAACCTGGAGGAAAAGCGTTTTCGGGAAACCCTGGCCCAGGGCATGGAAATTTTAGATGAATACATGGAAAAGCTAAAAAATAGCGGTGATACTGTTTTAGAAGGCGGCCTTGCTTTTAAACTTTATGACACCTACGGTTTTCCGCTCGATCTGACAGCAGAGATCCTTGCTGAGAACGGGTTTGAGGTTGATCGCCAAACTTTTTCTGAAAACCTAAGGCAGCAGCAGGAAAGAGCCCGCGCCGCCCGCCTGCCATCCGGCGAAGAGAGCAGCGCCCGTTACAGGGAAGCTGAGCCATTTAGCACCCTCTTTACCGGCTATGAAACCCTGGAGCAGGACACAACCGTCGATCTCATCCTTGCAGAAGGCCGGTCGATCGAAAAAGCCGGCAAGGGGGAACAGGTTGAGGTCCTTCTGGCCGAAACGCCCTTTTACGCCGAAGCGGGAGGGCAAATCGGCGACACCGGATTAATTGCCGGTGATCACGGGAAGGTTAAAATTAATAATACGGTTTTCACCCCCTGGGGCCAAATTGTGCACCAGGGTGAAATAATTGAGGGCTCTATCAACAACGGAGACCGGGTCAAAGCACGGGTTGACGGTGGGCGCAGGCAGGCGATCTGCCGCAGCCACACTTCAACCCACCTGCTGCACAAGGCGCTGCGCGATCAGCTGGGAGAGCATGTTAACCAGGCCGGTTCGCTTGTTGCGCCTGACCGGTTACGTTTCGACTTTAACCACTTTAGCGCTCTTGCCCCTGAAGAGTTAAAAGCAATTGAAGAAAGAGTAAACGCCATGATCCTGGCTAACGCGAACGTTTCAACCGGCATGACAACCCTCGAGGAAGCGAAAATGGCTGGTGCTGCAGCGCTTTTTGCCGATAAGTATGAAGAAAAGGTGCGCATGGTATCGGCAGGTGAGTTCAGTCGCGAGCTCTGTGGAGGGACTCATGTCGGGGCTACCGGGGAAATCGGCAGTTTGCGTATTATTTCCGAAGAGAGTATCGGATCGGGCATGCGCCGCTTAGAAGCTGTCACCGGTATGGGTGCCTATCGCTATGCCGTTGAGCAGTCGGACCTGCTCGACCGCACGGCCCATATATTAAACAGCTCGACCGACCGGATTGAAGGCAGGGCGTCCGAACTGGCATCGGAACTGCGGGTTTTGCAAAAAGCAAACAGCGAATTTAAACAGAAGCTGGCTGCATACGAAGTTGATTCGCTGATTTCGGCGGTACAAGATGTTCAGGGCGTAAAAGTCATAAGCGCTTCGGTTCAAGCCGACAGCCCTGACGCTTTGCGCATAACCATGGATGAGCTTAGAAGTAGGATCGGCTCTGCTGTTATTGTCCTTGGCGCTGTCAGCGATGGCAAGGTGATGCTGGTCGGCTCGGTTAGCGAAGACCTGCTCGCCAAAGGGGTAAAAGCGAACGATTTAATTAAGACTGTTGCCCGCCAGGTTGGCGGCGGCGGCGGCGGACGGCCCGATTTAGCCCAGGCGGGAGGAAAAGACCCTTCAGCCCTGCCTGGAGCGCTTGATATGGTGCAGCAGCTGGTCCGGGAACAACTGCCCGGGTAACAGCGATGCTGTTCCTTTTTAGGGAGGTAATAAAGTGACCGACAACCATGAAGAAACGGTAATGTTTAACGTGAACGGGGAAGAAGTTGATAACAAGGCGCGAAAAGTGCTCTTGACGGTTTACCAGGCTCTTAAAGAAAAAGGGTACAACCCATTAAACCAGCTTGTCGGTTACCTGCTTTCCGGCGACCCCACCTACATTACCAGTCACCAGAACGCCCGCAGCCTGATCAGGCAGGTAGAGCGTGACGAGCTTCTTGAAGAAATGGTCGGGGTTTACCTGCAGATGGCTGAACGAAAAGAGCTTTAGAGAAGGGAATATAATTATTGCGCATTCTTGGCATTGATCCCGGAGAGAAACGGATCGGGGTAGCTGTTTCTGATCCCCTGGGTATAACGGCCCAGGGGGTCGGTGTCATCCAGTTTAACACTAAGGAAGAAGCGCTGGATGAAATTGATCGCTTGTGCAATCAGTATGAAGCAGGTAAGATAGTAGTCGGCCTTCCCCTGGATATGAAAGGGCACCGGGGAAGAGCGGCGCTGCTTGCCGAAGAACTGGCTGACGGTTTACAAAAGAAAACCGGCCTTCCCGTCTTTTTGCAGGATGAAAGGCTGAGCAGTCGCAGCGCTGAAAAAGCTTTGATTGCCGGTGGTTTGAGGCGCAATAAACGTAAAAAAGCCAGGGATATGATTGCAGCGGTTATTATCCTGGAAACCTACCTGCAAAAAGAGCAGTTCTAAAAGAGAAAGGAGCAGAATTATGGGTGAAAATGGAGAAGAGAGAACAGATATTGTGGTTTTAGTCGATGAGGAGGGCAACGAACATGATTTTGCCCTGATCGACCGCTTTGAAGTAAAAGGCAGCGAATACGCGATCCTGGTTCCGGTGATCTATGTTGATGATGAAGAGGAAAGCGATGAAGTTGACCTTGATGATGACGCCTATATCTTCCGGATCGACATGGAGCAGGAAGAAGAAATGCTGGTTGAAGTGGAAGATGAAATGGAATGGAAGGAAGTTGCAGCAGTATGGGAATCCCGGATTGAGGATATCGACCTGGAAGACGACGATATGCTTTAAGCCTGAGAAAATGAAAGGCAGTTGTTAGTGCTATGCTGAAAAAAACCCTGTTTGCCGTAATCATTTTAGCCCTGGTTGCTGTGGCTGCCTTTTTCTTCCTTTCTAACTACTTTGAAGGCCTGCTTGAACCTGCTAACCCGCTTGCCTCAGATGAAGAGGTGCTGGTTGAGATTTCTTCCGGTTCGGGCACTTCTGATATCGCCAGGCTTTTGGAAAATGAAGGCTTAATCCAAAATGAGCTGGCATTTAGGATTTACTCGCGCCAGCAGGGTCTGGACCAATCTTATATGGCCGGAAAATATCTTTTGAACCCTTCGATGAGCGTTCCCCAGATAGCCCTTAAACTGGCAACCGGCGATCAATACACGGAAACGGTTTGGTTTACCATTCCGGAAGGTTTTACAGTTGTGGAAATCGCCGCCCGCTTAGGTGATATGGACCTCGTTGATGAAGATATTTTTCTTGGACTGGCCAAAACACCGTCGTCCCGGCTCTTGGAGCAGTTCCCATTCCTGGGTGATATTGAGCACCCAGGTATCGATTATACGCTTGAAGGATACCTTTTTCCCGACACTTACGAGATTTTTAGGGACGCAAGCGAGGAAGAGATAATCTCTTTGATGCTTGCTCAACTGGTAAAGATTATCGGGGACGAACACCTCGAAACGGTTGAAGATTCCGGTTATAACCTGCATGAAATCCTCACCATCGCCTCGCTGGTTGAAAGAGAAGGAAGGGTCGATCACGAAAGACCCCGCATCGCCGGGGTATTCTATAACCGCTTAGCAATCGGCCAGCGTCTAGAATCCTGTGCAACTATTCAGTACATCCTTGGCGAAACCAAAGAATTCCTCACCTTTGCTGACCTCGAACTGCCTTCGCCTTATAACACTTACCGTAACGACGGCCTTCCCCCGGGGCCGATCGCCGCGCCGGGAGAGGCGTCTATCATGGCAGCCCTTTACCCTGAAGAGACAGGGTATTACTTCTTCAACTATAAGTATGATGATAGCGGGGAACACTATTTTTCACGCACCCTGCAGGAACATAATGCCAATGTGCAGCGGGCCGAGGAAAACTTGCGTTAACAACTATATGCCTAGCCTTTGGCACCACTTAACTCCGCTTAAATACAATTCTTTAAAACAGCAGATGTGAGCCAAACATGTAGATATTGCCGCAAAAAACAAAAGAAACTATGTTGCCAATATTGATATTCAATTAAAATTGTAATATACTTATAGGATAAATAAACATTATTGCCATAAAAAGAAAGACGGGGCTCAATATGGCTGCCATCATGCCACAAAATGAATTGCCGGGCTGCGCTAATGAGATCTGCATTTTTACCCTGGGCAAATTCTATATACGACAGAACGATTCCATTATTTCTGCAGGTTCGAGTCGTTCAAAACGGATGTGGGAAATATTCAAATACCTGATCACCCACCAGGGCAAATCCTTCTTTCCCGAGAATATCCTGGAAAGCATTTGGCCCGATAATGATTATGCCGATCCGAGCCTTGTCCTCAGAGCCCAGATATACAGGCTACGGCAGGTCCTGAAAGTCGAAGCAACAGATCTTTCTTTAGCTTCCAACGTTGTTTTTTCTCAGGGCTGTTACAGCTGGGAAGAAAAAGTTTCCTACTGGCTGGATGTTGATGAATTTGAATCCCTGTCCGCTCAGGCCGAAAAACTAAAAACTGAAGAGCCGGAAGAGGCAGAAGCCGTTTACCGGCGTGCAATAGCGCTCTACAGGGGCGAATATTTACCGGAGTCCTCTTTTAGCGAGTGGATTGAACCGATGCGCTCTTATTACCACGACATTTTCCTTAACTCTGTCTTTAGCCTGGCCGACATCTACAAGAAAAAAAGGGCTTATAGTGATATTATCAAGCTATGCGAGCATGCTGCTTCCATCGACTATTTTG
>SLPH01000123.1 GCA_007132095.1 Syntrophomonadaceae bacterium | reverse complement strand
CGCTTCCTCGCCCACGTTGGGAATATCGCGGGTAATCTCTTCAGGGCCAAGCTTGGTGTCGCGGGCCTCAGATTCATATTCCTCAATATGAATGGAGGTAAAAACATCTTCCTTAACCAGTTTTTCGCTGATCAGGATTGCATCTTCGTAGTTATAGCCCTCCCAGGGCAGAAAAGCAACCAGGACGTTACGTCCCAGGGCCAGTTCGCCTTCGCTGGTACAGGAACCGTCGGCGATCACCTCGCCGGCCTGCACTTTCTGGCCGCGCCTGACAATGGGGTGCTGGTTGATACATGTTCCCTGGTTGGAGCGTTTAAATTTCTGCAGGAAATAGATATCAAGACCGCTTTCAAGACCGGGAATACGGTCGGCCTCTGTCTTTTCCTTCGTCCGTCCGTTGATCTGGTAATTGAGCCCGTCGCCTGTATCATCGCGCCGGACAATAATTTCGTTGCTGGAGACGCGCACCACTTCCCCGTCGCTGACAGAGATCGCCACTGCGCCGGAATCGATGGCGGCCTTGTGCTCAAGGCCTGTTCCGACCAGCGGGGATTCAGTCTGCAGCAGCGGTACAGCCTGGCGCTGCATGTTGGCGCCCATCAGGGCGCGGTTGGCGTCATCATTTTCCAGGAAGGGGATCAGCGCGGTAGCCACGCTGACCAGCTGCTTCGGCGAAACGTCCATGAAGTCAACCTCGTTGGGATGACGCATAACGGTGTCGTAGAAGTAGCGGCAGGTAACCCGGTTGCGCACGAAACGCCCTTCATCATCGAGCTGGGCGTTCGCCTGGGCAATGACAAAACGGTCTTCGTCGTCAGCGGTGAGGTACTCAATTTCCGAGGTAACCCGGCCTTCTTTTTTATCGACCCGCCGATAGGGGGTCTCGATAAAGCCGTATTCGTTAATGCGGGCATAAGTGCCCAGCGAACCGATCAGTCCGATATTCGGACCTTCAGGGGTCTCAATCGGGCATACTCTTCCGTAGTGGGAGTGGTGCACGTCGCGCACCTCAAACCCGGCCCGCTCGCGGCTTAAACCGCCCGGCCCCAGCGCGCTGAGCCGACGCTTATGGGTCAGCTCGGCCAACGGATTGGTCTGGTCCATAAACTGTGACAGCTGACTGCTGCCGAAAAATTCCTTTATCGAAGCGATTACAGGGCGGATGTTGATCAGCGCCTGCGGGGTAATCGCCTCTACATCCTGGATCGTCATTCTTTCGCGAACCACCCTCTCCATGCGGGAGAGGCCGATCCGGAACTGGTTTTGTAAAAGCTCGCCAACGCTGCGCAGGCGGCGGTTGCCGAGGTGATCAATATCATCGGTAAAGCCAATCCCGTCGAGCAGGTTAAAGATGTAGCTGACTGCGGCAATGATATCTTCAGCCACCAGGTGCTTTGTATTGAGGCCGACTTTGCCGTTGCCGATTACAGTATGAACCCGGTCGCGGAAATTTATCTTCGCCTTGCGGATACCCAGCTCGTCAATCGCCCTGGCCGCTTCTTCGTCAACCACGGTTCCCGCCGGGTAAAGCACTTTTCGTTCAAAAGGATCGACAATATCTTCAGCCAGTTCATGGCCGAAAAGCCTGTTGCTCAGGGCCAGCTTCTTGTTGGCTTTAAAACGGCCAACGTAGGCAAAATCGTAGCGTTTGCCGTCAAAGAAGAGGGAGTCGAACAGGTTCCTGGCGTTCTCCACGTTCAGGGGTTCGCCGGGCCGGAGCCGTTTATAGATCTCCAGCAGGGCCGCTTCAGTAGAATCAGTTTGATCCTTTTCAAAAAGTTCGCCCAGCCGCTCATCCCGGCCGTAAAGTTCGGCGATCTCTTCGTCGGTTCCGTAGCCGATCGAGCGCAGCAGCACGGTAACCGGAATCTTGCGGGTGCGATCAACGCGCACGTAAACCCCGTCGTTGACATCGCTCTCGAACTCAAGCCATGTCCCACGGTTCGGGATGATGGTAGCGCTGATCAGTTCTTTCCCAGTGCTGCCGGTCGGATCGGGCTGCTTCTTAAAATATACTCCCGGTGAACGGACCAGCTGGCTGACGATAACCCTTTCGGCCCCGTTTATAATGAAGGTGCCGTTTTCAGTCATCATCGGGAAATCGCCCATGAAAACTTCCTGTTCTTTTACTTCACCGGTTTCCTGGTTGATCAGGCGAACCCGCACCTTGAGCGGAACGGAGTAGGTGGCATCCCTTTCCTTGCAGTCGTCAACCGAATACTTGGGGTCACCGAGCGTGTAATCGAAAAACTCGAGGACCAGGTTGCCGGTAAAGTCCTGGATGGGGGAAAAATCTTCGAAAATCTCTTTCAGGCCCTTATTCAGAAACCACTCGAATGAGCTGCGCTGGACTTCAATCAGGTTAGGCAGATCGAGTACTTCCTTGATGCGGGCGTAGGAACGACGGTCTTTCTTACCCGTAGCGAGGCTGGTGGACATTAAAAAAAATCACTCCCCTGGCGCTTGGTTTATGATTTTATAAAACAGAAACAAAACAGGCTGAAATCATCAACAGCCGGTTTTCTTTTTTCTCCTTAGGGTATGTTATTATTAACGAAGGCAACAGTCGAATCACTCTTAAAATAGCTTTTTGTGGTAGTACTAGACAACTTAAAATACTATCACAAGCAATACGGCATGTCAACGGTTTGACAGCATTATTTTATCAATCCCCATAAAGAATCGATAAAAGTTGAAGTTCCTGCCTGGGCAAGCCGGTGGCCCAAATTTCGATTTAAAAAAGCAAATATGAGTCCGTAATAAAAGGGGCAGCCTCGCCCCGCCTGCCGGCGGTGCGTTCAAGCTGCCCCGTCTTGATCCGGAGAAAGGGGAAGCGGTTATTTCAGTTCGATGCTGCCGCCAGCTTCTTCGATCTTAGCCTTAATCGCTTCGGCATCTTCTTTGCTAATTTTTTCCTGAACCGGGTTGGGAGCTTCATCAACCAGCGCCTTCGCTTCTTTCAGGCCCAGTCCGGTGATCTCGCGGACTACCTTGATAACCTGGATCTTCTTCTCGCCGGCAGAGGTGAGGATAACGTCAAATTCGTCTTTTTCCTCTTCTTCTGCAGCTGCGCCAGCAGGAGCGGCGGCCATCGCTACGGGAGCGGCGGCGGTGACGCCAAATTCTTCTTCAAGGGCCTTAACCAGTTCGGAAAGCTCCAGAACGGTCATGCCTTTTACCAGTTCCATAATTTCACTAACTTTATTCGCTTCGTTTGCCATTTGCTTTTTAACTCCTTCATATTATTAAGTTTTTATGATTAACCTCACAACCGCAATGATAATGATAGTGAAGCGTTACGCGCTTTCTTTCTGTTCCCTGACTGCATCAATGGTATAGACCAGCTGGCGCAGGGTTCCGTGTAAAACACCAACCAGGCCGGAAATGGGAGCCTGGAATCCGCCAACAACTTTGGCCAGCAGCACTTCGCGCGGAGGGATCATACCCAGCGCCTTTAGCTCTTCATTGCTAAGCAGCTGCCCGGAAAGCATGCCGCCTTTAATCTCAAGCGCTTCTTTTTCCTTGCCGTAATCGAGCAGGATTTTAGCCACGGCGACAGGATCGGAGCTGGAGTAGGCAATCGCCGTCGGTCCTTCAAACATGCTTTCCAACTCTCCAAAGCCGGCTTCGCGGCAGGCCAGGCGGTTCATGGTATTCTTGGTGACACGATAGCGGCAGTCAGCCTCTTTCAGCCTGCCGCGCAGGTCGTTGATCGATTGCACGTTCAGGCCGCGGTAATCTGTAACGATAACCAGTTCCGACTGCTGCAGGTCAGCCACGATCTGTTCCTTCATCTTTTCCTTGGCTTGCTTGGAAATCAAATAGTTCACCTCCTCCAATAAAAAAGGGCTTTCCGCAGACAGAAAGCCCCGCGGCAGCCGGTATGAAAACCGCTGCCGGGCGAGAAGCAATTTCCTGGACAGGGGGCATGTTGGCCATTAAACAGTGCTGTCCCTGCCGTCTACGGAATACATTTTTATATTATCCGGGGCCGGTTCCGGTCCCGGGAAAAGCCAGTTTAGTTCTTTGCATCCTGGCCGGAAGTTGTTTTAACGCCCGGACCCATGGTTGAGCTGACACTGATATTCTTAATGTACTGGCCCTTGGCCGCCGCCGGGCGGGCCTTGATCAGGGCATCCATAATCGCGTTAAAATTCTCCATCAGCTGTTCATGGGTAAAGGAGACCTTCCCGATGGGAACATGAACATTAGCCGCTTTATCGGTGCGGTATTCAACTTTACCGGCTTTAATGTCGCCAACCGCTTTTTCCACCTCAAAAGTGACGGTGCCGCTTTTCGGGTTCGGCATCAGTCCGCGAGGCCCTAAAACCTTACCCACTTTGCCGACGGAACCCATCATGTCCGGGGTAGCTACGGCTACATCAAAATCGAGCCAGCCTTCCTGAATCTTTGCTACCAACTCGTCGCCGCCGACAAAATCGGCGCCCGCTTCCTCGGCCTCTTTAATCTTTTCTCCCTTGGCAAAAACAACGACACGCACTGTTTTGCCGGTGCCGTGCGGCAGAACCACCGAACCGCGCACCTGCTGGTCGGCATGCTTGGGGTTAACGCCCAGGCGCACTGCCAGTTCTACGGTTTCGTCAAAACCGGCCTTGCCCATTTCCCGGACCTTGGTCAACGCTTCGGCAGGTTCGTACCTGGTTTCGCGATCCACCTGCTTGCGGGCGTCTTCATACTTCTTGCCTCTTTTAGCCATAATTTGATTTGCCTCCCGTGGTCTGCGAGCGTTACGCTCTCCCACCTGATCTATTACCGGGCCGTTGATAATACAACCCGGCGAAAGGGCGCTCCATGAAGCGCCTTTTTACCGCTTTAAACTACTTGCCTTCAACTACGATGCCCATGCTGCGGGCTGTGCCTTCAATAATCCTGGCCGCATTCTCAACATCATAAGCGTTGAGATCTTCCATCTTCTGCTTGGCTATTTCACGGACTTTGTCCCTTGAAATGGTGGCCACTTTAACCCGGTTGGGCTCACCCGAGGCCTTTTCAAGGCCGACCGCTTTTTTCAGGAGAACCGCCGCAGGCGGGGTCTTGGTCACGAAGGTAAAGGAACGGTCTTCGTAAACTGTCAGCTCCACAGGGATAATCAGGCCGACGTCCGAAGCGGTACGCTCGTTAAATTCCTTGCAGAACTGCATAATGTTCACACCGTGCTGGCCGAGAGCCGGGCCGACGGGGGGTGCGGGTGTCGCTTTCCCGCCCGGGATTTGCAGTTTGGTTAGCGCTAATACTTTTTTCTTCTTGCCTTTTGCCATTCTAAAAACCTCCCGGCTGCAGCCTTAAAAAAGACGCACAGCGCTGATTAAAATTTGATCACCTGGTGAAACTCAAGTTCCACCGGCGTTTCACGCCCAAACATGGAAACCGACACCTTGACGGTACCTTTTTCCCGGTTAATTTCTTCTACTTTGCCTTCAAAATTTTTAAACGGACCGCTGACCACGCGAACTACCTGCTGCACATCGAAATCGATCCGCGGTTTTCCTTCAACAACGCCAACCTGGCGCAGGATGTGAGTAATCTCTTTTTCGCTTAAAGGAATCGGCTTGGAACCCGGTCCGACAAACCCGGTCACCCCGGGGGTATTGCGGACCACGTACCAGGAATCGTCCCCCATTACCATCTCGACCAAAACATAGCCGGGGAAGACCTTCTTTTCCACCGTCCGCTTGACGCCGCTTTTGCTGGTAATTTCTTTTTCCGTGGGAACCATGATCCGGAAGATCTTGTCTTTCATCCCCATCGACTCAACCCGTCGCTCCAGGTTGGTCTTGACCCGCTTTTCATAGCCGGCATAAGTATGAATAACATACCATTCCTTGCCTTCTATCTCAGCTTCGGCTTCAGGGCCTTCTTCGCCCTCGGCGGGTTCAGCGGACGCAGCAACATCTTCACCGGACGAATCGGCGGCAGGAGCAGTTTCGTCCCGCAGTTCTTCACCGGTTGCTTCTTCCGGGCCCTTTTCCATGTTCTTTTCCAGGTCAGCACTCATCATTTACAAGGAAGGAAATCCTTCCCTTCACACCCCTTCGTATCCGGCGTTCTTTTTGAATAACCGGAACCGCTTCGATCCAGTTACAATCCAGTTACAATTTTATCGGATCACTAACTGTAAAATTGCCAGGAAAGCGGTATCCAGGAGCCAAAAGAAAACACCGATCACCATTACAGCAAATAAAACAATTCCAGTGAATACGCTGAACTCGCGTTTCGTTGGCCAGTTGACCTTTTTCAGCTCAATTCTTACTTCGCCCCAAAACTTGCTGATTCGTTTAAAAAAACGCATCTTCTAAGACACTCTCCTCCGCGACTGCCTGATTCTTAGCGCATCTGCAGTAACCCCAAAAACCTGCCGCTTTATTTTGTTTCCTTGTGCAGGGTATGGGTTTTGCAGCGGCTGCAGTATTTCTTTGCTTCCAGGCGGTCCGGGTTATTCTTCTTGTTCTTCCGGGTAGTATAATTCCGTTCCTGGCACTCACTGCAGGCCATATGAACTGTTACGCGCATTTTTTCCACCTGCCTCGTCGATTCGCGACTTCAAATTTACCATATTCAGGCGGGCCCTGTCAACAAATAGGCCACATAAGTAAGGGGCGGAGGAGCCTCTGCCCTCCATCCCCTTAGAGAATTACAGGACATTAACAATCTTTCTAGAGGATCCCGGTGACCACGCCTGCGCCTACGGTGCGGCCGCCTTCGCGGATAGCGAAGCGGACCCCTTCTTCGACGGCGATGGGGGTGATCAGCTGTATTTCCATGTTCACGTTGTCGCCGG
>SLPH01000004.1 GCA_007132095.1 Syntrophomonadaceae bacterium | reverse complement strand
TCGGCTATATGAATGCCGAATCGATCCGGCGCACCATTACTGAAGGGCGGGTCTGTTTCTGGAGCCGCAGCCGGCAGGAGTACTGGGTCAAGGGCGAGACGTCAGGCAATATTTTCGAGGTTAAGGAAGTTTATACCGATTGCGATGCCGACACCCTTCTGGTAAAGGTAATCCCCCGGGGCCCCGGAAAGGCCTGTCACACGGGACGCTACTCCTGCTTTTTTAACACAATCGAAGGGTTCGAAAACCCGGAGCAGCCCCGATGATCGACCTGCACCTGCATACCTCTCGCTGCTGCCACGCCAGCGGCACAATGGAAGAATACGTGGAAGAAGCCAGGCGGAAAGGGCTGAAGATTATTGGTTTTGCCGATCATTTTCCGCTGGGATTGCTTGGTTACGAGCCGCGCGTGCAGGTTACCATGGAGCCGCGGGAACTGGTCCGCTATATCGAAGAGGTGCGTCGCTTAAACGGCGAGAACGGCGATCTGACGATCAGGATCGGCATTGAAGTAGACTATATACCTGGCCTGGAAGATAAAACAAGAGATCTGCTTTCTTTTTATCCCTTTGACTACGTGATCGGATCCCTGCATTTTATGGAAGGCTGGGATTTTACCCATCCCAAGTATGCGGAAGACTACAGGAACAAAAACTTAGGAGAGCTTTACGAACAGTTTTTCGATCTCACTGCTCAGCTCTGCCGGAGTAAGCTCTTTGATATTATTGGCCATATTGATGTAATCAAAAAGTTTGGTTTCCGGCCCGAATCTGACCTGGAACCATTCTGGAGAAGGATAGCGAAACTCTTAAAGGAAAACAATCTTTGCACCGAGATCAATACGGCCGGAAAGGATGCCCCTGTCGGCGAATTTTACCCCGACCGCCGCTTTCTAGAGATCTGCCGTGAAGAAGAAGTGCCGGTTACAATCGGCTCCGATGCGCATGCCCCTGAACAGGTGGGGCGCTACCTGCCGGAAGCGATTGAAGCCTTAAAGAAGGCGGGCTACGGGGAGGTAGCCCTCTTCGAACTGCGGGAGCGCAGCTTCATTCCCCTTTAATTCTGCAGGAGGGATAGCCTTTGAAGAGAGATTTCTGTTATGATTTGATTGAAAGCCTTAAGGGTGGCTTTGCCGTTGTATTCAGCGAGCAGGGAATCTACGAGATTATTTTTCCCGAAGAAGCAGTGGAACTGCCCTGGGTGAGGAAAGAGCTGCCCTGGCCGCAGCTGAAAGCGGATTTAAACCGCTACCTGGACGGCGAAGAGGTTGACTGGTCCTCTTACCCGCTTGATCATTCAGGTTATGCACCCTTTACGGCCCGTCTGCTGCAGGAGATGGCCAAGATCCCTTACGGCACTGTCTGCACCTACCGCGAAATGGCCGAGAAGGCCGGTTCTCCGAGGGCCTGGCGGGCTGCCGGGCAGGCCTGCGGCGCCAACCGCCATCCCGTTATTGTTCCCTGACACCGCGTTGTCGCCTCCGGCGGAGGCCTCGGCGGTTTTAGCGCGCCTGAAGGCTGGAAGGAGTTTCTGCTTAAGCTGGAAGGGGTAATTTCTGAATAGCAGCATCATCATAATCATACAATATTAACGGTTAGCGGTTTTACTTTTACTGTGCGGTATTAAGGCGGCGGATCAGCTTCAGCCTTGCGCTCGCAACCTTGATCCGCCGGCAATAATCCGCCGGGTCAAGGCTCGGCGCTTCAGCTGCTGCCATTAACGGTGTTTGTCAATTACCAGGCTGCACTGAAGAGCAATTATATGAAAAGCGAGGAGTATTCCATATGCGCTACCTGTCTGCCGGCGAATCACACGGGCCCTGCTTAACTGCCATTATTGAAGGCCTGCCTGCCGGTCTTGAATTAAGCGCTGCCCTGATTAACAAGCACCTGAAACGTCGCCAGCAGGGTTACGGGCGCGGCGGCAGGATGGCTATTGAAAGCGACAGGGTTGAAATTTTATCGGGACTGCGCTATAACCGCGCCATCGGCAGCCCTTTGACCCTGCAGATCCAAAACCGTGACTGGGAAAACTGGCAGGAAATCATGGCTCCCGAGGGAGAACCGCCGGCTGACAACAGGGCGGTGACAAGGCCCCGTCCCGGGCATGCCGATCTGGCCGGGGGACTTAAATATGATCACCATGACCTGCGCCTGGTTCTTGAACGTTCCAGCGCCCGCGAGACAGCGATTCGCGTCGCTGTCGGTTCGGTGGCCAGGATTTTCCTTGAACATTTTAAAATTCTTATCTACAGCCGCGTTATTGCCATTGGCGGTGTCGAGGCATTTTACGGTGATGATGATCCCGCCCGGTATAAAGAAACGGTCGAAGTTTCACCGCTTCGCTGCGCTGACCCCGAGGCTGAAAAAAAGATGCTTGAAGCGATAGAAAAGGCAAAAGAAAAAGGTGACACCCTGGGCGGCGTCTTCGAAGTCTCCGTTACAGGCCTGCCGCCGGGTCTTGGAAGCCATGTCCAGCCTGACCGGCGCTTGGATGGCCGACTCTGCGGAGCCCTGGCTTCAATCCAGGCTATCAAAGGGGTTGAGGTGGGGGCCGGTTTTAATGCCGCAGCCCTGCCGGGATCTGCTGTTCACGACGCGCTGGCCTTAGAAAAAGATATGGGAATATACCGCAGCACCAACCGGGCCGGCGGTCTCGAAGGAGGCATCACAAACGGCGAAAAGCTTATTTTGCGGGCAGCGATGAAGCCAATACCGACGCTGGCCAGGGCGCTCGATAGCGTTGATCTGGCTGCCCGGGCCAACGCCCCCGGCGCTTTCGAGCGTTCAGATGTCTGTGCTGTGCCTGCTGCCGCAGTGGTAGCCGAAGCAGCCGTAGCCTGGGAGCTGGCCGTTGCTTTCAGGGAAAAATTTGGCGGCGACTTCATGGAGGAAATTGAAGCGTCTTTCCGGTTTTATACCGGGCGGATTAAAAGCCGACTGCTTCAGGAGGGCGATTGAAATGGCTAAAGGAAGAACGGTAGAGATAAAAACGGCGGGCTTTGCCTACCGGGCCTTGATTGAGGCGGGCGCGCTGCAAAGCCTGGGCCGGTCGATGCGCCTTCTTTTCCCTTCCACAGAAGCGCTGCTGGTCAGCGACGACAACGTTTTCGGGCTTTACGGCGATATGTGCCTGCGTGTTTTAGCCAGGGAAGGATGGCAGGTCAAAACGGCCCTGGTTCGTTCCGGCGAGCAATCAAAATCGCTTGATGTTGCCGGGTACCTTTATGATATGGCTGCAGAAACCGGATTAGATCGTAATTCTCCAATTATTGCCTTAGGTGGTGGCGTGGTGGGTGACCTGGCCGGATTTGTGGCAGCCACCTATTTACGCGGAGTGCCCCTGGTTATGGTGCCCACTACGCTGCTCTCCCAGGTTGACAGCAGCGTGGGCGGCAAAGTTGCGGTCAACCATTCCAGCGGGAAAAACCTGATTGGTTCGTTTTACCCGCCGCGGCTGGTTTTAATTGATCCGCAAACGCTGAGCACCCTGCCTCGCCGCCAGCTGATTGCCGGGCTGGCGGAAGTAATCAAATATGGTATTATTGAGGACGGGTCTTTTTTCAGCCGCCTTGAGAATGAGCTCGAGGCGCTGCTGCAAAGCGACCCCGCCACTTTGGCCGCTGCTATTGAAAGTTCGGTCTGCTCGAAAGCGAGAGTGGTGGAAAAAGACGAGTTTGAAAAAGATCATCGCCGCCTGCTTAATTTCGGTCACACTATCGGCCATGCTTTGGAAGCGGCTACCGGTTACAGCTATTACCTGCATGGCGAAGCGGTTTTGGCGGGGATGATCGCCGCGGTCAGGATTGCCCTGGCCCTGGAGATGGTCACCGCCGATGATGCGGAACGGATGACCAGCTTAATGGAGCGGTTGGGTGTAAAACCGGCTCCGCCAGCCTTGACCGCGGAGCAGGTAATCGATAAACTAAGTCATGATAAGAAACGCCGGGGCCAGGATCAGATCTTTGTCCTGCCCACGGGAATAGGTAAGGCAGTAAGCCTGCCTGTTAACGATAAGCGCTTAATCAAGCGAGTTGTAGCAGAATACCTGTCAGGAAAATAGAACGGCTTATCTTTGATTGGAGAGTGGAGAAGTGGAAAAAAGGGAGCAAAAGCTTAAGCCGGGCATGGCGGCGCTATACCTCGTCATCTGCCTGGCGATCATTTTTTCGGGCTACTGGGTTTTCCAGCAGGCAGTCGATCGCGAGGACGGCATTCGTCGCGGGCTGGATATTGCCGGAGGCCTCTATGTCCTGTTGGAGGCGGTGCCGACCGGCGACGAGGAATTAGACGAGGATGCCATTGAGCGGGCGATTACGGTAATCCGGATGAGGGTGGATGAACTCGGTGTAGCAGAACCGATCATTGCCGCCCAGGGAGAAGACCGGATCCGGATTGAGCTGCCCGACCTTGATGACGTTGAGCAGGCCCGCAGCATTATCGGCCGCACCGCGATGCTTACGTTTGTCGGCCCGGATGGAGTGCCCATCGTTGATGGATCGCACCTGGTCAGGGCCCGTGCCGAGCGGGCGCCGGAATTCACCCCTTACCCCTTTGTCAGCATCGAGTTTGATGCTGAAGGAACAAGGCTTTTTGCTGAAGCGACGGGCAGGTTTTTGCAACAGCCAATCGCTATCGTGCTTGATGATGAAGTTATATCCGCCCCTATCGTGCGCGCCGTCATCCCTGACGGCAGGGCCACCATTGAAGGCGGGTTTGATTTTGAGGAGGCTGCCGAACTGGCCCTGCTGCTGCGGAGCGGTTCGCTGCCGGTGGAGCTGCGCGAGTTGGAATCGCGCCTGATCGGCCCGACCCTGGGTCAGCGCACAGAAGAGGTGGCTTTCTACGCCGCCTTGATCGGGTTGGGCGCGGTACTTCTCTTCATGATCCTCTTTTACCGTTTTGCCGGGTTAATAGCCGGGATAGCCCTTGTATTTTACATGACCATGGTCTTAGGCGCGCTGACTTACCTGCCCACAACCCTGACCCTGCCCGGAATTGCCGGCCTGATTCTTTCGATCGGGATGGCAGTTGACGCCAACGTTATTATCTTCGAAAGGATCAAGGATGAGCTGCGCAGTGGCAGAACGTTGAGGAGTTCAATTGAAAGCGGCTTCCAGCGCGCTTTCCGGGCCATTTTTGATGCTAACGTTACGACTTTAATCGCCACCGTTGTCCTCTTTAGCCTGGCCAGCGGCCCGGTACAGGGTTTTGCCGTTACCCTTTTTATTGGCATTGTCTGCAGCATGTTCACGGCAATAATATTAACCCGCTTCCTGCTCCGCCTTGCTTTTAAAGCCGGCCTGATTCGCAGCGGAGCTTACATGGGGGTGAAAACATGAGATTCAATTTTATAGGCAACCGCCGTAAAGCATATGTTTTTTCAGCCCTGCTGGTGATTGGCGGGATTATATCGATGGCCATCATGGGCCTTAACCTGGGGATCGACTTTACCGGAGGCACAGTACTCCATTTAAGCCTGGGGGAAGATTTTTCCATGGCTGAGGTAGAAGAGGTGCTGGCTCCTTTCGAGGAACTGCAGGGAGCGGCAATCCAGATCGTACAGGGTCGCGATTTAAGCGGCCAGCCCACGGAGGAAGGGCTGGTAATTAAAGCCCCCTTTATCGAGGAGGAGCGGCGCGACGAGTTAATGTCAGCCCTGCGGGCCCGCTGGCCCGGCCTCGATCCGGCTGACCTGCGTATCGAGAGCGTGGGGGCGGTGATCGGGGGCGAGCTCAGCCGCCAGGCGATTCTTGCGCTTGTGGTCGCTATCGCCCTGATGGTTATTTATATAACCTTCCGCTTCGAATTCAGGTTTGCCGTGGCTACCATAGCGGCCCTGATTCACAATATCCTGGTAGTGCTGGGAGTTTTCTCGATCCTGCAGATGGAGATTAACGTGCCTTTTGTAGCGGCGATCCTCACTGTCTTCGGTTATTCGGTCAACGACACCATCGTGATTATCGACCGCATTCGCGAGAACATCAAGCACCGCCGCCGGAGCGAGTATGCAGCTGTAGTCAACGAGAGCATCAACCAGAACCTGGTCCGCTCGATCAATACATCGCTGACTACGCTCTTCGTCCTGGTTTCGCTGCTCTTCGGCTTCCACTATTTTATCGGCAGCCTGGATCTGATTGTGTTCGTGCTGGCCCTGATTATCGGGGTTTCCATCGGCACCTATTCTTCCATATTTGTAGCCAGCCCGCTCTGGCTTAACCTGCAGGAGGTTAAGCTTGGTCGTTCCGGCGGCCGGGCAGCATAAAAGGGAGGTTTTTAAGATGGGTTCTTTCTACCTGATCCTGGCTCTTGTTTTTAGCCTGTTGATCGCAATTATGGCTGTAGCCAACAATGAGGTTGTTACGGTCAGCTATATTTTCGGCAGGGCCGAGGTTTCCTTAATCGTGCTGATCCTCGGATCCGCTTTTACAGGGGCGCTGGTTATGGGCCTGTTTAGCCTTTTCAGGGCAATCAAGACAGCATTTGCATTCCGGGAAGCGCGCCGCCGCTGTGATGAACTTCAGAAAGAGGTGCGCAGCCTGGAGGAAGAGAAGATCTACCTGGAAGCCGAACTAAACCGGGCCGTATCCAGCCAGAACGACGAAGACGATCCGGGAGAAGAGGAAAGAGACCCTCTTCCTGATATGCCTCCTCCTCCGCCCGTTGCCGGAGAGGAAGAACGGGGAAACGGCGAAGATGAACCAGGAAAGGAACCTGTATGAGCTTTAATGGAAAAAATTGGATTTGGCCTGAACATGACCGGGAAAAAGAAACCTCTTTTTCCCGGTTGTTAAATGTTGACCCCC
>SLPH01000129.1 GCA_007132095.1 Syntrophomonadaceae bacterium | reverse complement strand
TCTGAGTTTGCCCAGCAGGAACCAGCCCAGCAACCCCAATATGAAGAGGAACAGTGCGTCAACTATTATTTGCAGTAGCATATCCTGATTATATCACCCTGCGTATAGAATCTAACCGGGTCAGGTTGAAAAAGCCCGGTTTTATTAGAACCGGGCTGTTCTTTCCTGAAGGTCTTGGCTGAATAACACGCTTATTTCTTAAAAACCGTTTAATTGTTCAATATGGACAGCAGCATCAATCACTTCCTGGGGAACAACTATTTCGTCGATTGTGCCGTAGTTGTCCATTGTCATATGAACATCCTGTTCCATGATCATCTCTTCG
The DNA here is from genome assembly GCA_007132095.1 of Syntrophomonadaceae bacterium. Taxonomy (GTDB): domain Bacteria; phylum Bacillota; class Dethiobacteria; order DTU022; family DTU022; genus SLPH01. The sequence continues at coordinate 21,942 of SLPH01000129.1, read as the reverse complement.
TTCATAAAATTGATCGCTGCGGTGTAGGATATCCACACTTCAGCGGGGAGAAATGTTTCCGTATCAACCGCAAGCTTATAGCGGATATCAGAAAACTCCATGTCCCTGAAAAGCTCCTGTACTTCAGCTCCCCCGAACATATCGAGACCGCCCTGGGCCATGACCTCTTCCATCATGGCATCCATAAAAGTGCCGCTTTCATCAAACAGGTCAAGAATGTAGTAGTTTCCATCCCTGGAAAATTCAATTTTTTCCATGCCCACTTCTTTCAGGAGCTTCATGAAATCGGCGGGGTCCTGGAATGTTTGAGCCAGCCCTAACTCTTCTTCCACGCTCATCCAAACCCAGCCAAATTCGTCCATATACAAATACATAACATCATCGACCAGGTAGCTGGACATGTAGAAAACCATTCCTTCGGCTTCGACGACCATATCCATATTCATGGCCGGCGGTTCTTCAATAGCCTGCCCGGTTGCTGAGACCTGCGATTGCATATCCATTACCCCGGGTATGCTGATTGATTGATGATATTCCATGGTGAAGGTGTATGAATCGATATTCGAGATTGCTTCCAGGGCCTTCGTATAAACCTCTTCGCTGCTTAAGCCGTCTACACCGCACCCGGAAACAAGCAAGGCCAGCATCAGGAGCATAACCAGTGCATGATAATGTAAACTCTTCATTGGTCTACCTCCCCTCGATTCAATATTATCACGAATCAGGTGGGCCCACAAACGGAGAAACTGCAACAGGGAGCCGTCCCCTGTTGCAGTGGAAAAAGGCCGGGGGAGAATCCCCCGGCCGCCTGGTATCAATTTAGGCTTTTTCGATTTTAATGGCGCAGACCTTGGTTTCCGGGGTTTTAGCCACGGGATCAAGGGCGGCGCTGGTGAGCAGGTTGGTGGGGCACTCGGCAAAATGGAAACTGAGCGAGGCCACACCGGGCTGACAGCGGCGGGTAATTCGCGCCTTAACCTGCAGCTTGCCACGGCGGGAACTGACCTCGACCATGTCGCCTTCGCTGATGCCCATCTTTTCGGCATCCTGCGGGTTGATCATGATATATTCGCCCCCACTCAGCTCGTCAAGCCCCTCAGAATAGCGGGTCATGGTGCTGTGGAACTGGAAGAGGTTGCGCTCGGTAGTCAGGATAAGCGGAAAATCGAAGTCGCAGCATTCTTCAGAGGGCCGGTACTCGATTGGCATCAGTTTGCCTTTACCCGAAGGGGTGGCGAACTTCTCAGCATGCAGGATCGGCGTACCGGGATGATCGGGGGCAGGACAGGGCCACTGCACGCTGCCTTCCTCTTCAAGGCGCTGGTAGGAGATGCCGGCGTAGCTGGGCGTTACCGAGGTAATTTCAGCGAAAATATCGGCAGCGCTGTTGTAGGCAAAGCCATCTGCACCCATTTCATTGGCAATGGCGCTCGTAATCCACCAGTCGGGCTTCGCTTCGCCAACCGGTTCAACCACCTTGCGGACTCGCTGAACCCGGCGCTCGGTGTTGACAAAGGTGCCGTTTTTCTCGGCAAAGGAAGCCGCGGGCAGGACTACGTCGGCTTTTTGAGCCGTTTCGTTCAGGAAAATATCCTGCACGATAAAGAACTCGACCCTGTCCATCGCTTCGATGGCATGGGCGGCGTTGGCTTCGGTGAGGACCGGGTTTTCACCAATCAGGTAGATCGCCTTGACATCGCCCTTGTAGGCGGCGTCAAAAATTTCAGTATGGGTGAGGCCGGGCTTACCGCTTAAGGTAGCTCCCCAGGCCATTTCAAACTTGCTGCGGGCTTCATCATTGGCAACCTGCTGGTAGCCGGTGAACACGTTGGGCAGGGAACCCATATCGCAGGCGCCCTGAACGTTGTTCTGCCCGCGCAGGGGGTTAACCCCGCCGGAAACGCGGCCCAGGTTGCCGGTAATCAGGGCCAGATTGCTGATAGCCAGTACGTTGTCGGTGCCGTGGGAGTGCTGGGTGATGCCCATGCAGTAGAGAATTGAAGCAGGGCCGTTTTCGGCATACATGCGCGCCGCTTCGACTACCAGGTTCCAGTCGAGCCCGGTCATGTCGCTGACAAATTCGGGGGTGTAGGCTTCAAGCGACTGTTTAAAGGCTTCAAAGTTCTCCGTGCGCTGTTCTATATACTGCTGATCATGCAGGCTTTCTTCAATGATCACCCGGGCCATGCCCATCAGCAGGGCCACATCGGAACCCGGCTTAAGCGGCAGGTGCAGGTCGGCAAACTGGGTCAGGGGTACTTCCTGCGGGTTGGCCACGATAAGTTTGGCCCCGTTCCGTACCGCCCTTTTAACCCGGTAGCCGATAATGGGGTGAGCTTCGGTGGTGCTTGTTCCTATAGCCATGATGCAGGCGGAAGTCTCGATCTCGGCGATAGTGTTGGTCATCGCCCCGCTGCCCAGCGCTGTGGCCAGACCGGCCACGGTGGGAGCGTGTCAGAGACGGGCGCAGTGATCGATGTTATTAGTCTCCATCACCGCGCGGGTAAACTTCTGCATAACGTAGTTATCTTCGGTGGTACATTTAGCCGAAGCGATGGCGGCAAATTGATCGCCCTTGTACTGGCCCAGTTTCTGAGCTACGTAACTGATCGCTTCTTCCCAGCTCGCCTCTACCAGTTCACCGTCCTTGCGGATCAGCGGCTTGGTCAGGCGTTCCGGCGAATTGACAAAGCTGAGCCCGAAGCGGCCCTTGACGCAAAGGGTGCCGCCGCTGGCCGGGCTGCCTGGAACCGCCCTGGAGCTGACCAGTTTCCCTCCGCGGGCTCCAACTGCGATGGCGCAGCCACAGCCGCAGAAGGGGCAGATCGTTTCCACTTCATAAGTGGGTTCCATTTCCCGGCGGGGCACCAGCGCTCCCACGGGGCAGCGCGTTACACACTCACCGCAGGTGACACAGGTTGATTCGGCAATCGGTTTATCGCCAAGCACGCTGATCTTGGTTTTAATCCCGCGGAAAGCGAAATCGATACAGCCATCGCCCTGAATCTCTTCGCAGGTGCGCACGCAAATACCGCAGAGGACGCATTTGTTCAGATCGCGCAGGTAATAGGGATTGGAATCGTCAATCTCGTGAGGCAGTTCGGGTTCGCGCATCGCTTTGATCCGTTCTTCGTCGAGCCCGATGTAGCGGGTCAGTTCCTGCAGCTTGCACTGGCTGTTCTTGGCGCAGCTCTGGCAGTTGTAGTCGTGGTTCAGGACCAAGAGCTCCAGGTTGATTTTACGGGTTTTCTCCAGCTCTTCGTTGGAAGTGGTGACAACCATGCCTTCTTCGACTGGAGTCTTGCAGGAAACGGTGGGGCGGCGCCCCTCGATTTCAATAATGCAAACCCGGCAGATACCGACCGAGCTTACATCGGGATGATCGCAGAGATGGGGGATATAGATGCCGTTTTCCAGGGCTGCCCTCAAGACTGAGGTGCCCGGCTCGGCTTTTATTTCCACTCCGTCAATGGTTAAGGTTACTAGCTCTGACATTTGCAGCCCTCCTCCGCATTTTCTCTGTCCTGTTCAGGAAGACCCTCGGAAAGCACCACAACGGCGCGGACCTTCTTCGGACAGACATCGAAACAGGCCCCGCACTTGGTGCATTTTTCCTGGTCGATCACATGCGGCTCCTTCTTCTCGCCGCTGATCGCATCAACAGGGCACTCCTTGGTGCAGCGGGTACAGCCGATACATTTTTCCTCATCGATGCTATACTGCAGGAGCGCCTTACAGACCAGGGCCGGGCAGCGTTTTTCGATCACGTGAGCCTCGTATTCATCGCGGAAGTAGCGCAGGGTGGTGAGGATCGGGTTCGGGGCGGTCTGACCGAGTCCGCACATGGAACCTTTCTTAACCGCCAGGGCCAGCTCTTCGAGCATGGGTATATCTTCCGGCTTGCCGCGCCCTTCAGTGATATCTTCAAGGATATCGAACATCTGGGTGGTGCCCAGACGGCAGGGGATGCACTGACCGCAGGATTCGTTTTTGGTAAAGTTAAGGAAATAGCGGGCCATGTCGACCATACAGGTGTCCTCGTCGACGACAACAAGTCCGCCGGAGCCCATCATTGCCCCGGCTGCGGTGAGCGAGTCGAAATCGATCGGCAGGTCGAGGTGTTCCTCGGGGATACAGCCGCCTGAGGGGCCGCCGATCTGGGCCGCCTTAAATTTCTTGCCGAAGCGGATACCGCCGCCAATATCGAAGACAACCTCGCGGATGGTAATACCCATGGCAACTTCCACCAGGCCGGTATTGTTCACTTTCCCGGTAAGGGCGAACACCTTGGTGCCCTTGCTGCCTTCGGTACCAACCGAAGCAAATTCTTCAGCTCCGCGCCTTAAGATCAGCGGCACGTTGGCCAGGGTCTCCACGTTGTTGATACAGGTCGGTTTGCCCCAGAGGCCTTCGACGGCCGGGAAGGGGGGACGGTGGCGCGGCACCCCGCGCTGTCCTTCAATGGAGGCAAGCAGAGCGGTTTCTTCGCCGCAAACGAAGGCCCCGGCTCCTTCCTTGATCTTGACTTTAAAATTAAAGCCAAAACCCATGATGTTTTCGCCGATCAAGCCGTATTCTTCAGCCTGGGCTATAGCCGTGCGCAGGCGCTTGATTGCCAGGGGATATTCAGAGCGCACGTAGATATAGCCTTCGTCAGCTCCGACAGCCTTGCCGGCAATGAGCATGCCTTCCAGGATTGCATGGGGATCGCCCTCCAAAAGGCTGCGGTCCATAAAGGCGCCGGGGTCGCCCTCGTCGGCGTTGCAGACAATATATTTTTTACCGCCCGGGCTGCCGTTGGCAAACTGCCACTTCATCCCGGTGGGAAATCCTGCCCCGCCGCGGCCGCGCAGGCCGGAACTTTTCACCTCGTTCACAACATCCATCGGCTCCATGGCCAGCGCTTTCTTAAAGCCCAGGTAGCCGCCTCGGATAATATATTCGTCAATATTTTCAGGGTCGATTACCCCGCAGTTTCTTAAGGCCAGCCGCTTCTGTTTGCTGTAGAACATGATCTTGTCGTGCGAGATGACTCTCTCCTCACTGACGGGATCCTTGTAAAGAAGGCGTTCGACCATATTGCCCTTAACCAGGTATTCTTCCACAAGTTCGGGTACATCTTCAGCCTGCACACCGCAGTAGAAGATGTCTTCCGGATAAACAATAAATATCGGGCCCTGCTCACAAAATCCGTGGCAGCCCGACATGATGATCCTGACTTTTTCCTTTAACCCGTGCTTCTCGAGCTCTTCAACCAGGGTATCGTGAACTTCGTTGGCCCCTGAAGATATACAGCCCGTTCCGGCACAGATCAGGATATGTCTTTCATACACGTTTGTCCTCTCTCCTTTCGCTGGCGCAGATTAAAATCAGTGTTCGAGGAAATGCGGGCTGTGCGAGTATTTATCCGTAATCGCCTGTCGGGCTTTCTTGCAGGGCTCGCTCTCATGGCAGAGCGGGCCTTCGAGGCAGCACTCAACAAACTGGTCGCACGGTTTTTCCTTGCTGTTAAAACATTTTTCACAGCAGTGGTCTATAAACTTTTCCATCTACGCTTCTCCCCCTTCCGGGGCTTCGCCGAAGTTCTCGATAATATTTTTCGTTTTGTCGGGATCAAGCTTGCCAAAAGTTTTGTCGTCGATAGTCATAACCGGGGCCAGCCCACAGGCTCCGATACAGGCTACCTCCTCGTAGGTATATTTCATATCTTCCGTGGTTTCGCCAACCCCGACGTTGAGGGTATCTTTCAGCTTGGTGGCAACTTTGCTGGCCCCGCGCACATGACAGGCAGTTCCACAGCACAACCTGACAATATGCCTTCCCCTGGGCTGAAGATGAAAACGGGCATAAAAAGTGGCCACACCAAAAACCTTGCTTTCCGGAACCCGCACGAAACGGGCGACCTCGCGCATCGCTTCATCGGGTAAATAGCCGATCTCTTCCTGAACATCCTGCAGGACCGGGATCAGCTCGTTTTTTTCGCCCTTGTATGATGCGAAAACTAATTTGAGTTGTTCTTCCATACGATTCTCCCCTTTCCCTTAACCGCTATTTGGGCGTAAACAGACCTTATACTTTTCTCTTCCGGCGGAAGTAAATCCTGCCGGAAAAACCGAAAAGAAGGCCGGTGGGCAATAGACGCAATAGACTGTCTTGCCTGAAATTTGGTCGGAAGAAATCAAACCGGCACCCGCTGTGCAGTGGCGGCCCCCGTCAACCTGATAAGCTTATGGCCGCTAAGATTTATGTATATATGAACAAGCCCTGCATATGTTTCAGGGGGCATGGTGGCCCGGACACTTTAAAAGAAACGATACCTGGAGACCGGATAGAGAAGCAGGTTATGCTTGCAAATATCGCCTTAACAGAATATAATAATAAATAACAAGAACGAGAAAGGGAGGCAGCAAAATGCTATCTGAAAAATTGCTTGCAAAAATGAATGAACAGATTACCCACGAATTTTACTCCGCTCATTATTACCTGGCCATGGCCGCCTATTTCAAGAAAGAAGATCTGGACGGATTTGCCAACTTCTTTACCGTCCAGGCTGAAGAAGAAAGGTTCCACGCCATGAAATTCTTCCACTATATCAATGAACATGGGGAAGAAGCGGTTATTACCGGCTTTAAAGATCCAAAGCGCGATTTTAAATCTGTGGAAGAAATTTTCGGACTGGCCCTGGAGCATGAAAAACTGGTCAGCGGACTGATCAACGACCTGATGAACATTGCCCAGGAAGAAAAAGATTATCCCAGCATCGGCTTTTTACAGTGGTTCGTCGACGAACAGGTTGAGGAAGAAGCATCGATGAGCCGGCTGCTCAGCCTGGTCAAGCGGGTAGGCGAGCAGGGACACGGCATTCTGATGCTGGACAAGGAACTTGCCGGAAGAACTTTTACCCCGCCGGCATAAAGCATTAAAACAGTAATATTTATGATAATGATGCAGCTTCGGTATAAATAATAAGGAATCACCCCGATGCTGCAGCCGTAAGGTTGGATAAAACAGCTATTTGGCATTACGAATCCGGTTAAAGTGATTACAGCAGCGGGGAATAAGAGTTATGTGACGAAACACCCTTAAACCCCCGGGCCGGCCAAGTTATAAATACAAGAGCTTAAGCTAGGATAAGAGTAAGGATAAACCACAGGGCTGCCCCGGAAAACCGGGGCAGCCCTGTCATTAATCAATCAGACCTATTCGACCATCAGGAAAGCGTAACGATTCATTTCACACCCGTAATCAGTAAGCACCTCGATGGGATAGCCGACAGAACGAACAGTGGAAAAAACATCGACAGCGAGCGATTCGGGGCCAGGGCGGGCCACTTCTTTCCTGACACACTCTTCCCGTGAGCCGGTACACTTGCTGCACATGCGGCACTCGTCCATGAAGAGCATAAATGCTTTATGGAAGCCATTGAGAAATACCTGTCTTTCCAGGGCAATCAGCTTTTCGCTGATACCCCGGCTCCAATCTACCCGATCTTCGGGCCGGTCAACCCGGTGGGCAAAACGGAGGATCACAGCTTCACTGTAATCGTTGAAAAAGGCGCGGCATTCTTCCACCGCAGGGACCTGCGGAGGGCAGGTGCCTTTTCTCCCATAGCTGGTGCAGCCAAAGATGCATTTAAAGCGCACCCAGTGGGCGACAACAATATTTTCAGACTTGATCCAGCGGTAATCAGAAAAGCCGTGTTCCCGGATAATGGTTTCAACAGTTTTTCGATTATTTATTTCTAACCGCCTCCTTTTTGTTTTATCCTCATTTCGTTTTTTTAGGGGCATATCCTGCAAGGAGTTTTCCGCTCCCTGCCGGATGACTGTCTTATCACAGCAAGACTAAGGCATTTTTCCTTCGGTGCTATCGGTAAATAGACCTGCTCGGAAGGGGTAGCGATATGCCCGCCGGTTATTTACAAGGTGTTTTTCAAGACGCAGTTGAACCCTGCTGTTCCCTATTCTATAATACTTAATAAGGCTGGTTGGAAAAACAATCTGGATTACGATTTAGCCTTTTGGAGGGAACAAAGATGAAAATGATGAAGGGAATGCTGCTGGCGCTTACGCCGGTTACCCTGTTTGCTATTTATTCCTATCGCTTAAATGCAGTTTTATTGATCGCGGTTAGTGTTGCCACCGCTGTCGCCGCAGAAGCCCTGTTCCAGTACCTGACGAAGAAACCGATCAAGATCAGGGATTTGAGCGCTGTTGTTACGGGACTGCTTCTGGCGCTTACCGTATCTCCCTCTCTGCCGCTGTATGTAGTCGCAGCCGGAGCGTTCGTGGGGATAGTGGTTGGCAAACAGCTTTTCGGAGGTTACGGTAAAAACCTTTTTAACCCGGCCCTCTTTGGCCGCCTCTTTATTATTTATGCTTTTCCGGGCACCATGACGCCCTGGCTGAACCCGGTGGACCTGACTACAACCGCTACCCCGCTGCAGCTGATCCGCAGCGAAGGCACCCTTACCCCGCTGATCGACCTGTTCCTGGGCACTATCCCGGGCAGCCTCGGCGAAACCTCAGCCCTGCTGCTTTTAATAGGCGGCGCCTGGCTCATTTACAAAAAATATGCCAACTGGCGTATTCCCTTAAGCTGTCTGGCCGCGGTTGTTCTGGTCTGCCTGCTGACCGGTCAAAATGTAATGTTCCACCTGTTGTCGGGCAGCCTCCTGCTGGGTGCATTTTTCATGGCCACCGACCCGGTCAGTTCCCCTAAAACCCAGCCCGGCCGATACATTTTCGGTTTTGGGGTCGGCTTGATTATTATGGCCATGAGGCTCTGGGGTTGGCTCCCGGAAGGTACGACCTTCGCAATTATAGGCATGAACCTATTTGTGCCTATAATCAACCGCTACACCAAACCGAGGCCAAAAGTGAAAAGCGCTTAAAAGCTTTTTAAGGCATAATCCGGGGTTAAATTTTACGAAGCGGTAAACGACCTCTTCAGGCTTTCTGCCCGCTGCGTTAAATATGCCCGGCAATCCCGCCCTTTCCAGCGACCGGCAGACGGCGGGCGGAGAATCACTAAGGCAGGTTCTTTTGGCCTGCAGGCCGGGATCAAAAAAAGCCCCCGGCAGAAATATTAAGGACAAGGTCTTTACAAACGGAATAAGCGCCGGCTATGATACCCTGAAAATGGGGGGAAGCAATAGGGCTGGGCCACCTGAACATGGACAAAGGACACCTGGCTGCCTACCTGCGAGAACTTAATCTCAACTAAAAAACTAAAACCGGCTGCGTAATAATTACGTTCCCGCCTTTTATGGCAAAACCTCTTCGAGAAACAGGGCCAGTTCGCGTACATCAACAGCCAGGCCCAGGACATGGGCATCATCAGGGGTCCGTAAGGTTGCAAAAACCACCCCTGTCACCTGGCCTTCCCGGTTAAAGAGCGGGCTGCCGCTGCTGCCCGGGTAAATAGAGGCTTCAACAACCAGGAAAGGGAAAGCGCCGGCAGGGTTATCCCGGTAACCGATGATGTCGGCGCTATTGGCGATGCGGGCAAATTGCAGCGGGTTGCCGATAACGAGCAGCTCTTCACCAGGAGATGCAGACCTTGACGAGAGAGAAACGCTGGCGAAGTTTTCGCCCTGGACAGATACAAGGGCCAGGTCGGCCGCAGCCGAAACCCAGATCTCTTCGGCCGTAAAAGTGCCCCTGCCCGGAAAAGAGATCCTGACCAGACTGGCTCCCTCGACCAGGTGCCGGTTGGTAACAACTAATCCGCCGGGATCAATATTAAAACCGCTCCCGCGGATCTGCCCCCGGGGAGAATCGGCAGGTCTTTCAGCCTGGATCTGGACCACGCTTTCTTTTAGGTCGCGGACAAGGGGATCGGAAGAAAGCTCCCAGGATTCGCGTAAAAACTGCAGGGTGGGGCCGCTGAATACGGTCAGCCAGCGCCCGGTTACCGAGAACAGGAATACAAGGGCCAGAAAAAGAGCGATTGCGCTAAGCCAGATCCGCCTTCTGCGCTGTCTTCCCGGCAGATCAAGTTCGTCTTCGCGGCCCTCGTATTTCCGGTTCAGCTCTTCAATCAATTCGCGATCGGGATCGTCCTTGGAATTCCTGGCGATAATGATCCACCTCCCGGTTTAAACATAACGGCCTACCGCAATAATCCCATTTTAGCATGAAGCCTGCTAAACAGCAGGAACAGTTCGCCGCCTCAATTGCGGCCTTAAGCTGAACCCGGAGAGTTGTTCACTTTACTGCTTAGGGTTATAATTTAAGCAGGAAAAGGTAAGTTTTTACGCCTTTCAGGCTCACAACCCGCTCCCCCGGGCCGGAAACGCAAAGGAGGGCTTGAAGTGTCAAACAACAAAAGCGGCGAGCCTTTTCGCGGCAGCGAAAAGGAAGAGCTTAAGAAAAAGATCCACCGGGCCCTTGTAGAGGCCAGGACAGCCCTTTACCAGGACCGCAGGGAAGAAGCCAGGGCAATCGTCTACAGGATCATGGCCGAAGCGGCCCCGGCGGCGCGGCGAGCTGCCAGTGACGGAGCCTTCAACTGGGTTGTCGAAGAACTGAAGCCGCTGGATGAACTGCTGCTGCCGGAGGATGACTAAAAAGTAAAAACAGCAAAAACCACGATCATGATGATCGCGAGTGGAACGGCGACAAGAACCAGAAAGTGCAGGATATAGGCCAGCACGGTCATACCGGTGCTAAGACCATGGCTCTCGCGGACAGCAATGACATGCAGAACCAAAACCCATATCGATAAACCCAGGCTGATAAAACCGCCCAGAATGTTACCTGCAGCTCCCAGAAAGCCGGAAAAAACCGTGACCGGAACGCTGATAATAAGTGGAAAATCGGCAAAAGCGTAGGCCGAAAAGAGATTCCAAAACCTCCCTTTCCCGCCAAAGAGGCGGGCAAAGAGGTGCAGCAGGCCGGTAGATATAAAGAGCGAAACCAGGGCCAGCAGCAGCGAACTGAATACCAGGGTTGAAGGCGAGATGTAAATGCCGGCCTGGATCATCAGCTCGTTGAGGGCGCCGGCAGAACCCGGTTCATATACGTTAAGAATGATCACGAGCAGCGTGACCGTTATATAGACAAGCAGAGCCAAACCGACCGGTTTTTCCCGCGCTATTTCATTCAGGGTCGATGATGGTTTGCTTAAAACCCCGAAAAGCCATTCCGTCAACTTGTCGAACATGCAGTTAGTGACCTCCTTCATTGATAAAACGCCGTCAGGCTGCGGAACCAGGAGAAAAGTCCTGCCTTCCGGGCACTAACAGTTTCCTCTCCCCTAACGAACCTGGTAGAGGATTTGCGGGGGAACTCCCTCTCTTAGCATATCGAGAATGATCAGTTCAGGCGGGACGAAAGCTTTTTCCAGCCCTGCCAGAACGGTATAACCGTAATCGAATAGCTGCACAAAGAGGGAAGGCTCGGGATAATGGTAGCGGACGGGGTTTTCAAACCCGTTCAGCTCGGCCAGGTATGCAATAGCGTCATCAAGCCCGCCGAGACGGTCAACCAGTCCCAGTTCCAGGGCCTGGCTGCCCAGGTAGATCTGGCCCGTAGCCAGCGCTCTTACTTCTTCCAGGTCCATCCCCCTGCCCTCGGCGACATCGGTGATGAACTGTTCATAGGCCTGGTCAGAGATAGCCTGCATGATCTCGCGCTCATCCTCCGTGAGGGTGCGTGAGAACATATCCTTGTATTCCCCCGACTTGAAAATCTCCACCTCAATGCCGAGCATCTCGTAAAACCCGTCCAGGGTCATCAGGGTGCTGATTACCCCGATCGAACCGGTCATTGTGCCGGGCTGGGCAACAATACCCTGGGCCGGGGCGGCGATATAATAGCCGCCTGAAGCAGCCATATCGGCCATCGAGACAACGACAGGTTTATCAAAATCCCTGACCATGGCCGCTATTTCCTGCGAAGCAGCGATTGAACCGCCGGGACTTTCAACCCTGAGGACAACCCCGCTGACAGTCCGATCATTTAAGGCTCGTTCAAGCTGGGAGTAGACCAGGCGCGGAGTAATGCCACCGGCGAAAAAACCGCCTCCCCCCTCCTGAATCGTGCCCTGCAGGTAAATAACCACGATGCGGTCTTCGCCCGGCCGGCCGGCTTCGTGAAAAGATTCCATACCGCTGTATACAACCGCCAGGACTACTGCAAAAAAGGCCAGCGCCACGAGGGCTACAATAATTACCTGTCGTTTGTTCATTTATAATCACTCCTCTAAGAGGTTCTCCATACTAAACGCTTTCATATAATTTGCCAACCGCAGGCTTAATACCTGCAAAAAGGCGAAATAGTAGTTGTCTAAGGGGCGGCGCTGTGGTAAAATATATATAACCTGTTTGGTTAGTAATAGTCGGTTACAATGGAGGTGGAAAAATGAGCGGAGACAGTTTGAAATCAACCCCCTTTAATTTGAAAGAGCTTACCGCATACCAGGACGGTTCGATTGTCAGCAAGGAGGTCCTGAAAAAAGAGACCGGAACAGTAACCCTGTTTGCTTTCGACAAGGGCCAGGGCTTAAGCGAGCATACCGCCCCTTTTGATGCCATGGTTTGCGTGCTTGATGGCGAAGCGGAAATTATTATCTCCGGAAAATCGTATTCCGTTAAGGCAGGCGAAATGATTATTATGCCTGCAGACGAGCCCCACGCGTTAAAAGCAAATGAACCTTTTAAAATGATGCTGGTAATGATCCGTTCTTAAGATGAAAAAGCAGCGGCTTTTTCCGGTCAGAGATTAAACTTAACCTGCAGGAGGTCTGATGATGTCTTTTAAAATCAATGACAATGTTACCTGGGTCGGTAAAATTGACTGGGAGCTTCGCAAATTTCACGGCGAAGAGTTGAGCGCCCACCGCGGTAGTTCTTATAACTCGTACCTTGTACGCGGTTCTGAAAAAACAGCGCTCATCGATACCGTATGGCGCCCTTTTGCCGGGGAATTCGTAGAAAACCTTAAAAAAGAAATTGACCTGAAAGAAATCGATTATATTATCGCCAACCACGGCGAAGTTGACCACAGCGGGGCGCTGCCCGAATTGCTGCGCGAAATCCCGGGCACGCCCGTTTACTGCAGCGGCGCTGCTGTAAAATCGCTAAAGGGCCAGTATCACCAAGAGTGGAATTTTAAGCCGGTTAAGACCGGGGACAAACTGAGCCTGGGGGACCGGGAACTGGTTTTTGTTGAAGCCAAAATGCTGCACTGGCCCGACAGCATGTTCTGCTATCTTACCGAAAACAATATCCTTTTTCCCAACGACGCTTTTGGACAGCACTATGCCTCGGAGTTGATGTATAACGACCTGGTTGACCAGTGCGAACTTTTCCAGGAGGCGATAAAGTATTACGCCAACATATTAACTCCCTTCAGCAAGCTGGTTACGGCGAAGATTAAGGAAGTTGTCGGCATGAACCTGCCCGTGGAAATGATCTGCCCCAGTCACGGGATTCTCTGGCGCGATGATCCGCTCCAGATTGTCAACAAGTACATGGAATGGGCCGATGCATACAGCGAACACCAGGTAACCATTGTATATGACACCATGTGGGATGGAACCCGTAAGGCGGCTGAAGCGGTTTCTGCCGGCATTAAAGAAGCCGACGGGTCGCTGGGTGTGAAGCTCTATAACGCCGCCCGGTCGGATACGAATGACATTGTTACGGAAATATTTAAATCGAAAGCGGTTGTGGTCGGGTCACCGACAATTAACAAGGGTGTCCTTCATTCCATAGCTTCTCTGCTTGATATGGCCAAAGGCTTAAAGTTCCAGGATAAGAAGGGCGCTGCTTTCGGCTGTTACGGCTGGAGCGGCGAATCGGTGAAGCTGATCAACGGCCTGCTGGAAGAAGCTGGTTTCGAGCTGATCAACAAGGAGGGCGTTCGCTGCATGTGGAACCCCGATCAGGATGCCGTAGCCGCCCTGAAGGCTCTCGGCAAAGAGGTTGGCAGCGCTCTCGCATAAGGAGTTATTACGCCAGCAGAGCATGGATGATGCAGGAGGCTGTTCCGAGAGGGCAGCCTCTTTTCTTTACCGGGTTGGCCGGCGGGTCAGGGCCCGGTCAACTGCTGAATACCGTCGAGCCTTAACGTTTCATACCAATCCCCTGCCAGTAGATTTCAAGCAGGGCGCCGATCCGCTCTTCGTCCACATCGATTCCGTCGAGAACAACCATTCCGCCCATAACCACGTAATTCAGGGCAAGGAAGAGCCGGCCGGCCATTTCAACATCTATACCGGCCCGGATCTCGTTCGATCTGATCCCCTCTTCAAGCAGATCCATGATCCCCTGCAGCAGTTCCTCGCGCCTTTCAAGAACCCAGCTCTGCAGCTCCTGGAATGAGGCCGGCTTTTCATTAAACAGGAGATGGAGGCGCTTGCGGTTGTCCTTGATCATATCCAGGTGCGTGCGCAGGATCTCCTGCATAGTCATTTTTACCGTTTCCGGTTTTGTGAGGTGATCCTGAAATGACTGGATGTAACTTTCCGCGCAATAGGAGAAGCATTCCTTGAAAAGCTCTTCCTTGCTGGAATAATACTCGTATACTGTGCCCTTGCCCACAGAAGCCCGCTCGGCGATCTCAACAATTGTGACCTGGTAATAATCTTTTTCCAGGAACTTTTCAATTGCGGCAAGCAGTATTTTCTCCCGCTTGCCGCCTTTAGTCTTTGCCTTGTTTCCGGAAACGGCCATCAGCGCAGCCCTCCTTGCAGGATTAAATGTTCAGCAGGCAGCCGCCGGCAAAGTAACTGAAAAGCGCCAGCATCAGCCCGGCCAGTACAAGCACGATGATCATACGTGCTACAGACCTGGAAGCATTCTTACCGTTACGACCATTCCTGCCGTTACGCCTTCCCTTTCGGCCGGAAGGAAGCAGCGATACTGAACGGGTTGAAGGTCCGAATATATCACCGGTATGCAAAGCCTTTTCTTTGTATACCGACTGAGCCGCCCGGCCGCTGACAACCTCTGCGCCTGCCGCTTCAGCCTGCAGGGCAGCCTCGCCGCCAGGCTGTTCCCTGGTTACCACCTTGTAGATTGAGGGGATGGCAAAAAGCAGGAGCAGGGTTCCGGTGATCTGGCCGCCGATGATCGTGATCGCCATCG
The DNA here is from genome assembly GCA_007132095.1 of Syntrophomonadaceae bacterium. Lineage (GTDB taxonomy): Bacteria > Bacillota > Dethiobacteria > DTU022 > DTU022 > SLPH01. The sequence continues at coordinate 6,848 of SLPH01000129.1, read as the reverse complement.
GAGCCTGCAGCTGCGCGCCCTCGCCGATACCAAGAGCCAGGGGCAGCAGGCCGAGAACGGTAGTGGCGGTCGTCATCAGGATCGGGCGCAGACGCGCCGTCGCTCCCTCGATGATTGCATCCTGCAGGTTCATTCCATGCAGCCGCCGCTGCTGGTTGATAAAATCAACCATAATGATCCCATCATTTACCAGGATGCCGGATAGCACTACCACACCGATCATAGCCGGGATGCTGATACTGTTACCGGTGATAATCAGGCCGGCAATAGCGCCGATATAGGCCAGGGGGAGGCTGCAGATAATGATGAAGGGATGAAGCAGTGATTCGAACTGGGCCGCCATGACCAGGTAAACCAAAAGGGCGGCCAGAAGAAGCACCAGCTGAAGTTCGGAGAGAACATCAGCCATCAGGTCTGAACTGCCGGCGGTACGAATCTCATAGCCATCGGGAAGCTCCAACGCCTCCAGGATGGAGAGCGCCTCAGATGTGGCTGATCCCAGGTCAAGGCTGCTGTACTGGACCTGGATCTGACCTACTACCTGCTGGTTTTCGCGGGGAATGCTCTGCGGACCGAAAGCTTCGCTTAAATCGGCAACTTCGTTCAACTGCAAATACTCTCCGTTCGGGGTGTAAAAACCGATCCGGCCCAAATCTTCGATTGTATTGATATCGCTTTTCTGGTAACCGAGGACTATATCAAGAACCCCGACGCTGGTTTCGATCCGGCTGACAGGAATACCTTCCAGGGCCTGGCGCACCGCGGTAGCCACCTGGGCCAGGGTTACCCCTTTTTGCAGCGCTTCGCCGTGATCGAGTTTAATATGTATTTCCGGACGGCTTTCCTCCAGAGATGACTGGACATCGGTAAAGTTATCATAGCCCGCCAGCAGGTTAACCGCATCCCCGGTAATCGCCATCACCTGCTGCAGGTCGGGCCCGGCGACAACCAGGTCAAGCCTTGTCTCCAAGCCTGCCGCATCTAGCAGCGATTCGCGGGCAAAAGAGGCGTCCGCTTCAGCAGAAATAGCTGTAACATCCTGCCTCACTTCTTCGATGATTTGATCAATATTCCCAACATGCCCGGGGGCAATTTGGGCCCGCAGGCGGGCCTGGTTCGAATTGCCACCCTGTGCAGGCATGGCCATAAAACCGGATCCCCCGACCCTGGCCGTAAATGATTCAATTTCCGGCCTGCGTTCGAGGATTTCTTCTACCTGCATTACGTAAGCGTCCGTATTGGCCAGCGTAGTGCCCGGAGGCAGGGTTACATTAACCGTGAAGGCCGCTTCATCGGGCGATGGGAAAAGCTCGGTGCCAAGGGTGGTAAAGCCAAATGCACCAATGGCAACAAGCAGGAGAGCAAAGATGAGAACCCACCATGGGTGGGAAACTGCCGGTTTTAAAAGGCGGTGGTAGCCGGAGAGCAGACGCGGTCTCGAATCGCCGGGGTGACCGCCGGCACCATTCTTAAGCGAACGGGAAGCCAGCAGTGGGATAACGGTAAGGGCGACCAGGAGCGAAGCCAGGATAGCGCAGGCAACGGTTAAGGCAAATTCCCAGAAGAGTTGGCCTGCCAGGCCGGTTAGAAAGACAACGGGAAAGAAAACGCTGATCGTAGTCAGGGTGGAGGCGGTAATCGCACCCGATACCTCACGCGACCCGTCTATTGAGGCGTCAGCCGGCGATTTACCCATTTGATAGTGACGGAAGATATTTTCGCTGACGACAATGGCGTTGTCGACAAGCATGCCGGCAGCCAGGGCCAGACCGCCGAGTGTCATCAGGTTGATGGTCAGGTTCGTAAAATAGAGGAGTGAAAAAGTGGCGATGATCGCCGCAGGAATGCTAATGCCGATAAACATGGTTGTGCGCCAGTTGCGTAAAAAGACGATCAGGACCATAATGGCCAGGGCTGCTCCGCCTAAGAGCGACCAGGCCAGGTCCGCCAGGGCCCGCTCTATTTCTTCAGCCTGGTCGAATACAGTATTGAAAGTTATTTGGGAAAAGCCGCCCCTGCTTTCTTCCGAAAGTTTGTCCAGGGCATCTCTGACCTGGCGGGCTACCAAAACGGTGTTGGCGTCGCCTTCTTTCTGGATCGCCAGACCAATGCTTGGTTGGCGGTTGTAGCGTGAGATCATGGTCGGGTTATAGGTGTCCTGGGTTATTTCAGCTACCATGCCAAGGGTGATCGGCGTTATCGGGAAATCGTCATCAAAATCAAAATCGCCAAAGGCAAAACCTCCGCCTCCGCCGGGAGACATGGAACCGGCTATCATGGCCGTGGCCAGGTCGGTCAGCCCGTCTTCGAGAAAGCGGGATGCATCAACAAGGCCGCGATCGACTTCTGCCTGAACGTTCTGGAGCCAGGCTCCATAATCCGGCACAGAAAATATAGGATCGCGCCTCACATTGTCCCAATCCTGGTGAAAGGAGACGATTACATACCCGGGACGGGCGGCAGTGATGAGGGGGTGGATTTCTTCAAGCTGCAGGATATCCTCCTCGCTTATGTTCCGGCGCTCAATACTCAAGGGATCGAGGGGAATGATCACGCTGCCGTTGTCGGGCACAGCCTGGTTGATCAGCCAGATATCCTCAAGACGGTTAAGGCCGGAATCAGCCACTTCACCCAGGCTTTCAGGGGAACCGACAGGAACCCAGCCTATGGCAGAAAGGGAAAAAGCAAGACGGCTATTTTCAGGCTCGTAGCTTATACTCGGGTTAATTGTAAAGAGCAGCAGGCTTCTTTCAACATCTTCGAAATTATCTTCAAGCCACTGCTGCTGCAGCGGTATGTAAAGATGCTCTGCCGACGTGGTGGCGGCATCAAAATCAAAAATGTCATCCCAGTAAAGCTCGCGGACCGGCAGTTCAACTCCGCTGCCGCCGGTGAAGCCACCCTGCCCCGATATAATCTGGTTCAGGTTGATATCGATTTCCTGGCCGATTAACCTTTCCAGCGCCTCTTCATCTATCTGGAAACCAACAATCAACTCCGAGAGCATCTCGCTTTCAGCATAACGACCCAGAAAACGGATCCGCACCTGGCGGTCTTCAAGATCAATAATGCCGGCAGGCAGATCGGTTAAGCTGGCCCTGAGAACACCGGCAATCTGCTCAAAAGAAACCTGGTACTCCTGCATTGATTCAGGGGTGGTCCTCACGAAAAGGTCCTGCCGGGCTCCGCCCTGGACCTGCACGCTGGCCACCCCCCTTACCGCTTCCAACCTGGGAGATGCAGTCTCGTTAAGCCATTCGGTAAGGGCCACCGCATCTTCCGTCCCGCTGGCCGAAACCTGCATGATCGGCATCAGGGTGGGGTCGAATTCCAGGATCAAGGGGCGCTGGACCCCGTCGGGAAAGGTCATCAGGTCCATGCGCACATTTACATCTTCCCTGATCCGCTTAACATCGGTGCCCCAATCAAAAGAAAGGATCACCAAAGAAAGGCTCTCCTGGGAAAATGAGTTCATCCCCGTCAAACCGCTGGTCGCTGCCAGGGTGTCTTCGATCGGCTTGCTCACCAGTTCTAAGGTCTCCTGGGGTGAACTGCCGGGAAAAACCGTAATCACGGCAAGCACGGGGAACTGGATATCGGGAAGCAGATCAAGCGGGCTCTGATAGAGGCTGACCAGACCGATAACCAGGATTAAGATCAAAATTGTGCTTGTTGCCACAGGCCTTTTAACTGCCGCCCGGGAAATGTGCATCTTTTCAGTGGGCCTCCAATAGGTTATCTGCTAATTCTTGACCGACCGGTCGGCCGGTCGTGTTTTTATTATAGCATATCCCGATCAGCTAAAGCGAGGGGCCGGATCTAATTCAGAATTATTGCTCAAGAAGCGAGGGGGCTTTTTCGCTGATCAGTTCCCAGGCCCTGCGCACATGCTTTTCTTCTGTTAGCCGGGACCCGATTGCCATTCTGATCGCATAACGGCCTTTAAGCGCGGTGTGGGTCAGGTATACCTGGCCGGAGCTGTTTACTTTCTCCAGCAGGGAAGAGTTTAATAATGACAGCTCTTCTTCCGAGGCGCCCTCCTTTTTCATCCTGAAGCAAACCAGGCTGAAGTGGACCGGAGCCAGCAGCTCGAAGCGGTTGTCCCTTTGGACCAGCTCCTTGAAAAGAGCGGCCAGGCGCAGGTGTTCGCGGATCATTGCTTTCAAACCTTCTACGCCGTAATTACGGATCACGAACCAGAGTTTGAGGGCCCGAAAACGCCTGCCGAGCTGGATCCCCCAGTCGCGGTAGTTTTTCACTTCGGCATCGTGACCCGTCTTCAGGTATTCCGGGTGTATTTCAAAAGTACGGATTAACGGTTCTTTATCTTTAACAAAGTAAGCGGAGCAGTCGAAGTTGGTCAGCATCCACTTGTGAGGGTTAAACACGAAAGAGTCGATCGCTTCTGCGCCTTTTAGCATGGTGCGCTTATCTTCAAGCAGTGCAGCTGTGCCCCCGTAAGCGGCATCGACGTGCAGCCAGATTCCGTATTGGCTGCAGATCCGCCCGATTGGTTCAAGGGGGTCAATCGCCGCCGAAGAAGTTGTCCCCAGGGTTGCGACGACACAGGCCGGTTTGTAGCCGTTGGCCAGATCGATCTTGATCCTATTTTCAAGTTTTTCCGGAAGCATGGCATAAGCTTCATCGGTCTCGATTTTCTGCAGGTTTTCGATCCCGTATCCGGCGATTTTCACTGCCTTATCAATACTGGAGTGGGCTTCTTCAGAAGCGTAAACCCTGAGAGGAGCCCGGAAGCCGGCCCGGTTAATGGCATAATCGGTCGTTTTTTCGCGGGCGCTAAGCAGGGCGCAGAGGGTGGAAGTGGAAGCTGTATCCTGGATGACACCCTCCATACCGGCAGGGAGGCCTATCATCCGGCGTAACCATTCCATCACTACCTCCTCCAACTCTGCCGCCGCAGGCGATGTCTGCCAGATCATGCACTGGGCCCCGAGGCCGGCGGAAAGCAGTTCGCCCAGCACCGAAGCGGGGCTGTTGTTGGACGGAAAATAGGCGAACCAGCCCGGGTGCTGCCAGTGGGTAATTCCCGGCATGATCAGCTCCCTGAAATCGGCAAAAGCGCTGTCAAGCGCTTCGCCTTCAGCAGGGGGCTCCTGGGGCAGCACGCTCTTGATCTGGCCCGGTTTGGCCGTTGAGCGCACCGGAAATCCTTCGACATGTTCAAAATAGTCGGCGATCCAATCAATTAATTCGTAGCCGAGGCGGCGAAATTCCGAGTTATTCATGTCCTATTGCTCCTTTACTTCAGATTAAATTAATGCTGCCGGCAGAGCTAAAACTGCCCTTCCCCTGTTCTTCTGCTTATTATGAACCCGGATAAAAGGCCGATCACCAGGAAGAACAGGCCGGCCAGGGTATAAATAACAGGGATCATGGAAGCGCGAGCCGCTGTATAAGAAGCAGCGGCAATAATAGCCTCTGCGAAAGCTGCCTCTTCCGTCGACTGGCTTGAAGCCACGGGGCTGGCAAGAGCAAAAGAGGTTAACTGCATTCCCGCCAAAAATGTTATGCCCGACGCGATAAACCCTGAACCAAACCACTTTAACCCCCCGGCCCAGCCGGCGAGAAGGAGGTTAAATATCAGTAAAAGGATGTAAACTGCAAATGGCAGGTAGATATAAAAGAAGCGAAATTGCTGGACGCTGCGCGAGAACTCCGCCAGGTCGTAAATCATTTCTTCTTCAGACAGCAGTTCATCAAGGCGGATTTGATCAGGCAGGTCCATTTCTTCCATGATGCCCGCAGCGAATTGAGCCTCCATTCCGGACTCAATTCCCGCTTCCGCCATAACCCGCTCCGGAAGTATTGACACCAGCCTATTGAGCCTTGCTTCCAGTTCCGCTTTTTTTGCTTCCAGCTCGATCACTGCTTTGAAATCTTGCTGCTCTCCCTTCATGAAACGGAGCCAATCTTCAATGACCATAATTAGCTGATCTTCAAGCCAGTCGACATTAAAAACAGAGAAGATGGCCTCGCTGATCAGAAGAGCTGCTTCTCTTGGCACCTGCTCGGCAATTTCACCGGCAACTTCTCGTTGAATCTTAGAGTGCAGCTCCCCGATCAACCCGGATTCTGCCAGCATTTCGCTGTAGTAGCTGCCGTTGAGGACTGTATATTCAACGGTCAACCCGGCCTGGTGGAACCAGCCGCCCAGGATCATAATGACCAGGATTAGAATCAGACAAAAGAGTTTTAAGCCTTTCACCAACGCTCACCCACTTTTTCAGTTATAGCATTCTTTACAAAAACAGGCCACACCTGCATCAAAGCCGGGGGAGAAAAAGCGATTCTTGAAATTTGATCACCCGGCATGGTAATATGTGTTAGGCATGTGGATTAACTGCAGCCCCGCTTTTAAGATTACTACAAAAAAGCCACTGCTGCTGCATAAGCATTGTAACACAACTAAGCTGCAGAATTCCTGAACCGCTGTCAAAGAGCACCTCAAGTTGGCTTCGACCTAATTACTAAACCAGGCAAGGAGAAACGCTCATGAATATTTCTGCCTCACTTCCGGGAAAGATCAAGTTAGCCCTGATCTTTTTTTTGGCCATTGCGCTGTCTGCAGGTATAGCGGGCTGCGACCTTTTTTTACCAGAAACGCCTGCTGCTCCTATTGAAGATGAGCAACCGCTCCGACAATTAAGCATTGCCGACCTGGCCGAGCTGGCCAGTCCGAGCATCGCCTATATTGAGGCATGGGAGAGCGCATACCCCGATTATTACTCAATCGGTTCAGGATTTGTTATCAGCGCTGACGGAAGAATCGTCACTAATTACCATGTAATGGAAGGGTCTGACACGGCAACCGTCGAGATTGACGGGCG
>SLPH01000220.1 GCA_007132095.1 Syntrophomonadaceae bacterium | reverse complement strand
CTGAGCCTGCCAGGTAAAAATCGTTGGCGGGGCAGTAGAATAGCCATGTGCCTAAAGACCCGGTATGGCCGATTACAGCCGGAACAGCTTTGAAGGGTGACACAAAGCGCGGCAGCTCGAAACGCATCATGCCAAGCCCGTATTCGATGGGCCAGCCCGGTGCAATGGGGCTGATCATGAACCCAAAGCGGTTCCAGCTGCTGCGCATTAACTCAGCAGTTTGAGGGTTTTCGAAAACGGTGCCCCTGACTAGCGCACGCATGAAGGTGAAGAGATCTGCAGTAGTGCTGTATAAGTCACCAAAGGACCGCGTAGCCAGCGGCAGATCGAGAACTTGATCCCCGCCCCTCACCGGTAACGGCTCCGGGGTTTCAGGGTCGAGAGGGATTTCTCCGGGGTGAAAGGTCCTTGTGAGGTTAAGCGGCTTGTAAAACATCTCCCGGAACAGCTCGTAAACTGTTTTCCCGCTGACCTCTTCGAGTAACGCGATCAGCAGTTGAAAATTCGTATCTGAATAGCGGGCTCTTTTGTTTTCCCGATTTTTAGGCTGCGGATCAAACAGCGGGCTTTTAGCGTCTTTGACAATCTGGATCGAATCACCGATCGACCAGGAGCGGTCTCCTTCTTCCAGGACAGCTTCAAAGATGCTTTTGCCGCCTTCAGGCTTTACTTCGATGTAATCGGGCAGTCCCGAAGTATGGCTCAACAGGTTGCGGACAGTGATCTGGTCGGTCTTGTCCACACCCTTGCGATCCCGGTGGAGGCCATCAATCATTTCCCGGGCAATATATTCTTTTAGCGGCTTTTCGATTGCGATAAGGTTTTGTTCCTGCAGCTTCAAGACGGCGGATGCAATAAAGAGCTTGGTGATGCTGGCGGTCCAGAAAGGAGTCTGAGCGCTCAAATCAGCCGCAAACCCCTGCTCGCTTTTGATCGAGCCAAACCATTGGAATGAGCCGTCCCCGCTTTCCACGGCGGCTATTACCTCTTCCACCCCTTTAGCCTTTAATAGAAGCGGCAGCAGGCTGTTCAGCTTTCCTTTAAGCTCCTCCTGCCTGCTGATTGAAGCAGTCAAACTTGCCTTTCCGTTAGCCTTATCCATCATTAAGCCCCCTATAGTCTCTTTGATAGCACTTATAATGCAACCATTTTAATCCGGAATGCTATTGCCCAGTGTTTAATGTAAGCATACGAAGCGGTAACAGGCAATGCTGCTTAAATTAACAATCGCTGTTACTCCCTTAAATTCCGGCACTACCTAATTGAAGCGGTTTTCAGCCTTATGGCCAGGTGCCAGTGCCCAGATTTTCATAATAAAAGAATAGCCGGGAAAAAGCAATCATAAACAAATGCTACAGGGGACGGTTCTCTGTTTGACAACACAGGATGGTAAAACTATCCTTTAATTAAACAGAGACCTCTTCTTAAAAATTACCTTCTAATCTTCTATAAGGAGATTGCCCTTCTCATTTAAGCTCATTTAATAATGCAAGCAATGTTTTCGCCTCATTAGATGCATATTTTCTAAAACAACTGTGAGGTAAGATCAGTTCAGCAGACCCCAGCGGTGAGGCAGGAAGATTACCTGAAGTCTCGAAATGAATAGTTAAGCAAGAGGGAGTGTTTAATCATGAAACCTGCTTTATTCAAGGCCGCCTTGCTCTTAAGCCTGGTGCTGGTTCTTTCTGCCTGTTCACCCCCTGCGGAAAGCCAGCAGGATGAACATTCAGGCGACCTGGTCAGGGTTGGTCAGCTGCCGCCTGCAATAACCGATGGCGAGATATCGTTTGAGCAGGCTATCTTTAACAGGAGCTCGGTGCGCAGGTTTAGCGAGCAGCAGCTTTCTCTCCAGCAGGCAGGCCAGCTGTTGTGGGCCGCCCAGGGATTATCAGTAGACGGAATCAGCAGCTCTACCAGGACAGCTCCTTCGGCTGGAGCTACTCACCCCATGGAGATTTACCTGGCAGCAGGCAGCGTGGAAGGTCTGGACCCTGGCTTGTACCGCTATGATTACTTAAATCACGGCCTGGAAATGCTGCTGCCGCAGGATATTCGGGACGACCTGGCCCGGGCAGCGCTTAACCAGTCATTTATTGCAGATGCCCCGGTTTCGATCATCCTGGCTGCTGAATACGAGAGGACTACATCCCGCTACGGTGACAGGGGAGTCCGCTACGTGCATATGGAAGTCGGTCACATTACCCAAAATATTCTCCTCCAAGCCGAGGCGCTTAACCTGGGAGCGCTGGCCGTGGGTGCTTTTAACGATCAGGAAGTTAAGACTTTGCTAAACATTGCAGAAGAGCCCCTGATGATAATCCCGGCAGGTGAGGCGGCCACAGGCAGCCAATAAAACATGCAGCTGTTGAAAATCAATTAGGAGAGGTTTCTTTGTTTGGATATCACGCAGTGAAAAGAAGATTTAAAATCATACAGGGTTTCTTGCATAGTTATATCTGGCTATTATCTTAGTCCGCGAAAGCGCAGGAGGATAAATACCTCTTCTTTTTATAGGCGATAGGATTTAGGAACCTGAAGGCAAAAAGGGGCTTTCCCCCGGCTGCCTGCTACCTTAATCTAAGGTGTTGAGATGCCTTTCTTTCTTAATATAAGCTGACAGCGCGAGGAGGAAAACTTTTGAGCAAGGTTACAAAGGTTACAGTTGAAGAAAAGGAGCATATTTTGCTTGCTGGCCTGAACAGGCCGGATAAAATGAATGCATTCGACCCGGATATGTATATGCAGGTAGCTGAAGCTTTTGGCAGACTGGATCAGGATGACAACCTTCGCTGCGGCCTGCTCTTTGCGCACGGCCAAAACTTTACTTCCGGCCTCGACCTGGTCCAGTGGGTAGAGGTGTTCAGCTCCGGGCGGTTTCCCGAGCTGCCTGAGGGGTTTTGCGATCCCTTTGGATTGGATGAGCAGAGAAGGGTTGGTAAGCCTGTTGTTATGGCTGCCCAGGGTATTTGCTATACCGTGGGGCTGGAGTTAATGCTTGCAACCGACGTCAGGGTGGCTGCAGCAGATACCCGCTTCGGGCAGATTGAAGTAAAGCGCGGTATCTATCCCGTTGGCGGGGCAACTATACGCCTGCCGGAGGAAATTGGCTGGGCCAATGCGATGCGTTATCTTTTAACCGGCGATGATATCAGCGCCGAAGAGGCCTACCGTTTAGGGCTGGTGCAGGAGGTTACTGCTCCGGGGCAGCAATTGGATCGAGCCTATGCCATGGCCCGGTCAATCGCCGATCAGGCGCCGCTGGGAGTTAAAGCTGTGCTGCGTTCGGCCCGTCTTGCCGGCCGGGAGGGAGCTTCAGCAGCGATCGAAAAGCTGCTGCCCGACCTGCAGCCGCTGATGCAGAGTGAAGACGCAATGGAAGGGGTTCAATCATTCATCGAAAGAAGAGAAGCAAACTTTAAGGGGCGTTAATGAAACAGAAGCAGTTCTCTACGGCATCTATTTTAGCGGCAATCAAGTGCTAGCAAGCCGGGCCTTGAGGCCAGTCCTCTACATATTCAGGTCATGCCGTAAAAGCCTAAAGCTGATTATTTAAAGGGATCGCGGCCGTTCATTTTCAACTATGCTGTAAAAGATAATGTAAACAGGCTGACAATATATCTGCAATAACTGTGAATGCAAACACAAAGATTGCAAAAAATATTTCCTTATCCACATCGCCTTGAAGCAGGCTAGTAATTTCGTGCTTCCAGCTTTCCTGTATCATTATAGTTGCTCCAGTAAATCTCAACATTATTGTCAATCAAATCATTGTGGATATATAAAGTTGCTCCTTCGAGGTCAATCGAAAAATAGCTGTCTTCGTTTCGGGGTGTTCCTGCATTCACGGCAGGGATAGTTACTGTGCCTGCTCATGAAGAACGCATGATATAGCTGAGGGTAAAAATCTGACCTTCAGCAGTTAAAGCTTTCATAGCGTCGGCGGTAATCCGGATGCCGGGAGCTTCTTCCAAATATAAATCTTCAGCTAAACCGGATTCTTCAACCGTAGAACTCTCTGTGCAGCCGGAAAGTATGGTTGTTAAGAACAACATGATTAGGGTTACGTATAAAACTTTACGCATTTTTTGTAACCTCCTGACGGGATAATGTGCCCTGTATATTTCCATCCTTCTGATAACCATTCATTCCATGGAGGGCATGAAGGCCTCCTACCTGGAAATACGGATCAGGCACCTGATACCTGGCTAATGATCGGTATGAATATCAATATAAGTAATTATATCATAATAGTAGAAAAAAGAAATAAAAACTGGGTGGATAGGTTGCTGGGGGGAAAGTTGCTGGTGGCTTTTGCAGCAGAGAACCGTCCGCTGTTTCTCAAAAATAAATTAAAAGGAACTACCCTCTCCTGGAGAGTAGTTCCTCATGAGGCTTGTTTTCTGTTTTACTGAGCTGCTCTTAGAGCAGGTTCACAAATATCATAATCCAGGCTAACCCCAGGCTGCCAAGTGTGAGCAGCGAGTAGTGAATACGAGCAGCTCTGTTCCAGTGTTTTTTAACCCAGGCCAGGGCTGTGAAACAGGCCATGCCCAGAATTGCGGCACCGATAATGTAAGGCAGGATCAGCAGCGAATCAAGCGCACCTGTATCTTCCATTATGATGCGGGGGACTCCGAAAGCGGGATCAATATCCATCAACGTCCCAAATAATCCAACCAGGAAAACAATTAACAGCAGTCCTAATATAAATGCGCAAACCCTTGCCGCCAGGGCTGTTTTATTGGAAGGGCTTTTTTCTTTTCTTAACATCCTTCCTATAGCGGCATAGACCCATCCCCCCATAGCCGTTACAAAGAGCAGCAGGTTTAATACAAGAATGAAACCTGCAAATGAGCCGCTGCCGTACCAGGGAGCTTTGGTCATAATAAACAGAGGGCCTTCGGCACAGAGCATTACACTGTCAAAGGGTCCGGGAACAAAGACGAGGGTATTGATCATATTGCCCCGATCGGGGTAGCGGTACCTGTAGAGCCCCTCTTCTTCCTCCACAAAATGCATCTGCATACCATAAAGGTTAAGAGTGAGGTGCCCTTCACTTGTATAGCTGACCTGTGCGGCCTGGAACAGGCTGAACAGTTTTTCAATCGTGGTAAAGTTGGCCCGGGTAGGGTGGTATTCGCCTGAGTAGGCAGCAGCTCTTTCTAAACTGCCCGGAGGTGGAATGAGCTCTCCCATTGGAGGCAGGGGATAATAGCGGTCCATGAAGGCCTTGATTAAGAATTCTCTCTCCAAACCGGTCCCGCCGTTGTAGGATACAAAAAGGCCAACATTTTCTTCCGGCAGCAGGTACAAACCGGTCCCAAAGAGGAAGGTATTGCCGCCGTGGTTAATAATTCGTTTACCATTTATGGTCTGCTCGATAAATCCGTAGGTCATTCCATCCAGCTCCGGATGGTAGGAAAACTGGGTGCTGTGCATCATGCGGACAGTCTCTTCTTCCAGGATTCTTGCCCCATTGTATTGACCGCCCTGCAAATGGGCAATCATAAACCTGGCCATATCTTCGGCCGTTGAGCTCATGCTGCCTGCCGGCAGGGCGGAGATGAATTCGTAACTGCCCTGGTAATACTGGCCATTGAAAAACTTATACCCCTCGGCCATGCGCATGGCCAGGTCATCCGGCAGCGGCTGCCTGAAAGAGCTGCTCTGCATCCCTAAGGGCTCAAAGATATTCTTTTCAATATAATCGTTAAATGAAAGTCCAGATACTTGCTCCACAATATAGCCAGCCAGGGCGGTGCCGTAGTTCGAATAGGCCATAACCTCGCCTTCCGGGAAAACCCTGGCCGGGATATTGTTTTTCACAAATGCTTCTAAAGAAACTATTTCTTCAGGGGTTAGAACGAAAAGGCCGGAACCCTGATCTTCAAACCCCGGGGTGTGGGTTAAAAAGTGGGTCAGGGTGATTGGGCCAGCCTGCCTGGAGCGCAGGCTCCCGTGATACTTTGCCGGTATTTCAAAGTCAATGTATTGATTGATATCCTCATCCAGGTCAAGCTTACCCTGCTCCACCAGCTGCATTACCGCTGTCCAGGTGAATAACTTGGCCGAAGACCCGGGCCTGAATATAGTCCGGGAGGGGTCCACCAGTATTTTTTCTTCCAGGTTTGCGTAGCCGTATCCTTTTAAAAGGATTATCTCACCGTCTTGAACCAGAGCCATGGTTACTCCAACGATATTGTGTTCGGTCATCTGATTTTGGATCACACCGTCAAGAAAAGCTTCCAGCCCTTCCTGATTACTTGCCGGTCCGGCCGCAGCAGCTGTGCCGCATAATAGCAGCAGGGCGGTGGCTAAGGCCAGAACGCTAATATACAATTTGTTTTTCATCATTCATAGCTCCTCTGTAAAATATTTAACACCAAACATATAAAATAATCCCTTAATGGATTGATCGAAGCTGATAATAATTAGCGGTGGAAAGCGGAACAAAGAACGATCCCCTGCTGTATATTGTTTTCATAAGGCCTCCTGAGAAATAATTGGCGGTAAAGGGCTGTCCTGTTAAGTTGCATCGATATGAACACCCCGGCTGCAATAAATGATCAAGTGAAGCTATCTTATTCTGACTGGCAATAAAACCCGGGCTAATTACTGGCCCGGCGGGGCAGGGCTATCATATTCTTAATAACCGGCGAGGGAAAGCTTAAACAGGTGAAAGAAACTGAAAATCTTACAACCTCCCCCTGGTTGCTGCAGCAAGGGAAAGGGCAAAAACAACTGCAAGGGCAACTGTAATTAAATAAGGCTGTAGAGAATCTGCCTGTGCCGGCAGGATGGGCATTATGGCTCCGGATGTATTCAGGGCGGCGTGAAATAGCAGCGGAATGACCAGGCTCCCCCGGGTTCTATTATAAAGCCAGGTAAAGATATAAGATAG
>SLPH01000196.1 GCA_007132095.1 Syntrophomonadaceae bacterium | reverse complement strand
TCGACCGGGGTCAGATCGATAATACCGCAACAGCAAAAGGTACTCCTCCAACAGGGCCTGATGCGAGCGCAACCGGCAGCGATACAGTACAGGGACCGGTGCAGGAACCATCACTGACGCTCAGTAAAGTTCCCGTAGAAAGCCAATTTAACGTGGTGGGTGAACAACTAAATTATAACTTCATCGTAACCAATAACGGTAACGTTACTCTAACCGATATTATCATCAACGATTCCCTAACCGGGTCAGTTAACCTTGCCGTTACCCCATCATCATTGGCTCCCGGTCAGTCCGGTACTGCAACAGCTGCCTACACGGTAACCCAGGAAGATCTCGATCGTGGCTATGTAGACAATGAGGCCACTGCAACCGGCACTCCTCCTGACACGGAAGCAGATCTGGTGGAAGATGAGGATACAGCCAGAGTGATTGGCCCTGTTCACGAACCCTTGCTATCACTTATAAAGGAGGCTGGTTCTCCCACTTTTGAGGCTGCCGGGGATGTGATCACCTATACATTTACAGTAGAGAACACCGGCAATGTTACTTTAACTGAGGTGGCGATCAATGATCCCCTAACCGATTCAGAAGGCTTAGCCGTTTCACCTTCAACACTGGCTCCGGGCCAGTCTGGAACTGCTACGGCTACCTATACTGTTACTGAAGACGATATAGATAAAGCCTTTGTCTTTAACGAGGCGGAGGCAACCGGAAGGCCGCCTGAAGGTAATCCCGTTGGAGCAACTGACACAGAGCGGGTTACCCTTCTTACAGAGGCGGGGATCCGCCTTCAAAAAGATGTTTCAGTTGATGGTGGTGCCACCTGGCATGCAGCAGATAATGAGCCCGGACCAAGTGTAACTGCTGGTAGCAGTGTGCGCTTCAGGTTCAGAATTACCAATACATCTGGAGAAATCTTAAGCCAGCTAAGTCTTAGTGACGACCACTTTACCCTGCCTGATTTAACTCTGCCTGATCAGCTGGAGCCAGGGGAGTCCTTCGTCTATATCTTGACTGGAATCGTAGCGACGACAGGTCAGCATACGAATATAGCTACGGCAACAGGTGTGCATAACGGTGATACCTATAGCGATAGCGATAAAGCTAATTACTTTGGCGAAACTCCACCACCACCACCACCACCGCCTCCCCCCGATCCGGTTGATCCCATAGAACCTGATGATCCTGATGAACCGGTAGATCCTGAAGAACCAGATGATCCGGTAGATCCTGTTGATCCTGATGATCCTGTTGATCCTGATGATCCGGTAGATCCCGTTGATCCCGTTGATCCAGTTGATCCAGGAACTGAGGTGAAGGTTGAAACTGACCGTGATAAGCCAGTCAGTGGTAAAGTAGATGTTCCTGATGGTGCTGTGCCTATTATAAGCAAGCCGCCGACAAGCGGAACAGCAACTATTGATGAAGAGGGCAACTGGACATATCAGCCTGATCCCGGCTTTGTTGGGGAAGATCGGTTCGAAATAACAGTCGAGAAAGAAGATGGTACAATAGAAACTGTAACTATTGTAATTGACGTTCAAGAACCGCAGGTGCAACCAATCGATGAAGAAGATAAGAAACCTGTTCCTACTCCCCCGACAGATGGTTACAGTTTAACCCTGCTGTATGCTTTTGGGCTGTTCATTCTGGCAGCGATTAGTTTAAGGAAAGGCTTGTTACTATATAATAGATTCACTAAAAGATAGTTGCCTAGCCTTTATTTAACAGGTTGCCGGCGTGTTATCTTGTGACTGCAAATTCATTTATTTGTGCATTCGTAATATAGGTTGAAAGGCACAATTATTTAAATGTGAAGGGTGAAGTCCTTAATTGTCTTGACATTTCCCCGGGCATGCCATAGAATTATACAAGAAAAAGCAGGGCTTTATATTAATCTAATTTTTAACGGGGCGTGGCGCAGCTTGGTAGCGCGCTTGACTGGGGGTCAAGAGGTCGCTGGTTCAAATCCAGTCGCTCCGACCAAAAAGAACCCCGTAATCCCTTACAAATCAAGGTGTTGCGGGGTTTTTGCTTTCACTACTGTTTTCCTCTATCTACTGCTGTATCATGCTATTTTCTTGCTGATACACACAAACTACACACAAAATTCTTATTTCTGGATTCGCGTATTTTCCTCCAGGCCCTGACAAAATCCTAACCAATTTGGGTTTGGCCTGCCCAATGCTTTTTTGCTGTCCGCTATTTAGCGAGAAGTTGCGTAAAAAAGGCTGATAGATTATGATATGTAATATAAGTAAATATAAGTAAGTCGATAGTAGAAATAATTGAATGCCCGCAACAACATTTTCAAAAATCAATTCCAGCACTTTTAAAACTTTTAAGGCAGCATAAGAAAAACACATCCCTTGTTTAAAAGGTCTTGAACCTAAATATATATTCACGGCTGACGGGAACGGAGGGAAAATAGTGAAAAATATGAAGAAGGCAGATTCCCATTTCCCCATTATAGGTATCGGTGCCTCTGCGGGTGGGCTGGAGGCTTTAGAGCTATTCCTGAAGAACATTCCGGAAGATAGCAGCATGGCCTTTGTCGTAGTTCAGCATTTGGATCCAACCCGCAAAGATATGATGGTGGAATTGCTGCAGCGTGTCACCGACTTACAGGTTGCGCAGGTGACAGAAAACACTCCTGTCCAGCCCAATCATGTTTATGTAATCCCGCCAAATAAGGATATGTCTATTTTTCATGGGAAGCTGCATCTTTTTGAACCGGCAGCGCCTCGCGGGCTGCGTTTGCCGATAGACTTCTTTTTCCGCTCCATGGCCGATGATCAGCAGGAGCGGGGCATTGGAGTGATTCTCTCGGGTATGGGTACCGATGGGACATTGGGCCTTGGCGCCATCAAGGAGAGAGGGGGAGTCAGTTTTGTGCAGGATCCGGCTTCAGCTAAATTCGACAGTATGCCGATCAGCGTAATTGAGGCCGGTCTGGCCGATGTTACTGCCCCGGTAGAGGAACTGCCGGCCAGAATCTTTGCTTATCTTCAGCATAAGCCTTCTTTCGACAACGTTGAGCCAACCCTGGCAGATAAAACCCAGGCTTCGCTTGACAAGGTGATGATCCTGCTGCGGTCAAAGACAGGACATGATTTTTCCCTCTACAAAAAAACCACCATCCATCGCCGCCTGGAGCGGCGTATGGGCGTCCATCAGATAGACGATATTTCCAATTACATCCGCTTCCTGCAGGAAAACCCCCAGGAGCTTGAACTGTTATATAAGGAGCTCTTAATCGGGGTGACTAATTTTTTCCGCGACCCGGAAGTGTGGGAACATCTGCAGAACGAGGTCATCGTGGAACTTATCACTACAAGTGTAAGCCAAACTTTGCGAGCCTGGGTGCCGGGTTGCGCAACAGGAGAAGAAGCTTATACTTTAGCTATTTGCTTCAAAGAAATGATGGAGCGGATTAAGCCGGACCATGATTTAACGCTTCAGATTTTTGCAACCGACTTAAGCCAGGAAGCGATCAACAAGGCCCGTGAGGCTATTTATCCGGCCAACATTGCTGCTGATGTTTCGCCGGAGCGGTTAAGCCGTTTTTTTGATCGGGTAGGGGACGGTTACCAGGTTGTTAAAACGATCCGGGAGATGGTGATCTTTGCCCGGCAAAATCTGATCATGGATCCGCCTTTTACCAAGTTGGACATTCTCAGTTGCCGCAACCTGCTGATCTATATGACCTCGGAGTTACAGAGAAAAATTATACCCCTTTTACACTACAGTTTAAACCCCGGCGGCTTTTTATTATTAGGCAGTGCTGAAACTGCCGCTAATTTCTCGAACCTTTTTGAACCGTTGAAAGGCAAATCCCGAATCTATCGGCGGCTTGAGTCTTCAGTGCAAACCGAGCCGGTTGAATTTCCATCAACCCGTGTTTCTACCCTTTCACCCCCATCTTTGAAACCCGTGGCAAATTTACAATTACAGGCAGATCAGTTGATTTTGAAACGCTATGCGCCGGCATCGATACTGGTCAACGAAAAAGGTGATATCCTTTATACCAGCGGGCGAACAGGCAAATATATCGAACCGGCAGCAGGTAAGGCTAACTGGAATATTTATGCCATGCTCCGTGAAGGCCTCAGTTATGCCTTGCACGGCGCTTTTCAGAAAGCTGTGCAGAAAAAAGAAGAAGTTGCCGTTAAAAACGCTGTCGTAAAGACCGACGGGAAGGCTCAAGCAGTAAATGTAATCGTCCAGCCTCTTGAAGAGCCGGAGCCATTGCGTGGCATGGTGTTAATTGTCTTTACAGAAGTGGCTGCTCCGAGTAAAAGCATAATGAAGGGTAAAGCAGAAGATCAAGCTATCCACGGCGATCAAGTACAGAACCTCCAAGAAGAGCTTCGGCAAGCCCATTTAGAGCTCAAAAATACCCGCGAAGAGATGCAGGCATCCCAGGAAAAACTCAGCTCTGCCAACGAAGAGCTGCAGTCAACCAACGAAGAGCTGCAGTCAACAAACGAGGAGCTAACCACCTCCAAGGAAGAGATGCAATCGTTAAATGAGGAGCTGCAGACGGTTAATCACGAGCTGCAATCTAAAGTAGATGAACTGTCTCAGATTAATAACGATATGAAAAATTTGCTTGAAAGTACCGATATTGCAACTTTATTCCTGGATAACACCCTTCGTGTTCGGCGTTTTACTGCTAAGGCAGCCGAAATTATCAAATTGATTCCAGGTGATACCGGCCGATTGATCACCGACATTGTTTCAGACCTGGATTACAAGGACCTGGAGGAAGATGCCCGGGAAGTGCTGCGCAAGCTCTCTTTCATTGAGAAATCGGTTTCTGCTTCCGGGGGGCGTTGGTTCACGGTAAAAATTATGCCATATCGCACCCTTGAAAATAAAATTGACGGTTTGGTTATCACTTTCGTTGACATTACAACTTCTAAAACCCTGGAAGCCAAACTAAGAAAAATTCAGGCTGACCTGGAAAAACGAATGGCGAAGAAAGACCTTGATTTTGACCAGGCGGAGAAGAAATTAAAAACTGATATGCACCAAAATAGCTAGATCTTAGGCAACGGTATAACTCAGAAAAACTGTTATGAGGGGAGAGTTGGCATGGACAGGATTAGATCCGCTGAAGAGTTACGCCGCCGGGCAGAGAAGAGAATACAAAAAAGCAAACAAAATATAACATCACCTGTACCACCGGATGAGCTGCGCCGCCTCATTCAGGAGCTTGAAGTGCATCAGATTGAGTTGGAGATGCAAAATGAAGAGCTGCAGCAGGCGCGCTTGGAACTGGAAAGGTCGCTTAATCAATACACAGATCTCTATGACTTTGCGCCAGCCGGTTATTTCACCCTTGATCAAAAAGGTATAATCCTAAAAGTTAATCTGACCGGATCGCGCATGTTGGAGATGGAGCGCAGCCGTATTATTAATCAGCGTTTTGAGAGGTATCTCATTGCTGAATGCAAGCCTGCCTTTTCATCTTTTCTGGAAGAAGTATTTCAAAACCAAAACCAGGAAACCATTGAAATTGCCTTGCAAAAAGAAGGAGACAGGGAGTTCCATGTGCATGTTGAAGCGATAGTTTTTGAGAACAGGCGGGAATGCCGGATTGCCTTGGTAGATATTACTGCTCAAAAACAGTCAGAACAGAAGCTGCAGGAAAGTGAACTAAAATACCGCAGCTTATATGAAACCATGTCACAGGGGGTTGTGTATCAGGATTCTGACGGTAAATTCATATCGGCTAACCCCGCAGCCGAGAGAATTTTGAGCACGCCGTTCGAACAGATGAAGGGGAATACACCCAAAGATCTTAATTGGCTGACTGTCCATGAAGATTCATCCGACTTTCCTGAAGAAACACACCCTGCCATGGTAGCCTTGCGAATCGGTGAACCGGTTGAAAATGCGGTCATGGGTTTATATTTATCAAGTTCCGGCAGATGCAGGTGGCTCAGAATTACCGCAGTGCCACAATTTATGCCCGGTGAGGATAAACCACATCAAGCATTTATGACTCTCGAGGATATTTCCTATATAAAACGCATGGTAGAATATAACAAGCTTACCCCCAGAGAAAAAGAGGTTTTCAAATTACTGGCCAGGGGGCAAGGCCGTAAGGTAATATCTGAAATCTTAAACATTAACCCCAAAACCGCGGACAAACACAAAGAAAATCTGATGCAGAAGTTAAATTTACACAGCCAGGAAGATATCCTGAAGTTTGCCAGACTGATCAAGCTGATCTAAGCGCGGCACATATAAGAATAACCGGCAACCCTCAAGAAGCCCTATAATCATCTATAGGGCTTCTTGCATTACGAATATGTTTGATCAATGGATTGCTAAGGTTAAAAGCATTGCACTTGTTTCCAGGCTGTCTCATTAATATCCCGTGTTTTCCCGCCAATGCAGTAGAAGGAATGCCTTATAGTTTTAGAATTAAAAGTGAAAACCCCTGAAGAAATACAGCAGAGCATATCTGCCCCTTTAGCGCTGCGGAAAACACCTGATATCTTCTGTTTCAGTTTCATCATGCGTAAATCTCTTTCCGCCAATAAGTTTTGGGAACAGATTAAGACCAAGCATTATCTAATCACCCATCGAAAACTGAGAATGAACTCATGGCAGATTGGGGAGTTATCTTATAGCAAAGTGGGTTCAGTATAGCTTAATATATAAAAAGCAATCTTGTAAGCAGTCATTATCAAGATTGTGCTTGGGCATTTAGGCCAGGCAGGAGCGAACAGTGCTGCCGGACGGCGTTTTGACTGGCTTTCCGGTTAAAACCGGAGTTGGGCTATGCAGATACAATATAATTTATATTGCGAATATTGCTAATAGATATCTTCGCATCTTGCTTGCTATTATATAAGTGCAAGCTAAATAAAGAGGTCAGGCAACTATAATTCAGGGAGAATGCGGGGTTACGTCTTTTACAT
>SLPH01000124.1 GCA_007132095.1 Syntrophomonadaceae bacterium | reverse complement strand
CTCTCATCCAGTCTGTTCGCGCTTTGGTCACCGCCTCCAGAACCCCACGCTCATGTTCCATGTAACCCCTGACAGTGTTAACCAGGTTGGGCACCAGGTCAAACCTTTTTTGCAAAAGGGTATCGATATTGGCATAAGCGCTATCAGCCTGGTTTCTTAATGTTACCAGGCGGTTAAATAAATAGGCGATTACCAGGAGTAAGAATGCTACTATCCCCAGGGGAACATACAAAGCTTCCATCAAGATCCCTCCTCTGATTGCTGCTTGTAATAATTCTTTTTCACTTTCAAATTTCCTCTAGAAGCAGGCCTAAACCTGAATAAAGAAGGCGGGCTTTCCATCGGCGGGAGGAATTTACGTGCCGGAAGTGAATAAAAAGAGCAGACGGGTTTTCCCCGCCATAAAATCTGCTTCATCAATTATTGTTTAACTGCAATGCTGATATGTCAATTATCATTAAACATAAAGGAGATCTGTCATGCAGAAACGCAGCCGGGCCAACGATGAACTGCGCCCCCTGTCCATTGCCCGCAATTACCTGAAATACCCGGAGGGCTCGGCCCTGATTACCCTTGGTGACACCATGGTAATCTGCACCGCTTCGGTTGAAGAAAAGGTGCCGCCTTTTTTACATGGATCCGGCCAGGGGTGGGTAACTGCAGAATATGCCATGCTGCCCAGGGCTACCGGTGAAAGGACAGGCAGGGAAAGGGGCGGCGCGAGCGCGCGCAGCCTCGAAATACAACGCCTTATCGGCCGTTCGCTGCGGGCGGTAACTGACCTGAGCAGCATGGGTGAGATTACAATCCGTATTGACTGTGATGTTCTCCAGGCCGATGGAGGAACAAGAACTGCTGCTATCAGCGGCGGATTTACGGCTCTTGCTGAAGCACTCAGCAAGTTACAGTTAGAAGGGCGACTGGAAAAAATACCGCTCACAGAATTTCTTTCCGCCGTCAGTGTGGGTATCGTTGAAGGTTCCTTATTGTTGGACCTTGCTTACGAGGAAGATTCAACTGCCGCTGTGGATATGAACGTAGTTATGACCGCCTCCAGTAAGCTGGTGGAAGTCCAGGGGTCGGCCGAAAGGGAACCTTTCAGCCGCAATCAGCTTAACCGCCTTTTAGATCTCGCAGAGGCGGGAATTTCACGAATAACAGAGTGCCAGAAGGCAGCTCTCGGACCTTTGATATCCGGACAAATCGGTTCTGCATCTCCTGAAAAAGAATAAGCAAGCTTGAAAGAAGAGGTAAAAAAGATGAAGCGGGAACTGGTTTTAGCGACAGCTAACAAAGATAAAGCGATAGAGATTTATGAGATCCTTGCAAATCTACCCCTGGAGATAATTACCATTGAAGCTTATCCGGGCCTGATCCTTCCCGAGGAAGACCAAGCCACATTTCGGGGGAATGCTATTCTCAAAGCAGAAGCGGTCAGCGCTTACAGCGGGAAAATGGCCGTGGCCGATGACTCCGGCCTCGTAGTAGATGCCTTAGACGGCCGACCGGGTGTATATTCGGCCCGCTATGCCGGCCCTGACGGAGATTACGAGGCCAACAACAGGCTTCTTCTCGAAGAGCTTAAAGAAGTACCCTATGAAAACCGGAGCGCCCGCTTTATTTGCGCCATAGCGCTTTGCATACCCGGAAAGCGCACTTATGTCGTTAAAGGAAGCTGCCCGGGGAGAATAACCATGGCCCTGTCTGGCAGCAAGGGGTTTGGCTACGATCCGCTATTTTACTATGAACCGGCGGGCAAAACCTTTGCTGAAATGAGCCGGGGGGAGAAGAATACCGTTAGCCACCGCGGTCGGGCCCTGCGCAACCTGCGCGGGCTTCTGAAGCAATTATTGACCATTTGAAGCGATAGATATTGCTTTTCACCTCACAAATTACGTCCATGAGCAATCTGACTTTCTGCGCCGGGTGCTTACATTATCATTATGGCTGACCCTATTATAAACAAACCGGTTTAATGGAGACGTTTGCTTCGATGCAGGCCTGTTGTTGCAGAAGTATAAACTATCTTCTGTTAGAGAGCGATCATTGTTAGCGCTTTCCTGGCAGAACGGCATAGGGAATTTTCTGCAGGCGATTATAATAACGCTTGATCTCCTGGAAAAGGTGGAAAAGCGAAGCCCGGCTGACAAACTCTTCGCGTGATTGGGGCAGATCAAGATAGGCGAAACTGTTTTCCATCTTCTCCATCAGGCGGTCAACCTGTCGGAAATGATCGCTCCTGCCCTTGACCCTGCGTTCCTGGGTTTTCTGTACTACCCTGAACAGCTGTACCAGGGGGGCGGCATGCGGGACCTTGACCGGCATCCGCCTGGCCAGCTGGTGCATCTCTACCAGCCGGCTTAGCTGCGAACTGTAAATGCGGAATGTTTGCCTGTAAATATCGGAATCTGTTTCCCGGTTTATCACAAATTTTTGCTCTTCCCGCAGCAGCTTTGCCGCTTCGAATCCTTCCTCGATAAAACTCTCCAGTTCTTTAGCTTCCTGCTTGAATCCCCGGTCATCGCAACCCGGCTCAAGCATTTCCAGCATAATAAAGTCCAGCAGTTTGCGGATTCTCTCATCTGCCTGTTCCAGTTTTTCCAATACATCCTTGCGGTGGTTGGGGGTGAACAGGAAATTAATGCCCAGGGCGCTGATCGCGCCAAGCATGGCAGTGGCAATTTGCTCCAGGGAAAAGGTATACGGAACATCGCTGCCGCTGAAAACTACGGTAATGGCTGTTACGGCAGTTAAAACAATGTGATCCTGCCAGTGCAGGCGCAAACAGGCGTAGATAGCTACCAGGGTAACCAGCCCGTAGCCAAGCGGTGTCGGCCCGATGATGTAACTGAAGGCAGTGCCAACAACGCCACCGAGCAGGACACTCCCCAGCTTGGCTGCACTCTGCAGCAACGAATGGTAGAATGTCCTCTGAACAGTCAATAGGGCAACGATAGCAGCCAGGGTTACCCTGTCCATGCCCAGCAGATCTGTTAAGAAGATAGCCAGTGTAACAGCGAGCGCTGTTTTTAAGACTCTTCCTCCAACCATGTATTTTTTTAAAAAGGTTCTCATCTCGGGCCCTCATTTCTAAGCAAACTCTTTCTATTATACAAAAATTTACCGGCCTGTGGCATTAGAATTTGTTATGGCTCGAAACCAGGCCCTGCTTCAGTTTCATTTTCGATAGAGTTGTATTTTCATGCCGAGCTTATGGTTCCAGGGCCTGGGCCCCGGTAAAAATGGGTCTCTATTGCTTTTGTAATTAACATCTGCTACAATACAGATCACGTCGGGGCGTAGCGCAGCTTGGTAGCGCACTTGGTTTGGGACCAAGGGGTCGCTGGTTCGAATCCAGTCGCCCCGACCAGTTTTTAAAAATGCGATTTAGTTCTACCCTGATAGTTAAGTCAACCAAGAGAACGAAGCAGTATAATCTTTTACACACTAAATCAAGTATTGAAAAACTGGGAGATCGCTTCCCGGTTTTTTTATTTTATGGACAAATGTTACCGATAATCTCACCCTGATGGAAACTGATGGCCGGCAAAAGGAATATGATCCGGCAATTGGCTGGATCAACTTAATCCAGGTGTTACGTGTAGGCGCTTACCACGACGAACATCATTTTCGCCAGGTAAGAAAGCTATTTGCTGAAATAAGATGACTATTCAGGAACTGGCATAAAATATTTTAAGCAGCACAGGGTGATAATTATATGGTCAGCGAATTTGTTGTTAGTTTTGTTTATGAAATTTCACAAAATAAGATCCAGCGAGACATGATATGATCACTGTCAGTGGTTTATTTCTTATTAATTGAGAAAATGATCGAGTTTAATCGTGTGAATGAAGCGGGCTGTTCCGCCTATATTTTTAGTTCTGCCAATACTGTTTCTACCAGATGCCTGCTGCCGCCGGGATCATTTTACGTTCGGTCAAAGCAATTGCATTTTTCGTGCAATGCACCCGGCAGACTCCGCAGCCGTAGCAGAGCAGGGGATCTATACTGACTTTCTCCCGGGCCAGGCTGAAACTGATCGCCCCGAACTGGCAGGCCCTGATACAATTTCTGCAGCCATTGCACAATTCAGCTTCTACCTCGGCAACGTACTCTGCCCGGTACATGACCGGCAGCGATTTCTTCACAGTTGCCTTCATGGCCATGCAGTCATGGTCGCAGTTGCAGATCCCGCCAATGAAAGGAGTCATGAAGGTCCAGACGGAATGGAAGAGGCTTTTCTTTTCCAGCTCCATAAATTGCTCCAGGGCCTCTTCCTTGGAGACAGTTTCCAGGCCTTCCACGGCGGGCCCGGTCAGGTAATCAGCCCCGACCGCCTCAACGATCACCTTCAGCTTAGACTCTTCTGCCGGAACCATGCTTAAACCGTAGCAGAAACGCTCCTCTGTGCCAAGTGAGGCCTGGCGGCAGATGCAGGGCAGCCGGACCACGGAGTTGACGAAGCTAAATATTTCCTTTACATCCTCAATCGGCAGGACCTGTCCGTGATGCGTTTTTTTCATTCGGCCCAAAATGGCCGGTTTTATAACAGCCTGCACGAAGCCGGGCATGCGGTTCAAAGTATCAAGCAGATCGATCCTGTCTTTTAAGCGCTGCGGATCCCGGAAAAAATGCTGGATGTACTTGCTGCGCTTGATATCGCTCAGCAAATGCTCGGCATAGTTTTCAGCCTTGAGGTACCATTTTTCCCCTTCACCGTGCTGGTGGCAGAACTGGCACATCTGTGATCATCTCCGAATTTTGCTATTGTTATTATCCTACCAGCTTTCTGAATACCCCGATTATCCCATTATGGGCTTCATCCGTCAATTTTCGTTAGAGATCAAGTCAGGTTAACAACATATTAGGGCGGGTGAATGTTGATTGATGAAGCAGCAAAAGAATAAGCCCTATATTTTCGAGCAAAACCGGCAAGTTGTAACCGGGATATACATAAAATAAAAAATATTAAAACCTCTATTGACTAATTAGCTGTTCCGTGTTAAACTGATTAAGCTAGGTTCTAAGAAATTGGAAGGCCAACCTGACTGACGGTAAGGGAAAAACCAGCTGAAAAGAAAGGCTTATGCTTTGATTGGAAACTGGAGTATCCAAGAAGGTCAGCAAGTGGCAAGGCGCCAAGGCGGAAAGGCAAAGTTAGGGATGAAACCTTGATGGAGCCGGGAAGCATTGGATTACCTGCACGAAGGAATTAAAGGAACTGGTCAGAAGCTGGAAGGGATTGTCTTTAGGGACGGTTGAATACGGCTGTTGATGGTCAGCGAGGTTTATTCCCGAGGTGAAGCCTGAAGGTTTGTTGGGACCTAGCGTTTTTATGTACAAAAATAATACATCTGCTCCAAACTGTCATGCCCTTTGGCCTATAAAGCCCTAAACCCCTCGAGATAAACATTCCCCATCTAGAATAATATAGTGTGTGCAAATCCAATCGGTTAAGGTTAATCCAACCTGGCCAGACTGGATAGATTGATAGGTTCTGTTTGGGTTAACATGCTGTGTCCAATAGTTTTAGAATATTTAAACCCCTTGTCATGGCTTGAGAATATTGCAAACATGGTTTATCATTATACTATGGTTATCAAATGATTTTTCCCTTATTTGCAACAGGGTCTACAAAATTAACCCTGATGCAGGGTGTTATCACGGTATGGTTGCCTAATGAGCGGCCTGGCTGCATGCTCTTATCATTTATTATCTACCGGGAAACACAAAAAGGGAGCGTTAATAATGGAAAAAATTATCCTGATTGAACCGCAATCAAAAGAAGACCATGTCTACAAGCATGTCCGCATGCCCCGTCTTGGTTTACCTATTTTGGGCACGCAGCTTAAGGAAGCCGGTTACAATGTAAAAATGTTTATGGGCACCGGCGATTCGCTGCCCTGGCCCCAAATTTTGCAGGCCGGCCTTGTCGGCATATCGACAACAACCGCGACCTGTCGTGAAGCTTATCAGATCGCCGGCATGTTAAGAGCCAATAATATCCCGGTTGTTATCGGTGGAATGCACGCCACTTTTATGCCGGAAGAAGCCCTCCGGCATGCCGATTATATAATCAGGGGAGAGGCTGAATATAGCTTCCTGCCACTGGTTCGCGCTATTGAAGCAGGCAGCATTCCTGAAGGCATCCCCGGCGTATCGTTTTGGAGAGAAAACAGTCAGGTTCATAACGATCCAATGGATATTCGTGTCGATATGGACTCTTTGCCCATACCCGATCTTACACTGCTTGCCAATTCTACATCAATGCTCAGCACACCGGTGTTGACTTCACGTGGTTGCCCATATAACTGCACGTTTTGTTGTGTAACCGAGGTGTTCGGGCGACGTTACCGTCATCGCTCCATAGATAGTGTCCTTAAAGAATTAACACGCTACCGGGGTAAAAATATCTTTTTCTGTGATGATAACTTTGCTGCCAAACCAGAGTTTACCAAAGAACTGCTGAGAGGAATTATTAATAGCGGTATCAAACTGAAGCGTTGGGGGGCCCAGGTGCGCGTAGATGTTGCCCGTGATGATGAGCTGTTAACCCTGATGAAGCGCTCAGGCTGCGGGATAGTATATATCGGGTTTGAATCAATCAATCCCGCCACGCTTGAAAGCTATAACAAGCAGCAGACAGTTGAAGATATCGAAGAAGCAATCCGCCGCTTTCACGAATACAGGATCAGGATTCACGGAATGTTTGTTTTCGGTGCCGATACCGACACGGTTGATACGATCAGGGAAACAGCCAGGTTTGCCCTTCGTTCACGGATAGACAGCATCCAGTTTATGACCCTCACCCCTT
Organism: Syntrophomonadaceae bacterium; assembly: GCA_007132095.1. GTDB lineage: Bacteria > Bacillota > Dethiobacteria > DTU022 > DTU022 > SLPH01. The sequence continues at coordinate 122 of SLPH01000124.1, read as the reverse complement.
TTCCAAATACTCCCTTTTACGACAAGCTTGAAGCCGAGGGCAGGATCTTAACCCGCGATTGGTCTTTGTATGACGGACATCACACCGTGTTTCAGCCGGCATTGATGTCACCTGAAGAGCTT
>SLPH01000141.1 GCA_007132095.1 Syntrophomonadaceae bacterium | reverse complement strand
CGAGCATTTCCGTCTTGAGCCCATGAGAACGGCTTTGACCGTCGCCGCCAATAAAGCTGAGCAGGCAGGTGACATCCAAACCCTGCTCCCTGGCCAGGAGCAGGGAAAGATAAGAATCCTTACCTCCGCTCCACGACACAAAGACCCGGTCATTCGGCTTGCTGGTTATAACCATCCGGGTAGCCCTCCTCACCAAGCTTTTCATCGCTGCCTGCCGACAGGTGATGAAGCCCGTTATAATATACTACCCTGAACCTGTCCCCTTCCCTGCGGATAAGGCTGACAGAGGCATTTCCAATTTTCAGATCCCAGAAACTTGCTGTCTCGAACCCGATAATATCAAAGAGCAGGGCCCGGATTGAACCGCCATGGCTGACGATGGCTATCCGCCGGCCATCTTCATGAGAGGCTTCCACTTCAGCAAGGAAACTGCTCATGCGGTCGCATACCTCAGCCAGGGTCTCGCCGTCGGGGGTGGAGTTGCGAAAGGGATCATCAAGCCAGCGGCTGATCTGGTCTCCCCACTCGGCTTCGATTTCATCGAAGGTCAGACCCTCCCACCGGCCAAAATGGATCTCCCGCAGCAAGGGGGATGCCACGGGCTTAAGGCCGCAGCCGGCCCCGATCACATTAGCTGTAGCCCTGGCCCGCTGCAGATCACTGCAGTAAAGGGCACCTATTTCCTTTGCCGCCAGGAAAGCGGCCGCCATTTCAGCCTGCCGCTTGCCCAGTTCTGTAAGTGGCGATTCTGTCCAACCCAGGTAGCGGCGCTGCTTATTCGATTCTGTTTCGCCATGCCGAATCAGGTATACTTCCAACTGCTCAGGATACCCCCTTTTCGTCGCTTGTGCTTTTTCTTTCCTCTTCCCTGCCGCTGACACCGGCATCATCAAAAGTTGCCATCTCCAGGGTAACACGAGCCGCAGCCTCTATCAACTGCATGGCCAATACTGCCCCCGTGCCCTCACCCAGGCGCATTTCCATGTTCAGGTAGGGTTTCAGTTCAAGATAATCCACCAGCAGGGCGTGCCCCGCCTCGGCCGAAAGATGCGAAGGGACGAGATAGTCTTTGGCGGCAGGGCAGATATTGATGGCAACCAGGGCCGCATTGCTGGAGATAAAGCCATCGATTATAACAGGGATACGGTTAGCCGCGGCGCCGAGGATCAGACCGGTCAGGGCTGCTATTTCCAAACCGCCAACTTTGCTGAGCACATCAACCGGGTCCTTCGGGTCGGGCCGGTGAAATTCGATCGCCTCTTTAACCACTTTTTGTTTGTGGAGCAGCTTCTGATCGTCTAAGCCGGTGCCCCTGCCGACAACAAGCGAAGCTTCATAACCGGTCAGAGATGACATAACAGCGCTGCTGGCTGTGGTGTTGCCGATTCCCATTTCGCCGGTCGCAAGCACTTTAATGCCCGCCTCTGCCGCTTCGTTTGCAGAATCGATGCCGGCCAGAATGGCCATCAGGGCTTCTTCACGGGTCATTGCCAGCTGGCGGCGGAAGTTGCCCGTGCCGGGCCTGATCCGGACTTTTTTCACTCCCGGGAGCGAAGGGTCAACTTTAACCCCCACGTCGACTACTTCAACTTCGGCCCCGCACTGGCGGGCCAGGACGTTAATTGCCGCTCCGCCATTCGTAAAGTTGGCCACCATCTGGGCCGTTACTTCGGAAGGAAAAGCGCTGATTCCCTCTTCGGTCACACCGTGATCGGCAGCCATTACCACAACCCTCTTGGCTGAAGAGACAGGGAAATAATCGCCTCTGATTCCGGCCAGGCGAACCGACAGTTCTTCCAGCCGCCCCAGGCTTCCCGGCGGCTTGGTCAGGATATCGACACGAGCCTGCGCTTTTTCCATCGCCTCGCTGTCCAGCGGTCCGATCTTTCCTGTTATTGATTGCAGTTTTGCTTCAAGTTGATCCTGTTTACTCATTTTTCTGCCTCCCATGCAGTTCGTTTACTTTTCTATTTAGCTCCCAGGGCCCGGCAGGCGCATCCTAAACCTGTAAAAGGCCTATACACCCCGGCGAATAGTATCATAGATCAGGTCAAGGTCAAGACTTTCCCGCACAACAGAGGCGAGGCGGGTATATTCGCCCTCCTTGAAATCCCTGTAAGAAAGGGGAAGGTCGCTCTTCATTTCCGGCAGGCCGCGGCGCCTGCGCAGGCCGTTTAAAAGCTTTTCCGTCCAGGCAAAATTATCAAAGATCCCGTGCAGGTAAGTGCCGAAAACCGTTCCTTCCCGGTTGACGGCCCCTTCCCGGACTGCTGCATCTTTTAAATAAACCGGCTGTTCAAGGGTGCCGTATTCGGTTTGGCCCATGTGGATTTCATAACCGCTAATGGCGGTGCCGTCGCCCATGCCGGAAAAATAACCGTGATCAGAATACAGCCAGGCTGCTTCGACCTGCCTGGTCGATTTCTCGCTTTCCATCACGGTTGTCATCGCCAGGAACCCGAACCCGGGCACCTCCGGCACGCTGCTTTCAACCCCTTCGGGATCCCTGATCCGTTCACCCAGCATTTGAAAACCGCCGCAGATACCCATCAACAAACCGCCGGCGCCTACATGTTCGCGCAGCGCTTTGTCCCAGCCCATTTTCCGCAGGCTGATCAAATCTTCAATCGTGTTCTTCGATCCGGGCAGGATCAAAAGGTCGGGGGACTCAAGCTCATTCGGTTCATGGATATAGGAAAAGTTTACATCGTCAAATAGTTCCAGGGGGTTGAAATCAGTAAAGTTGGAAATGCGGGGCAGGCGGATCACCTGCACGTTAAGAGCGGGGCCTGCGACAGACCGGCCCCTGAAACGGTCGGTAACGCTGTCTTCATCATCCAGGTTGAAATGCATGTAGGGGACAACACCGAGCACGGGCAGGTTAACCAGTTCGGCCAACTGTTCCAGGCCGGGTTCAAGGACGGCGCGGTCGCCGCGAAACTTGTTTATGATAACCCCCTGCAGCAGCTCCCGTTCGGCCGGTTCAAGCAGGGCGGCTGTCCCGTAGAGAGAGGCAAAAACCCCGCCGCGGTCGATATCGCCAACCAGGAGTACCGGCGCTTTTATGCGCCTGGCCAGCCCCATATTGACCAGGTCCTGCTGCTTTAAGTTGATTTCAGCCGGGCTGCCGGCCCCTTCAATGACAATGATATCGTGACTTTCAGCCAGCTTTTTGTATGCCTGATCAATAACAGGAAGCAGCTTTTCTTTCCAGCGCAAATAATCCATAGCGGCCATACTGCCGACAGGACGACCCATCACAATCACCTGTGATCCCTGGTCGGAAGTAGGCTTTAAAAGGACGGGGTTCATTTCCACAACCGGCGGAATTAAAGCGGCCTCGGCCTGCATAACCTGGGCCCGGCCCATTTCCAGGCCGTCAGCGGTAACGTATGAGTTCAGCGCCATGTTCTGAGACTTAAAAGGCGCTACACTGAAGCCATCTTCTCTGAAAATGCGGCAGAATGCCGCACAGAGCAGGCTTTTACCTACCGAAGAGGCGGTGCCCTGGATCATCAGTTTCCCCTTCACTATTCTCTCCCCCTTATTCTTCCAATCTTATATAATTTGTCTTGTCTATTTCCATGCAGCGGTTTACCTCTTCGAGCAGGCGCAGGTTTTCGGCCCGTCTTTTCACGGCAATCCTGAAGTGACGGTGGTCGAGAAGGGAAAAATTGTCCGCCCTGCGAATCAGGACCCCCTTTGAGGCAAGCTTTTCCTGGAAAGAAGCCACCTCAAAAGAATCGGACCTGCTTTCCAGGAGGAGATAATTCGCCGCCCCGGCGTAAACTTTAAAGGTGCCGCTCTTTTCCAGGGATGTTTGAAGGAAGCTGCGCTCTTCTGCGATCAGGGCCAGGGAATCAGCAAGATAGCTGTCCTGGCCGAGGCAATAGCGCCCGGCTTTCTGGGCCAGGGTGTTAACTCTCCAGGGATCGCCCCAGCGGGTTAAGAAACCGATGCCCTCGGGGGGGCCGATCAGGCAGCCCAGGCGCAGGCCGGGCAGGCCCCAGACCTTGGTCAGGGAAAGGGCAACCCAGGCGCTGTGGCCCAAACTTGAGCTAATGCTGTTTTCCATCTTCCCTGTTCCGGTCAGGGGCAGGAAACTTTCGTCAACCAGAAGGCAAGCCCCGCGCGCTTCCGCTTCGGAGGCCAGGACAAGGAGATCCTCGCGGCTGTAGAGTTTGCCGGTAGGGTTGTTGGGGTTGCAGAATACCAGGAGGTCGCCATCTTTTAGCCTCTTGCCCAGGGAAAGGGGATTAAAATCTTCTTCGGGCAGCAAAGAGAATTTCTCCACGGGGCAGCCGGCCAGCCTGGCCGCCCTTTCGTACTCGGAAAAGGTCGGGGCGCCTACAAAAACCCGGGCCGGTTTTAACCAGAGCATTAGAAGGTGAATCAGCTCGTTGGCCCCGTTACCCAGCATAAGAGAGCCCGCTGGCACTCCAAGATATTCTGCTATTTCTTCGCGCAGTTCCCTCGCCTGGGGGGTCGGGTAAGCGGTAATTTCCGGTAAGGCTTCACGCAAATGATCGATCAGCCCCGGCGGAGGGCCGAGAGGATTAATGTTACTGCTGAAATCAAGCAGCTTTCCCCCTTCGGGCAGCCACTGGCGGGCAGCCCGGACCAGGTCACCGCCGTGACCTCCGCTTTCATCGCCATTTAATCTATTCACCCTAACACCACCTTGTTGGATCTGGAGGCCTAAAAAAACCTGGCGCCGATAAAGAACCCGGCCAGGAAAAGGGCTTCGCCGATTTCGCTGCAGGCCCCGAGGATATCGCCGTTTATTCCGCCCAGGCGCCCTGAGGCGTAAAGGGCTAGTAAAAAAGCGCCGGCCAGGGCCAAAAGAGAGCCGAGAAAGGCATAATATGCCAGCGCCGGATGCCAGAAAAAGAGCAGGACAATCACGGCCAGCCCTCCCAGGGAAGCTTTCAGGAGAACCGGCCAGCCAAGCCCGTCAAGAAAAAGATCACCCAGGCCCTTTTTCCGGGCGGAACCAAAAAAAGCGCCGGCAAAGACTATCGCCCAGCGGCCCGCAAAAGGCATTAAAACAAGAGCGGGTAAAAAGAGGGCCGCCTCGCCTTCAGCCAGAAGAGAAAATTTGAAGAGATAGAGCAGCAGCACCACAGCAGCGCCCATAACGCCTACAGCGCTGTCTTCCATGGCCTTAAAGGCCTTTTCCCGCCCGGTTGTGCCGATCAGGCCGTCTGCGGTATCGGCCAGCCCGTCAACATGCAGGCCGCGGGTAAGCATGAACCCGAGCAGTAAAACCAGGACAGAAACCGGGGCTGCCGGTAGCAGAATGAGGAGCAGCCAGGCTGCCAGGCCGAGCAGCGCTCCAACCGTGAGCCCGGCAAGGGGAAAGCAGGATGCCGAACGGGACAGCTCTCCCTCTTCGCGGCTAAACGGCACAAAGGGCAGCGGGATGACGGTCAGAAAGGAGAGCGCTCTTAAGTAATTGATCACAATGGATAGCCTCCTCCATTCAAGCGAAGCAGAAAAGCTGCCACCGCGGTAGTGATAACCGCAAGAAAGGAAACCCGGTTAAAGAGGGCCAGGCCCCTGTCAATGTCTTCCGGCACCGGCTTGTTTCCCCGCTCATTAATCAGGGGCCGATTGATGAAACCTGCCCCGTAGCGGTCTGTGCCTCCGAACCGGAGATTAAGAATACCCGCTGCCGCCGCTTCAGGCCAGGCGCTGTTCGGGCTAGCGTGCTTGTAGCGGTCAGCTTTGAGCACCCCTACCCCGCGCCTGAAAGCAGACCGGCCAAAAGAAGCCAGGAGAATCAGCAGCGCCGTCAGGCGGGCCGGCAGGTAGCTGAAGAGATCATCTGCCCGGGCCGGAAAGAAGCCGAGTTCGCCATACTGTTCGTTCTTATAGCCAAGCATGGAATCCATTGTGTTAACCGCCTTGTATAGGGCTGCCAGGGCCGGACCGCCCAAAGCCGCGTAAAAGAGCGGAGCCACCAGGCCGTCGGCGCTGTTTTCAAAAAGGCTCTCCAGGGCCGCCCTGGAAACGCCGCTTTCATCAAGGGCTGCCGTATCCCTGCTGACCAGCATGGCAGCAGCGGCGCGCCCCTGGGACAAACTGCCTTTCTCAAGCCCCTGCCTGACCCTGCGGACATGGATTCTAAGATCTCCGCCGGCCTGAACGATGTAGAGCAGGTAGGTTTCAAGAATCAGGCCTGCAGGAACACTATACCTGTAGGTTCCCTGTTGTAAAAGGAAAACCAGGGTGAAAACCAGTCCTCCGGTAAGGATGGTGATCAGTAAGCCTGCCGCTTTTAAGCCGGCAGGGCTTTTAAATAACCTGCGGGCTGCCTTCTCCTGCATGGTAATAGCCCCTCCGATCAGGCGGACCGGGTGTGTTCTCCGCGGAGGGTCCCCGATCAGGAAATCAAGCAGGGAAGCGGCAAGCAGAGCCGCTGTGAATAAAAGCGCCCGCTCCATCTACTTGAACCGCTGCGGAATGCCGCAAACTACCAGCCAAACCTGGCCGGCCTCGGCAGCAACAGTCTGGTTGACCCGGCCGGAAAGATCGCGGAAAACCCGGCCCACCGGGTACCCGGGCACCACGCCCATTCCCACTTCATTGGTAACAATAATGATATCGGCCGGACTTGTCCGCGCTGCCTTAGCCAGAAGTTTAGCATAATCAAGGGTGCGATCTGCCGCCCCGTCAAGTATTCTTTCATCGGCAAAGATATCCTCGCCCTCGCGCACGGCGCCATGGCGATCGATATCCTGCAGGAAACGGTTCGTAATCAACAGGGTGAGGCAATCGAGCAATATAACGGCGCCACTCTCCCCTTCACTTTCAATCACCAGGTGTGGTTCAAGGGCTTCCTCAACAGTTTTTACTCCCGGCGGCCTCCTGCCCTGGTGCAGCTTCACCCGCTCGCGCATTTCTTCGTCCTCAACCCGGGCTGTGGCAAGGTAGATCATTTTTTTTCCGCTCTCTTCTGCCAGTTTTTCGGCAAATGAGCTTTTACCGCTGCGCACCCCGCCGGTAATTAAAAT
>SLPH01000101.1 GCA_007132095.1 Syntrophomonadaceae bacterium | reverse complement strand
TCTTCATGGCCGGTGCGCATATCTTTAAAGACAATCTTCGCCCCTTTATTTAAAAAGGCAAGTTCGCGCAGGCGCTGAACAATTACATCCCCATCAAACTTGATGCTTTCAAAAATTTCTGCATCAGGCATAAAAGTAATTTTTGTACCGCTTTGTTTAGCCGTGCCGACTACTTTGATGTCAGTAATTTTTTTGCCCCTTGAATAAGTCTGGGCATACTTTTTCCCGTTTCGGGAAACCTCAACTTCAAGCTTTACTGATAGAGCATTAACAACCGAAACGCCAACCCCGTGAAGTCCGCCGGCAACCTTATAGCTATCAGTTCCAAATTTGCCTCCGGCATGCAGTGTTGTCAGAACCACTTCCACAGCCGGTCTTTTTTCCTGCGGATGATCTTCAACAGGAATACCCCGGCCGTTGTCAATTACGGTAACACTGCCATCTTCGTTAATAGTAACTTTAATTTGGCGGCAATACCCGGCCAGGACTTCATCAATGCTGTTATCAACAACCTCAAAAACCAGATGGTGCAAGCCACGGGAAGCGGTTGAACCTATATACATGCTGGGACGGCGCCTAACCGCCTCCAGACCCTCTAAAACCTGAATGTCCTCTGCATTATAGCCCTTGTTTTTATCTCTGTCTTTTTTTGACATTTTATCCTCCATATATTCTGCGATTCAAAAACCAGAAACGCCTCAACTCAATTAGTTCGAGGTGGAGTCCCTCTTGCAAAGCGTTGCGGCTGAAATCGGAGATAAGTAAATGCTGTTGTCTGTTAGAATAAATGACTTGGGCCGGTTAAATCCTTTTTTTGGTCCTTTGTATCGTGCCTGATCGGCATCCTTCTGGCGATTAACCGGATTGTCTTCTAACAGGCTTATATCAAAAATACCGATAATTTCGCTGTGGAATACAACATGCGACCCGCCTATATGTAGAAACATATTTCCTCACTCTCCGCAATGGGCCGGTCGCCCGGGCCTCATTAAATTTTAACTGGCTCAAACTGCCTTAGCCTGGTATCAGACCCAAACTTAATATTAAATTATGCATCATGATTATCCTCTTTTTCAAGTGGTCCAATCTTAAAATAAATATCTTTGATTATAGTATTTCCGGCAGATCTGTTTAATTTAGCAATAAATCTCGGTTTCATCAATGAAAGGTGATATGACCAGACAGAATCCTTAACACAAACGTGCATAATCCCTCCCACTACTTTTTCTGCCCTGCTAACCTCAGCTATGGAGCGGCCAACCAGTTCCGGCCACCGCTGGACAAGCTGGTATTGTTGATAGCCGCGCCACAGCTTATTTCTTCGTAAAAGCTGCTCAATGATCGGCCCTATCTCTTTCATGGGAAGCCTGCCCCCGGTCAATTTTGATAATCGCGTGCCTCTTTCTAAGCAAGCTCATTATGTGATCCGGCCTGTTTGCAGTAGTTACAAAACATTGGCCAGGCTCATCCTTTAGGAAAGAAATTAAGTTTTCCTGCCTCACTTCGTCGAACTCAGAAAAAACATCATCCAGCAATATTAGCGGGCTGTGCCCGCAAAGCTTTTTAAAAAGTTTAACTTCGCCCATCTTAATAGCCAGGACTGCCGTTCTCATCTGCCCCTGTGAGGCATAGCGGCGTGCATCAGATCCGTTAATGCTAATCTTTATCTCATCAAGATGAGGACCTTGAAGGGTAAGCCCTCGACGAAGTTCTTCCTCGCGCTTATCCAGTAAAAGCTCGAAGAATTTTTCCCGGATAACATCTGTATTTATATCACATAATTCACCTGCTATCGTCAGGTTAGACAGGTAATCCAGGGAAAGCGTTTCATGGGAGGAAGACATTTGATCAAAGAAAGGTGTTGCTTCAATTTTGAGCGATTCCAATACACTAACCCTGTTAATTATAATCTCTGTCCCCAAAAATACAAGGGCTTGATCCCACGGCTTTAACAGCTCAATTTTTCTATGAAAACCTATTTTGTCTTTAAGAATATAGTTCCGCTGGGAGAGCACTCTCTGATAATCTTTTAATTTTTTTAAATAAGAAGTGACCAGCCTTGAGGCTTCAAGATTAATGAACTTTCTTCTTATTGAGGGGCCTTCCTTGATCAGCAATAAATCATCGGGGCTGAAAATAACGACCGGGTAATTGCTAATATTGGCGTAGCGATCGGTTTTGCAGTTATTGACTTTTAGCTGCAATTGACCGTTTTGAGTATAATTAACTTCCAACTGATCACTGAAGCTGCCCTTATTAAAAATGCCTTTAATTAAGAATTCAGAACCTTCAGCGTTTGCCAAATCAATGTCTCTGTTGGTACGAAATGACTTATTAACAGAGAGGTAATAAATAGACTCCAGCAAATTGGTTTTTCCTTGCCCGTTTACACCGTAAATAATGTTAAAGTCCGGGTTAAAACAAATCTCCTGGTTCCTGTAGTTGCGAAAATTTCTCAACGACAACTGGCTAAGAAACAAAAGTATGAACCCCCGGTTATCTTAATTAACTTTTTTAATTGGAAGAACAAGGTAAAGATAGCCCTTTTCTCCGGAAGGCATAAATATAAGTGGGCCTTCATGCCCATGCAGGTCTATGCTCATAGATAGATCTTCTGTAACCTTAAGAAGATCAAGAACAAACTTTGTATTAACAAAGAGCTCCAGGTTTTCTCCATCAATCTGGGCTGGCAGTTTCTCTTCCATCTTGCCCTGCTGGGAAGTTACCCGGGCAATCAAAGCATTGTCCTGAAAAGCCAGCTGTACCGCCTGGTTTTTGCCCTCTGCCAGCAAAGCTGCTCGCGATATAGTATCTTCAAGAAGCTTTTTATCGATCTTTATCCTGCTCTGAAATGCCTGTGGAATGATGCTGCTCACATCAGGAAATTTCTCCTGTAATAACCTTGCTGACAGGTAGACAAGACCCGTATCAAATGAAATCTTGTTTCCACCTGGAACTACAGTTATCATTTGTTCATCATCGCCCAGGATCTTTAGAAATTCGCGCAGAGAACGGGCAGGAACAAGGCACTTAGCCTCCTTAAAATTCCACTCCTCTTTAATTATTTCTTTGACTGCTAAACGGTAGGTGTCTGAAGCAGTGAGGGTAATCTTGTTGCCCTTGAACTCAAAAAGGATTCCATTAAAAGCAGGCCTTGTTTCATCGGTTGACGCGGAAAATAAGACCATTTTAAGATACTTTTTAAGTTCTGCCTGTTTTATTTGAAACTTCAGGTCTTCCCCATCGCTATCAATCTTGCGTTCCGGATAGTCGTGGGGGTCGGCGCCAAATAAACTAAATTCGGCTGAACCACCGCTGACTGTTATTCGATATGACTGGGGATCAAAAACCAAAAAAGCATCATTGGTCGGAAAGTATCGCAAAACCTCAATTATTTTTTGCGGCAATAATATTGCAAAGGAATCCATCTTTTCATGATCGGGGGCAAGAGTTAAAGCAGTCTTTATTTCCATTTCCAGGTTCGTAGCATAAAAAGACAGTTGAGTCCCCGAAAGTTCAAGATAAATATTGTTGAGAAAAGAAATCGTGGATCTGGTGGGAAGAGCTTTTTCAACTATTTCAAGAGAACGATAAAAATCAGAAACAGAAATTGATAATTGCATAAAAAGTCCTCCTAAAAATGAAAATATATAAACACAACTCTTTATAATAAATTTAAAAGACATTAATCAAAATACAGTAATAGTAGTAAGGGCTGTTATAACTGTGAACAACACTACTACTGTCAATAATAGCTGAAAACATGGTTCTCACAAAGCTGTTGATAGATGAGTCAAAAATAGCGCTTTATTAACAGAACAGACATTTATATAAGGGCAGGATAATAACCCTTGGGTTATCCACAGGCAAATACTTATTTATTCACAATGTTGTTCTTTATAAGCTCGAGGCGGTTTTTAAAGTCTGCATTTTGGGCAATCATCCGTTCAACTTTTTTGAAAGCATGAAGAACAGTTGTATGATCTCTGCCGCCGAATGCTTCACCAATTTTAGGTAATGACAAATCAGTAAGCATTCTGCTTAAATACATTGCAACCTGCCTGGTTAGAGCGATATCCTGGGTGCGTTTTTTTGTTTTTAATTCTTCAGGTTTCTGATTGAACTCAGCAGCGGTAGCTTCAATAATCGTATCGATGCTGATATTTTTTTGACGCGTTAAAAGTATATCTTGCAATGCAGCCTCCGTTAATTCCAGGGTAATGCTGCTATCTGATAAAGAGGCGTAGGCAACTATTCTAATCAAGGCTCCTTCAAGCTCGCGGATATTTGAAGATATTTTATCCGCGATGTAATGAATTACCGCGTCTGGAATCATGATGTCATCAGATAGGGCTTTTTTCTTAAGAATGGCAGTTCTCGTCTCAAAATCGGGAGGCTGAAGATCGGTAATAAGACCCCATTCGAATCGGGAACGCAAACGGTCTTCAAGGGTTGGAATCTCTTTTGGCGGTCGATCACTGGATATAATTATCTGGCGATTGTTGTCGTGAAGAGCATTGAAAGTATGAAAAAATTCCTCCTGGGTCTGCTCTTTTCCGGCGAGAAACTGGACATCATCGATAAGCAGGATATCCATACTGCGGTATTTATTCCTGAACTCCAGGGTTTTGTTGTCGCGGATAGCATTAATAAATTCATTGGTAAACTTTTCCGAGGAGAAGTAAAAAACCCTGGAAAAACCATGGTTTAGAAGGGCATATTGACCTATGGCGTGGAGTAAATGAGTTTTGCCCAGGCCCACTCCACCGTATATAAAAAGAGGGTTATAAGCGCGGGCCGGACTTTCTGCTACAGCGAGTGAAGCAGCGTGCGATAAGCGGTTACAGGTACCGACCACAAATGTGTCGAAAGTATATCGGGGGTTGAAACTGGATATATAAGATATAAGTTGTTGTTTGCTGTCATCGGGAGAGGGGGCAACAGGCTTCTGACCGTGCGTAACTATATCGTGATCCGGGTTGCCGATATCTTGATACTCTGCTGATATGACGAAGTTGACCTGATAATCTTCCGAAGTGATTTCTTTAATAGCGTTTTTAATTTGTGCTTTGTAGCGGGTTTCGAACCATTCCTTGGTGAAGTCATTAGGGACCTCGATAACAATGCAGTTATCATCAAGAGAAACAGGCTTGGTCAGGTTAAACCAGGTCTCAAAACTGGGCTTGTTAAGATCCTTGCTCAACTCCGTTAAAGTGAGCTGCCATATTTCATCTAACAAGTTGTTGATCTCCAGCACCGCCTTACGCAGAGAAGAAAAGTTATTAACAAAAAGTAAAGTTATAAACAGATACTTGTGGATAAGGTATACTTAAGAGGCTGCTTACTCTACATACTAAACACATATTAACAGATCTCAAAAGCAACTGCAAAGATTTATAATGAGAGGAATACGAAGACTTTGGGTGAAATAATGTCATATCCTTGACATGCCGAGAAAAATTAAAGTATAATTTTTTTAATTTAGCGAAGAAAAAAGGGGAAAAGAATGAAAAGAACATATCAGCCCAAAAAGAGAAAACGGAAAAGAGAGCATGGTTTCTTAAAGAGAATGAGGACTCAGGCTGGCCGACAGATTATCAGAAAAAGGCGTCAAAAAATGCGCAAACGACTGAGCGCATAAAAAGATATGGCGGTTGCCAGGCTTAAAAAAAGCTGGGAATTTCGACGTGTATATCGTTATGGCAGGACGGTGGTTTCTAGAAATATCGTCCTTTATTACTGCCCAAACGGAATCAGGTCAAACAGAATCGGCTTTTCTGTTAGTAAAAAAGTAGGAAAAAGCGTTCTACGAAACAGGGTGAAGCGGATTTACAGGGAAGCGTTTAATGCGATGGCAGATCAAATCAAACCAGGATATGATTTCATCCTGATTGCCAGAAAGCCGGCTGCCGCTGTAACATTCAAGGAAGCATGCAGGGAGTTGTTTAACCTTTGCCGGAAAGGAAGACTGTTAATAAAATAATTTTAGAAAACATTAATAAGACAGCATTATTTACCTGCCTGGCTCTGATTAAAGTTTACAAAATATATTTGTCCCCGCTTAAACCACGGGTCTGTCGATTTTATCCTTCATGCTCCGAATACACATACGAAGCAGTTGTTCGTTACGGCCCGTTAAAGGGTTTGTTGATGGGCGCGAAGAGGATAAGCTGCTGCCACCCGTTTAACCCGGGAGGATATCACCCAGTAGAATAGGGTGCTGTAGGAGGAGATTCTATGTTAGATTCCATAGCGGAAGTATTTAGCGTCATCATTGCCCAGATATATGCGGTGGTGCCAAATTTTGGATTGGCCATCATTATTATGACATTGATGGTGAAACTGCTTACATTTCCCTTGAACAACAAACAGATACAGTCGACAAGGAAGATGCAGCAGCTGCAACCTGAAATGAAAAAGATACAGCAGAAGTATAAAGACGATCGCGAGCAGCAGAACAAGGTAATGTCGGAATTTATGAAAGAAAACAATATGAACCCGCTGGCGGGATGCTTGCCGCTGCTGGTACAATTTCCGATTTTAATTGGCATATTCAGGCTTTTAAGGGAAGCGGAAGTATTCATTGTTCCCAGGATAGAAAATTTTAGCCCCTACCTGTTCCCTTCAGCAGAATTTATTGATCTGCTACTGATACCGCAGGTTACCTTTGATAATTTTTTATCCCAGATTAGCATTTATTATATTTTTCCGCTAATCGCAGGTGGGACTACTTATTTATACTCTAAAATGTCTATGCCGGCGGACAGCAGTCAGAAAATGCTTCTCTACATGATGCCGGTCATGATCACTGTGTTTAGTTTCAGCTTCCCGGTAGGGTTGGTCATATACTGGACCATGAATAATGTATTTTCTATTGGGCAGCACAAGCTGATTAATCACCTGGATGCTTCCAAAGCAGCGAGCGTAGCAAAAAGCGATGCTGAGGATAAAAACGACACTGTGGATAAAAGGGAAAGCAAACCCGAAAAAGATCCGGTTAAGAAAGCAAAACAGGGAGAGAAAAAGAAGCAGGATAAGGGGAAAAAGGGGAAGGGAAAAAGATGAGTGCTCTAGAAGTAACCGGCCGCACTGTGGATGAGGCGGTAAAAACAGCTCTAACAACCTTGGGCATCAGGAAAGATAATGCCGTTATTGATGTGCTTGATGAGCCATCGCAGGGACTTCTTGGCTTGATTGGTAATAAAAGCGCCAGGGTTATGGTCAGCGTAAAGTATAACCCCGTCGAATATCTGGAAATATATCTTGGTGAGCTTTTAAGGCATATGAATATTGACGGAAGTATTGAAGTAGAAGAAGATGAAGAAAAAGTATCCGCAATGGTTTACGGAACAGGCGTGGGCGTATTAATAGGTAGAAGAGGGAAAACTTTAAGCGATTTGCAGTATTTGATCAATATTATTATGCGAAGGCAGTTTGCAGCACTAAATAAAATGGTTGTTCTGGACGTAGAGAACTACCGCGTCCGACGCGAAAAAACACTGGTTCAGCTGGCCCAGAACGTGGCCAGAAAAGTAAAAGATTCGGGGCGAGAGCAAGCGTTGGAACCGATGACCCCTCAGGAAAGAAGGATAATTCATCTGGCCTTGCAGGAGCAACCCGGTGTTACAACTTATAGCACTGGCGATGAACCTTACCGAAAAGTGGTAGTCTCGCTGGACTAAAGAAAAAAAGCCGAACCGCTCCTTTAAAGGGGCGGTTTTTTGATCTGAGCGGCCGGGAGGGATGTAACTTGCCAGATAACGATACAATAGCCGCGATCAGTACACCGCTTGGCCAGGGCGGAATAGGTATAATCAGGATAAGCGGATCTAACTCATACCAAACAGCACAATCAGTATTTACCAGCAGCAAACCGGGATCAGAAGATTTTCCGATCCCAAGATATCTTTACCATGGCTATATAAAAAATAACAGAGGAAAACTGTTAGACGAAGTGCTGGTATCTTTTATGCCGGCACCAAATACATATACCAGGGAAGACACTGTTGAAATAAACTGCCACAGCGGTATATATACGCTTAAAAACATTTTAGAAGCCGTTTTGGGTAACGGAGCCAGGCTTGCTGAACCGGGAGAGTTCACCAAAAGGGCGTTTCTAAATGGTCGAATTGATTTAAGCCAGGCCGAAGGAGTTATGAACATAATCAGGGCTCGTTCTGAAGAGGCTGCCAACATTGCAACCCGGACGATTATGGGCGACCTGTCAGCAAAAATTAGAGACCTCAGAGATGAGCTGATTGCCCTGAGAGCACCCATGGAAGCCTCTTTTGACTATCCGGAAGAGTTCGAAGATGATCACAGACCCATGAAGGTTAAGGGTGCAGTAAGGCTCCTCTGCGGCAGATTAAGAAAAATGCTTGAAGGAGCTGAACGGAACCGCGCTTACCAGGAAGGGGTTTCAATAGCAATTGTAGGCCGGCCGAACGTAGGAAAATCATCACTTTTAAACGCCTTGTTGGGACAGCAAAAAGCGATTGTTCATGACGCCCCCGGAACTACCCGTGACCTCCTGGAAGGGCATTTAACAATAGGCGGATACCCTGTGAAAATTATTGATACGGCCGGCATACAGGGTTCAATTGATCCCGTTGAACTGGAGGGCATTGAAAGAGCTCGTCGGGCCGCCGCAGAGGCTCAGCTGATAATGGTGGTGCTCGATTCATCCCAGCCCCTGACAATTGAAGATCTGGAACTTATCAAGATCGGAGAAGCGGGGCAGGATAAACTGGTGGTCCTAAATAAAGCGGACCTGAAAATGAAGGTTAACCGCAAAGAATTAGATAATATATTTCCTGAAATGAATATATTATCCACTGCGGCCCTCTATGATAAAGGCCTCGGCCTTTTGACAGGCAAGATTGTTTCAATACTGGACCATCGATTCTGCCAACCGGATGAGAGTTCTTTGCTGGTATCAATCCGACAGGAGAATTTAATGCGCAAAGTTCTAATGAGCCTGGAGACAATAGCTGAACAATACGAGACCCTGCCGGAAGAGCTAACGGCATTTCACCTGGAAGAAGCTTATAATCTGCTTGGGGAGATAATTGGGGAGACGATAAGTGATGCTTTGCTGGATAAAATATTTAGCGAGTTTTGCCTCGGAAAGTAAAAAAATAAAGACATAGTCTTAAAAAGGTGAACAGTATTGTATCATTACACTCATGGGCTTATGGAAGGCTGCCTGAAGATGCTTTCCCTGCCGGCTAAAGAGGAACAGGTAAATGAGTTGAGCCTTTATGCGGACTTGCTGTATGAAGGGCTTTCAAAGGTGAGGCTTACTGGTGAGACAAGCCTCAAATCCATAATTGAAAAACAAATTTTCGATTCTCTTTACCTGTGCAAGCTTATCAGGCCCTGCAGAGAAAAACTGATAGACTTGGGGACAGGAGGCGGATTGCCTGGGATACCGTTAAAAATACTTATGCCGGACTGCTATCTTATCCTGCTGGATTCCAACAGGAAAAAAACGCAGTTCCTGGAAGAAGCAGTTATAAAGCTGGGCTTAAAAAAAGTGGAGATCATTAATGACAGGGCCGAGGTAGTGGGCCATACCCCCGGTATGCGCGAACAGTTCGACTTGCTGGTCAGCAAAGCAGTAGCTAAAATGAATGTTCTGTTGGAGCTTTCATTGCCGCTTATCAGGCCTGGCGGAAAAGCTTACCTTTACAAGGGCCCTCTTGGTGAAGAAGAGGCGCGAGAGGCAGAGAATGTCTTGGAAATGTTGGGTGGTGCGATCAGTAATCAGTGGAACTACACCCTCCCCGGAGGAGAAACCAGGTTGATATATGAAATAATTAAAATTGGCAGCACACCAGAAATATATCCTCGCCGGACGGGCATACCGGCAAAGAGGCCGTTAAAATAATTACCTGGTCGATCCTTTACAGCATGGTGCCTTTTTGAGCGAAATACGGCCGGCAGATTAGGGTGATTGAAGTTGTTACCGGCAAGATGTATAATTTTACCGACATCATTATTTTGTGCCTCAAGATCAAGGCGGTTATACCAAATATATTCAGGGGAAGTGCTAAGATGGCAGATGAATGGGCGGTTCAGTTTCCACTATCCGGAGACGAACCGGTTACAGAAAAAGTAGTAGCTGTAGATTTAGAGCGGATTCAGTCCAACCCCTTTCAGCCCCGCAGAGAATTTAACGACGAAAAAATATCTGAACTGGCAGCTTCCATTAAATCATGCGGACTGCTGCAGCCTGTTATGGTCAGGCGAACTGAGAAAGGCTATCAAATAGTTGTCGGAGAGAGAAGGGTATTGGCCTGCCGCAGGTTAGGATGGAAAAAAATCTCTGCAGCTGTAGTCACTTTAAATGACGACGCTATGGCAACAGCGGCGCTGATAGAAAACCTGCAGCGAGAAAATCTCAACTTTTTGGAGGAAGCGGTCGGTTATCAAAGGCTAATGAGCCAATTTAATCTCACCCAGGAGCACCTGGCCCAAAGACTTGGGAAAAGCCAATCGACGATAGCCAATAAAATAAGGCTGCTTAAGTTGCCGGATAAGGTTAAAGAAACCTTATTGGAAGGAAACCTGACAGAAAGGCATGCCCGGGCACTCCTGAAACTGAAGAACGAGCAGCAACAAATGGCTATGATAAATGAGATGGCTAAAAACAATATGACAGTGAGCCGGGCCGAGCAAAGAATAAATGAATTAGCGGGGACAGACACAAAGAAGGCTGCAGTTAGAAAAGCTAAACCAATTATCAGAGATATGCGCATAGTGCTGAATACTATCCGCGAAGCGATAAAAATTATAAACCGGGCCGGATTATATCCACGGGTCCAGGAAAAGGTCGAGCAAGACAGCATTGAGGTGACGATCAAGTTAACCAAAGATATGCTTGCTGGCGCCAAAACTAAGCCAACCAGGTCAGATCAAGCATGATCCCTCTAACTACAAGGAGAATAAAATGCCCCGGATAATAGCAATCGCAAACCAGAAAGGCGGAGTCGGCAAAACTACTACGGCCATCAATCTGAGCGCTTCTTTAGCGAAATACGGCAAAAAAGTCTTGCTGCTTGATATCGACCCGCAGGGCAATGCAACCAGCGGGGTTGGTTTATCCAGAGAAAATATTGAAACTTGTATCTATAACTCTTTGATTGATGGGGTGCCCCTAAATAAGGTCATTATTAAAACACAGTGGGAAAACCTTTCCCTTGTCCCGGCCACGATACAGCTCGCAGGAGCCGAGATAGAACTGGTATCAATGATGTCCCGGGAGGACAAACTAAAAGAGGCCATCGAAGATTTAAAAATAGCATACGACTTTATAATTATCGATTGCCCTCCCTCCCTGGGACTATTAACTTTAAACGCCTTAAATGCAGCGGGCAGTGTCCTGATACCAATTCAATGCGAGTACTACGCGCTTGAAGGACTTGGCCAGTTGATGAACACAATTACCCTGGTTCGCAAGCATTTAAATAAAACCCTGGCAATTGAAGGGGTAGTCTTAACCATGTATGACAGCAGGACAAACCTGTCTGAACAGGTGGCAGATGAAGTCAGGGCTTATTTTAAACAGTATGTATTTAAAACGGTTATTCCCAGAAATGTGAGGCTAAGCGAAGCTCCCAGTTATGGACAGCATATCCTGCAATACGACCCGCGCAGCAGAGGAGCGGAGCTGCACCTATCACTGGCCAGGGAGGTTATAAAAAGGTGACTGAAAAACGAAGGCTAGGCAAAGGACTGGGAGCCCTCATACCGGAAGTTGTCGCTGAAGACCCGAGCGTCAATGAGGTAGCGCTTGAAAAAATTAAGCCGAACCCTTATCAGCCAAGAAAAGATTTTAACCATGAAAAGCTGCAACAGCTTGCAGAATCTATCAGAGAGCACGGGATACTACAGGCTGTTGTTTTAAGCCCCACCGGCGAAGATTATCTGTTAATTGCCGGAGAAAGAAGATGCCGGGCGGCCAGGATGGTTGGATTAACTACGGTTCCGGCAATTATTAGAGATGTCAGCAACCAGCAAATGCTTGAAATTGCCTTGATTGAAAACTTGCAGCGTGACGATCTTAACCCCGTAGAAGAAGCTCTTGCTTATAGCAGGCTGCTCAAAGAGTTTGACTACACACAGGATCAACTGGCTGCCAGGGTTAGTAAAAGCAGGTCTGCTGTTGCAAACAGCCTGAGATTGTTAACGTTACCGGAGAGTGTTCTTAAGCATTTGGAAGAGGGAAGGTTAACTCCCGGGCAGGCCAGGCCAATGATAGTTCTTAACGGTAGCGAGGCGCAAAGAGAACTGCTGCAGAAGATCTTAAAATACGAATTGCCGGCCAGGGCTGTCGAAAAAGAGGCTTCACGACTAGCGTCAGAGAATGTTGAAGGGCGCACAGGAAAACCGGCAGAGGCAAAGGCAGATCCATTGATCGTTGAACTGCAAAACCAAATTCAAAAGCAATTGGGCACTAAGGTCAGCATAAACGGGGGAAACAAAGGTGGGAAGATAGAAATTTATTATTACGGCGAAGAAGATCTGGAGAGACTTGTTTCCCAGCTGCTGCCCAAAGGTATCGAATAAATAGAATGTTTCACGTGAAACCAGGGACGTAAAATTCATGTTTTGTTTCACGTGAAACATTTTGTGGCTTTTCGCCTGTCAACCAAAGGTCTGGCTCTTAACAGGAGGCTTTCTTGTTGCCCTGCTGCCGGTTGTGTTATAATTACTAAGCTTTTGCTTTTTGGCCTGAAGAGCCTTGTGGGAATGCTCGATGTTCTGGCCTTTACCGGGGAGTGGTTTAGTGCACAAACGTAAACGTTGCTTCACGATCATGATAATTCCTCACTCTGAAGAGTCGACTTACAGCATTAGGTTGCCCCTGTTTATCGGGCAGGTTATAGTCGCGCTGCTTGTGATCGGTTTTGTCGGTGTCAGCGTGCTTGGGTTCGCCTATCTACGCGCATCTTCGGCAGCTCAAGAGGCTGTCTATCTGCGCCAAATTAACAGGGCCCAGCAGGAAGAAATCAACGCCCTGGCTGTCGAAACGCAGAAGATGATGGACCAGATGCACGAGATTGATCTTTTGGTGGAACTGGTTACCGAAAAGCTCGAATTGGATCCAGACTTAATCAATGGTGTTCAGGGCCAGTCCAACGATGCTCTCGGCGGCGGTCACTCAATGGAAGGTCAATCTTATGACCAGGTTCATGAAGGCGGGGCTTTTACCAATGGAATCCTGGATAGAGCCTCAGAAAATATCATCTTACTGCAACAGGTGGTTCCGGAACAGTCAGAGCTTCTTGATGCTGTTGGCGAGCAGGTCATACGCCTCAGGGCGATGCCTTCAATATGGCCGACCAGGGGGCGCCTGTCATCGGGCTTTGGTATGAGGCCGGTTCCATATTCTGCAACAGGGTATCAGTTTCACAGCGGTGTAGATATTATCGGCGCTTATAACACGCCCGTGTGGGCCACTGCTGACGGAAGGGTAACTTTTACAGGTTACAGGGGCAGCCTTGGCAACCTGGTTATCATAGATCACGGCTATGGCTTTGAAACCTGGTATGCTCATCTTGCCGGATTTGCAGTTTCGTCGGGAGAAGCGGTCGAAAGAGGTCAGGTTGTTGGTTATATGGGCGCATCCGGACGCACTACCGGCACCCACCTTCACTATGAAGTGCATGTTGACGGTGTCCCGGTTAATCCATATCATTATATGCAATAGTGAAATTTGGGAGGAATGGTTTTATGTTCAAGAAGGACGGCATTGATGCTCCCTCTGACAAGGTAAGTACTGTCATTGGCAAGGATACGGTATTTCAGGGCACGCTTAATGGCAAGGGCTTGATCCGGATTGACGGCGAAGCTGAGGGAGCAATAACAGGAACGGGTGACATAGTAATTGGCGAAAGCGGCCGCGTCCAGGCTGAGCTTAAAGCCAGAAATATTACGATTGCCGGCTCTTATGAGGGTAAGTTGGTTGCAAATGGTAAGCTCGAGTTGAAGAGCACGGCAAGGGTAAGCGGCACGATTAATGCGAATGGCTTAATAGTAGAAGATGGTGCAAACATGTGCGGCAATCTAAGCATGGACGAAAAGGCTAAGAAAGAAAGTTTGGCCACCCGGGAACAGGGAATCACTTCAGCCCAGGCTTCTGCCAAGCCCGGACAATGAGCAGCCATCAAAGATTATTAATGGCTCCACCAAAAAACAGGTAAGTGAGTAAGCTGCGAAAAGCACATTTCTTTAATGTGCTTTTTTATTGCTCCGCGATTATCTTCACGGCGGCAGGATTTAATGCTTGTGTAGAGAAACCCAATAATACAAGTGTTCATACTAAGCGCCAATTAAGAGAGGGATTAAGATGATTATTATATTGCTGGGACCTCCTGGAGCAGGGAAGGGTACGCAGGCAGAAAGGCTTGTTGAACATAAAGGGCTTGCTTATATCGCGACAGGTGATATTCTCCGTAAAGCGGTTAAAAACAAGACTCAGCTGGGAAGAAAAGCCAGGGAATACATGGATCAGGGACTGCTTGTCCCCGACGATTTAGTTGTTAGCATTGTCCGGGAGCGATTGCTTGAACCAGACGCTGCCAGCGGCGCTTTGCTGGACGGATTTCCGAGAACTGTATCACAAGCAGAATCGCTTGACGGCATGCTGGAAGCCGGCAAAACCAAAATTGATCTTGTGTTCAGTCTCGAGGTGGAGGAAAATGAGCTGATTGAGCGCTTGACAGGCAGAAGGGTTTGCCGTGATTGCGGGGCAACATATCACATGAAATTTAAACCGCCAAAAGTGCGCAATGTTTGTGACCAGTGCGGCGGGGAATTATATCAAAGAGATGACGATTCTCTCGAAACGGTTACCGAGAGATTATCTGTATATAAAAAGCAGACCGAACCGCTCATAAAATATTACAAGGCCAAAGGTTTGCTGGTGGCCATCGATGGAAATGCAGAAATTGACCAGGTTTCCCAGCAAATGCGGGCTGAGCTCGATAAACTGCAACAATAGGGTGTGCGATTATTAATGACCCGGTTTTCGGTTGGGCAGATTGTAGAGCTGAAAAAGGGCCATCCCTGCGGTGCAAACAGCTGGCGGATCATTAGAATGGGAATGGATTTCCGTCTTAAGTGTACTAATTGCGGACGCAGTGTTCTAATAACGAGGGCAGTTTTTGAGCGGCGTGTGGTCCGCTTGTTAAGCAATGGGGAACAATAATTTATTTGCCGGGAGATAACTGAAATGTCCTGGAGTTGCGGTCTTGTCGGGCTGCCCAATGCGGGTAAATCATCATTATTCAAAGCAATTACGGCTCTTGATGTAACTATAGAAAGCTACCCTTTTTCTACAATAGACCCAAATAAAGCTGTCGTAGCGGTTCCTGATCAGCGCCTTCCAGAGATAGCTGATTATGCAAGTTCTGAGGTTGTTACGCCGGCAAGTATAGAAATATATGATATTGCCGGCCTGGTTGCCGGAGCAAGTCGGGGGGAGGGCCTGGGAAACCGGTTTCTGGGCCAACTACGGAACACCGATTTACTTATACATGTTATCGGGAACTATAGCGGAAAAATGTCATTTGAAAGTGACTGCCTTGCAGATATGTCTGTGGTAAACACTGAACTTTGCCTGGCAGATCTTGATACGGTCGGTAAGCGCAAAGAAAAATGCGAAGGAAAGCTTAAAGGCGGCGACAAAAAAGCCCGGTTTGAGTACGAATTTTTTACCAGACTGGAAAAGCACCTCGATACAGGCTGCCCTGCCCGGTCCATGGTCTTTGATAGGGAAGAACAAGAGCTCGTCGATCAGCTTTTCCTGCTTACCGCCAAGCAAATGATCTATGTTGTCAATGTCGATGAAGAGGCCCTCTCAAAGCTACCAGACAAGACAGATCTTGATGGAGTGCCGGCCGTATACCTGGCGGCCCGCCTGGAGGCAGAACTCTCAGAGGTGGCCGAAGAAGAAAAGGAAGATTACCTGGCTGCCTATGGTTTACAGGAAAGCAGGGTTTCTTTGCTTTTATCTTCCTGCTACGAACTTCTGAACCTGGTTACATTTTACACGGTTAAAGGCCAGGAGGCCAGGGCCTGGGCAATCCCTGTAGGGTCAACCGCTTATCGTGCTGCCGGTAAGGTGCATACGGATATGCAGCAGGGTTTTATCAATGCGGAAGTGATAAACTGGGACAAGCTTCAAGCAGCAGGCTCTTTTTCCCTGGCCAGGGAAAAAGGCATGCTGCGAACGGAAGGACGCGATTACTTTATCCGCGACGGGGATATTGTTTTATTCCGATTCAGAACTTAGGCAGGGGGCTGAGATGTTGGATAGTCAGTGGGGCTTTGCCGTAAGATTCATGGCCGTTTTTTTCATTTTGGCCGGATCGCTGTGGCTTATTAATAGCCTGGCCTGGCTGATTGGGCTTTTATTGGTGAGCTCACTGATCGTTTATATCCTCTACCCCTTTTTAAACAGGCTGCAGCGGCGGTTTAATTTAAACCACACCCTGTCGACCATTATAGTATTTTGTGGCTTTTTGTTGTTCTGCATCCTCATCGTTGGCCTTTTTGTACCCGTTATTTATACTGAAGTTACAGAGCTGATCGACAACTTTCCCCACTATATGGGCCTTTTCCAGGAATACCTGGCCTGGTTTTCCGAACAAACAATCAACCTGCAGGTGGAAGATGAGTTTAGGGGTTTCTTGGCCAGCCTTTCTGACAATATATACTTGGCCCTGGAGTACCTGGCAGATGCCTCACTTATACTGATAAGCAGGGCTGTCGATTTCTTCCTTGTGCTGCTGCTTGTTTTTTTCCTTCTTCACGACTTCCATGAAGTAAGAGCCCAGCTAATTAATCTTGTTCCTCCCGCAAAGCGGGATCTACCGATAAAATTAATGGATATAATTGATACAAATGTGGGCACTTTTATCCGGGGCTCTTTGATTCGCTGCCTGCTGGTCGGTATAATGACAGGCGTTGCCCTTTTTATTATTGGCATGCCCTATGCACTGCTTCTGAGCCTGTTAGCCGGGGCATTCAACTTTATACTGTATATCGGTCCTTATATTGCAGCTGTTCCAGCGATAATCCTCGGGTTTTCTCCCCTTACACCTTCCCCGCTGCTTATTATTGCTATTTATATAGCGATTCAACTTATAGACGGATTGCTGTTAACACCAATCATCCTTGGCCGCGCCGTCCGCTTAAAGCCGATTACTGTAATCCTCTCAATTTTAGCCGGTGGGCGCCTGGCAGGGTTGTTGGGTATGGTTCTTGCAGTACCTGTTGCGGGCATGATAAAAAGCCTCATTGATTTGGTAAGGGAAAGCCCCGTCTATCGGGATGAAGTTGAAAGTTAATAGTCGGGCATTCTGTTTTTCAACTGCCGCTTGCCGATTTGGCCTACTTGTGCTATTATGTTGCGGTGGTATCCCTGCTCCTTATTGGGGCCGTTAGTCCAGAGGGAGGTGATTAGAGAATGGGACTTTATGAAGTCATGTTTATTGTTCGGCCCGATCTTGAGGCCGAAGAGAAAGCTGTTGTTGTTGAAAGCATGAAAGAAGCTATCGTTAAAAACCAGGGAGAAGTAAACCTGGTTGACGACTGGGGTTTACGAAGGCTGGCTTACGAGATTAAAAAGCTGCACGAAGGACACTACTACCTGCTATACTTCACCGGGCCAAGCGCCATTATTCCAGAGCTGGAGCATTTCTTCAAGGTTAATGACACTGTGATTCGTTATATGATCGTTCAGGCAGAGCAGCCTGAGCTCGATGCCGCTATGGCAAAGCAAAAGCAGGCTGCAGATGCAGCGCAGCAGAAAAAAGCTGAAACACCTGAAGCAGATGCAGAGCCCGAAATTGTAGTTGAAGTCGAGCCAGATTCGCCTGAAGATGAAACTGAAGAAAAACCGGAATAAGAGTAATCAACTGATAGGGGCGGTGTCAATATGCTAAACCAGGTAGTCTTGATAGGTCGATTAACCCATGATCCGGAACTAAGGTATACTCCCGGTAATGGCATTCCTGTGGCTACTTTTGCCCTGGCCGTCGATCGTCCTTTCACCAATCAGCAGGGGGAGAGGGAAACAGACTTCATCAATATTGTCACCTGGCGTAAATTGGCTGAAAACTGCGCGAACTTTTTACATAAAGGAAGTCTTGCAGCAGTTACAGGCCGCCTGCAGGTTCGTTCTTACGATGATAGCCAGGGGATCCGACGCAAAGTGGCAGAAATTGTTGCTGAAGATGTCCGTTTTCTCGATCGTAAAGGATCAAGTGAAGGGAAGCAGGATTTCCCAGACACTTCTTCCGCTGTTGCTGCTGATGACGATATCAGTGGAGACGATATTCCTTTTTAACGAAAGGAGGACAATTAAGTGAGACGTGATAGAGGCCGCAAGCCTAAAAGGAAAATTTGCAGCTACTGTGTTGATAAGATAGAAAACGTTGACTATAAGCAATATGAAAAGCTAAAAAGGTTTGTTACGGAAAGAGGAAAAGTTTTGCCTCGCCGTATATCCGGCAATTGTGCCAGGCATCAAAGACAGCTAACCCGGGCCATAAAAAAGGCAAGAATAATGGCCTTGATGCCTTTTACATCCGAATAATAATTAACCATTAACTTTAACCAGACAAAGCGCCTGAAGAAAAACAGCAGGCGCTTTTCGTTTGCAGGATAGCCTGTCTTGTGAGGCGAATTTAAATCATAAAAGAAAACGATGAATTATTTTGCTTAACATTTTGGAAGGGAGCTGTTCCATTGTGAAGGTTATTCTTCAGGCAGATATAAGCGGCCTTGGGAAGAAGGGCGAGGTTAAAACCGTCGCTCCAGGTTATGCAAGGAACCACCTGTTGCCCCGGGGGCTAGTCCTGGAAGCGACTCCCCAGAGGCTAAAAGAATGGGAGAAACAAAGGCATAAAATGGAAACAGAGGCGCAACAACAGGAAGAGCTGGCCCGTGTTCAAGCAGATAAAATGAATAAAATTGAAATTGTCATCAATCAGGCGGCGGGAGAAGGCGGGCGCCTTTTCGGCTCTGTGACTACGGCTGATATTGCTGCGGAGTTGAAAAAAGCCGGATTTGAAGTTGATAAGAAGAAGATTGAACTGCCTGAAGCAATAAAAACTATTGGCAGGCATGACGTTAGAGTGAAGCTGCATCCAGGGGTTAAGGCGGAGCTAACGTTGCGGGTAGGAGAAGCAGAATGAGAATGAGCAGTTTTTACCAGCGGGAATGGGGGATATATTTTGGTTAATGCAGGTGACAGAATGCCTCCGCAAAGCAGGGAAGCGGAACTGTCAGTTCTCGGCTCCATGATTATTGACAGGGAGGCAATATTTGCCGCAGCTGAACTATTGCGTGAACAGGACTTTTACAGTACAGCCAATAGCAGGGTATTTTCTGCGATCATCGGCCTTAGCGAGAAAGGAGAGCCGGTCGACCTGGTCACTCTCGCCGCGGAACTTCAGCGCAACCAGTGCCTCGAAGAGGTTGGCGGGCGGGCCTACCTTGTCGCCCTGGCCAACGCTGTTCCCACAGCCGCCAATATCCAGTATCACGCCCAGATAGTGCGTGAAAAATCAATCCTTCGGTCGTTGATTCAAACTGCAACAGGTATTGTGACAAGAAGTTATGATGCGCCTGCCAATATAGAAGAGTTCCTTGATGAAGCAGAACAGTTGATATTTGAAATAGGGCGTCGTAATAAGCAACAGGGATTTGCGCCGCTTAAAGAAGTGCTTATGCAGGCTTTTGATCGAATAGAAAAACTTTACGATGAAAAGAAGGGAGTTACCGGCTTATCAACCGGGTTTGTCGATCTTGACAGATTAACCTCGGGACTGCAGAACTCGGATCTGGTTGTTATAGCAGCCAGGCCAAGTATGGGGAAAACAACTTTAGCGTTGAACATGACCCATCAGGTTGCGGTAAAAACACAAAAACCAACCGCTTTCTTCAGCATGGAAATGTCTAAAGACCAGCTTGCCCAGAGATTGTTATGCGCTGAAGCCCAGATAGACGCTCAAAACATGCGCAGGGGATTTCTTTCCCAGGATGAGTGGCATAAACTAACCCGCGCTGTCGGCCCTCTTAGCGGCGCGCCCCTCTATATAGATGACAGCGCCGCACTCTCGGTCATGGAGGTAAGGGCCAAGGCCAGAAGGCTTAAAGCCGAGAGAGGTCTTGAAGCCATCTTTATAGATTACCTGCAGCTTATGCGCGGTTTTAACCGTTCTGAAAACAGGCAGCAGGAACTTTCAGAAATATCCCGCTCCCTTAAAGCATTGGCCAAGGAACTGAATGTCCCTGTTGTGGCCCTGTCTCAGCTAAGCAGGGCTGTTGAAAAGAGACCGGATCGCCGCCCCATATTAAGCGACTTGATGGAATCGGGTGGTATAGAGGCCAATGCAGATGTGGTTATGTTCATATACAGAGAATCGTATTATCACAAAGATTCGGAAAAAGGTAACGTGGCAGAAATCAATATTGCCAAACAGCGGAATGGCCCTACTGGCCTGATTGAACTTTATTTCCTCGAGCGGTTCACTAAGTTTGCCAACATTTCCCGGGAAGCTGAGCAAAAGGATATGCAGGAGGCCCGTTAATGAAAAGTGACTACGATGTAATCATTGTTGGGGCCGGTCCCGCCGGGATCTTTGCCGGCATTTATCT
This sequence comes from Syntrophomonadaceae bacterium, assembly GCA_007132095.1. GTDB lineage: Bacteria > Bacillota > Dethiobacteria > DTU022 > DTU022 > SLPH01. Next base: position 2,329 of record SLPH01000101.1, on the reverse strand, counting down.
TAGTGCTCTTGAAGGCACCCGGGTGCTGATAATCGAACAAGGGGCTCCCCTCGAAAAACGAAAATGCGCCACGCAGCAGGAGTACGGACGCTGCTTGCGTTGTAACCCGTGCGCTGTTACCTGCGGTTGGGGAGGAGCGGGGGCTTTTAGCGACGGCAAACTAACCCTGACTTCGGCTTTTGGCGGTTTTCTTGATGAGCTTATCGAACTGAGCGATGTTGAGAAGCTTATCGGAGAAGCAGATAAGATCTACCTTTCGTACGGGGCCACTACCACTGTTTATGGCCAGGACCGGGAAAAGAACAAAGAGCTGGAGCGAAAGGCTGCAGCATCAGGACTGAACCTGATCCCGGCTCCGATCAGACATCTGGGAACGGAGAACTGTTATAAGATTTTGGCCCGGATGTATGAAGCGCTTTCTACTCGCCTTGAGATTATGACCAATACCCATGTTGAAGAACTGCGCTGTGAGGATGGCGCCGCGGCGGGTGTGAAGCTCGCTTCGGGTCGCAGTATTACCTCAGATTATGTTATATGCGCACCCGGCAGGGCCGGAGCCGGGTGGATATATAACGAGTCAAAAAGGCTCGGCCTAAAAGGTGTGAATAATCCTGTTGATATCGGGGTAAGGGTTGAGGTTCCAGCTGTTATCATGGAAGATATAACTTCCCAGATTTATGAATCCAAACTAATTTATTTTACACGCCTATTTGATGATCGAATCCGGACATTCTGCATGAACCCCTATGGTGTAGTGGTAACAGAAAACAATGATGGCCTTCTGACGGTAAATGGACATAGCTTTGCTGAAAAAAGGACAAACAATACCAATTTTGCCCTACTGGTAAGCAAGTCGTTTACCGAACCTTTTAATGAACCTATAAAATATGGCCAGTATATAGCTAGTTTGGCCAATATGCTGGGCGACGGTGTAATCGTACAGCGCCTCGGGGATTTACTTACCGGTCGCCGCTCAACGGAAGAGCGCATCCGCAGGGGCCTGGTTCGACCGACTCTGGTGGAAGCCACGCCGGGCGATCTAAGCCTTGTGCTTCCCTACCGTTACCTGCTGGCCATTATTGAAATGCTTGAAGCTCTGGATCACCTTGCACCCGGAGTGAATTCTCGCCACACTCTTCTTTATGGAGTGGAGGTCAAATTCTATTCTTATCGTTTATCACTAAGCCCCACCCTTGAAACAGGGGTGAAAAATCTTTTCGCGGCCGGTGACGGAGCAGGCATAACGCGCGGTCTCATTCAGGCTTCTGCGTCCGGCCTGCTTGCGGCCAAAGCGGTTGCTTCCAGGTTGATAAAGGTTAAGAAAGGTTAAGAGTGTTAAGAATTAGGAATGATTCCTGAGCAACTTGCCAAAAAAAATCTCCTGTGTTATAATCCTTTCTGCCAAGCGGTTCACGTAAATATTTACGAAACCGTTTTCTCTTTTAAATGTGGCAATATGATGGAACAAGCAAAAATCTTTACCGGCAGGCAGGAAATAGACGACAAATGTCGAACTATATTAAATTATTGCTTAATGATTTGCCTTACCAGGAGCCCAATACTCATTGCACTCGTTACTTGCTGTCTTATATCTTGTAGATCCGGTATATTTTTTTGTGTAACATCAGGCAGTATGATCTTGAGCCAGGCACAACTATGATCTACTAACTGAAAAAGGGGTTATCTACATGAAACCGCGACCTTATGGAACGGTCCCAGCAGGAAAACGACCCAAACTTAAAAGAAGGTCTCTTTTGTCCATGTTTTCCAGGGTTTGGTCAAGAATCAGAAAAGTTCGTGTATATCGTTATTCATATGCTGCGATAAGTGCTCTTCTGCTTTTAGCTTTACTTTTCTCACACAATTACTTCAGCAAATATGTTTACGTGGTAGTGTTAAATGAGATGGAGCTCGGAGTGGTCGAAGACTCGCGAGACGTTGAGCTCTTTATCGAAGATCTTACGGCGCGCTGCGGTGAACTATACGGGGTAAATGCATCACCCGCTGATGAGATTTTACTGCTTAAGGAATTTCGACCGGACAGCAAGCCTTCGCCGGACCTGGTTAAAGAGATGCTGCGCCAGGAAATGACAATTGTAGCCGATGCCTTTATGATTTACGTAAATGGACGTCCATACATACCGGTAAAGAGCGAGCAAGAGTTAGAGGAAGTTTTTGGGTTGCTTAAAGCCAGTTATACATCGGAAGATATTGAGGTCATGACCCTTGACGCTTATATATCCGGCGACCTTAGCGGTGTGTCTTGCACTGTTCCCCCACAGTCGGTAATGAGTGCATCCGCCGCGGCAGATATTCTTTTAAACGGCGG
>SLPH01000136.1 GCA_007132095.1 Syntrophomonadaceae bacterium | reverse complement strand
CGGACTTCTTTCTGCTTATTCGACGGTCCTTCTGCTTTTCCTGCCCCCTGGGCTGATAAAATCTGCAGTTTAATATGAACCTCCCAACTGAAAGCTCGGCAAACCGGAACAAGGGCCAGTGAAGAAAGTGCCTGGATAATGCTTCTTATTTATGAAAGAATCTAAATAAAATACCGCCGGTGGTCCATACTGCAATGGACCTATCTTAAAACAAGCAACTGATCGGCAAAAGCAGTGAATGTTATAAATTTACCTGAAACTTATTATGTACAGACTCGGCTCTCTGCAACAGCAGGGCAGCTTCTGAAGGTTCAAGCTGATGCCCGTAGTTATTCAAAAGGAAATAAACTGTTTTAAGCAGCATCCTGGCCTGGAAAGCAGCTAAAAAAGCAAATGGCTCCGACCCCTCCTGCAAGTTAAAGCTTATCTCTTCAAGCATCTCCAGGTAAGCGCTGATAATATTCAAAATGCTTATTGAGCAAAAGGCCTCAGGTTGACCATACCAAACCGCTGTTATATTGGGGCCCGAGAAAGATTTGCCCGGAGAAAAAGACCGGCCGCCCTTTATTACGGAACCGGGATTGCCCGGAGAGCTAACCGGAGGCTGCTGTGCCAAATTGAAAAGGAGGCTGCGTCTAACTAACGGCAGCCTCCCGGTGCTAAATAGTTTCCTCGACTAATCCGGGTTTTAGAGCTCTTTATCGGCTAGCTCAAGGCACTGATCAAGAACATCAAGCCCGAACTTAAGCTCTTCTTCATTAATGGCAATCGGCGGCGCGATAAAGATATAGTTCCAGCGCAGGTAAGCATAGACCCCTTTTTCTTTCAGGCAGGCGCTGATATTGCCTATTATTCCCGGATCTGGACCGTTCCATGGCGCCAGAGGCTCTTTGGTTTCGCGATCTTTAACCAGTTCGATCGCGGCAAAAAGGCCGATGGAACGAACCTCGCCGATTGAGGGGTGCTTTTCTTTCATTTCTTCAAGCCGCTTCTTTAGCTTTACGCCCATTGCAGCCGAGTTCTCAATCAGGTTTTCTTCTTCATAAACCTGAACAGTGGCTGCACCCGTAGCGCAGGCCAGGGGGTGGCCGCTATAGGTCAGGCCGCACCAGAGCATGTGATCGTCAAAGTGTTTCGCAATCTTTTCGTTGACCACAACCGCCCCGAGGGGGACATAGCCCTGGGTAATGCCTTTTGCCATGGTCATCATGTCTGGAATAACATTCCAGTTGTCTACACCGAACCATTTGCCGGTACGGCCCCAGCCGGTCATAACTTCATCGGCGACCATGAGGATTCCGAATTCATCGCATATTTCGCGGATCCTGGGCAGATATTCTTTTGGCGGCACGAAAACACCATTTGTACCGGTTACCGGTTCAACAAAAAAGGCTGCAATCGAGTTGGGATCTTCATATAGAATTACTTCACGGACATGCTCTGCACATTCAAGGCCGCAGCCGGGATATGTCTGGCCAAAGCTGCATCGATAGCAGTAAGGCTCAAAAACCCTGACTACCCCGGGTATGCCCGGCTCAACCGGAGGCCTGCGCGGATCGCCGGTCAGGGTAATAGCGCCATAGGTTGCTCCATGGTATGAACGGTAACGGGAGATCACCTTGAAACGACCGGTATAAGCGCGGGCAATCTTAATGGCGTTATCATTTGCTTCCGCCCCTCCGAGGGTGAAGAGGGTTTTGACAAGATCGCCAGGGGTGTGCCTGGCTACAAGTTCCGCCAGCTTTGCCCTCGGTTCGCTGGCATAATTGGGAGTAATATAGCAGAGTTTATCTGCTTGCTCTTTAAGGGCTGCAATAATTTTTGGATGCTGGTGACCGATATTAATATTTACAAGCTGTGATGAAAAATCAAGGTATTTCTTCCCTTCCCTGTTCCAAAACCAGCATCCTTCTCCTCCCACAATTTCCTCGTACTTATTTTTGCCCTGCACCGACCAGGAACGCAACACGTACTTTCTTTCCAATTCACCAATTGTTGTCAAAAGCCGCACCTCCTAAGTATTATGCAACAAACTCGTGGCTGTCTACCTGCTGTTTAAAGTTTTTACTTCTTTCAATTAAGCTATAAATCCTGCTCATCCCCTGATTATCTTTCAATCGAACCGGGCCTGGAAAAATAAAACCGCAATCCTGTTCAAACCGCTTTTGTGCCCGCGCAAATGCCCATACCGGCTGGAGGCGGTGCGACAAAATAACTATTAAAAAGAGTTCAGCCTTCCTTAACAGGATATTTTGAAATATAATCAGGGAAAATGCGACTTTTTTAACCTTTGAAGGAGGCTCCGCGGTGAAAGCAAACCTTTTAATCAGGGGCAGGGCAATATTCGACAGTATTTCTGAAAAACCCTACCAGGGGTATGTTGCAATCGGAGGAAACCGTATCATAGCTGCCGGGAAAGGAGAGCCTCCGTCAGGCTTATCCACGAAGCAGACAAAAACTATCGAGGCCGGCAATAAGCTGGTAATGCCGGGTTTTCATGACAGCCACACCCACCTGGTCTTAGCGGGGATGTATAAAAAATATGTTAATTTGGGCGCTGCTCGCTCGGAGCAGGAAGCTTCAGAGATGCTGATGGAGTACGAGAAGGCTAATCCGACCGAAGGCTGGCTGTATGGTTTCAACTGGTACCATGTTTTCTGGAACAGTAAAAACCTGCCTACCAAAAAGAGCCTGGACCGCCTTTTTCCGGATCGGCCGGTATTCCTGGTTAACGCTGAAGCGCATGGGGCCTGGGTTAACAGTAAGGCGCTTGAATTAACAGGGGTGAGTAAAAAAACTCCCGATCCTTTTGGCGGTAAAGTAGGACGGCTGGATAATGGCGAACCTTCCGGGTTCCTGTATGAAAGCGCTGTCGGATATGTTGCGCCTTATTGCCTCAGTTTCAGCTACGATCAGGAGCGATCGTATGTAAAAGCGTTTATGAAAAGGGCCGCCGCCCTCGGAATCACGGCCCTGGTGGATGTACAGCCTTATTTCTCAGTTAACATGGGTAACCTTGACTCCTACCTGTCCATGGAACAAAATGGAGAACTCACCTTAAGAATCCACGCCGCCCCGGACCTGTTCGGTGATTTAGACAGGGCCGCCGAAGCGGCAGCCAAATGCAGCGGCAGCATGGTTCGGGCCGACCTGCTTAAACAGTTCGTAGACGGTGTATTCACTACCCACACCGCCCTGATGTTAGAGGATTACAGCGATGCTCCCGGCAACAGGGGTATTGAACTCTGCGAGCTGGATCGGATTGAAACAGCGGTAATGGAGGCGCATAAACGCGAACTGTCCGTTAAGCTGCATGCCCTGGGCGATCGAGCGATAAGGTTTGCTCTTGACTGTTATGAGAAAGCAATTGCGGTTTATGGAGAAAACAGCAGCCGCCATGCCATCGAACATGTTGAGCTGGCAGATGTTAACGACATCAAGCGCTTCGGCGCATTGGGCATCATCCCGTCAGTGCAGCCGGAGCATATCGGTTTAATGCCAACCTGGGACGGTGAAGAGTATCGTTACGTTCTTGGGGAAGAGAGGGCCGGGAGAACATGGCCTTTAAAATCATTGCTGCAAAGCGCCGGGGTGTTGGCGCTGGGCAGCGATTGCCCCGTGGTAGACAACAACCCCTTTTTCGGTATTCACCGGGGATTAACCCGGCTACATGATGACGGTCTGCCTGAAGGAGGCTGGAACCCTACCGAAAAACTGTCTCTTCCAGAGCTGATTAAAGGTTATACCCATGGCTCAGCATATGGAGTGAAGCGGGAAAACGAACTGGGCACGCTTGAGGCCGGCAAGCTGGCCGACCTGATTATTATCGATAGAAACCTTTTTGAGGTATTACCTGAAGAAATACGTCAGGCAAAAGTGATTTTAACGGTTGTCGATGGCAAAATTGTTCATGAAGTGAAATAACGATTCGGGCTAACCCGGGATCAAGCCGGTTTCCTGAAACAGGATCAGTGTCCGTTCCAGGTTAAAAGAATTGCTCTGTTTATTTTTTAAGTTTTTCGGCACCGCTGAGCTCGTGTAAAACTTTAATTACGCAGTCGTCAACACCGGCCATACCTTCGCCGATCACCAGGGAAAGGTTTGCTACGGTCTTTTCCGGATCTCCTGATACAATGCCATCACCGGCAGGGATAACGACGCCCTTTAGGGCCAAAAGAGCAGACTCTACAGCAATGCCGGCAGATATAGAAAGTTTATAAGCACAGCCGCGCTTGGCGCCGTCGCAGATAACACCGGCAAGACCTCCCACAGTATTAATTACTGCGTCATATGCCTCTTTTTGCCCGCCCCCGAGGAGGTAAGCAACACCGGCCGCTGCGCCTGCTCCGGCAGCGATACTGCATCCGCAGGCCTGGGAGGCATCATTCAGCCTATCTTTGATATAAATAGCAACCAGGTGGCCCAGGGCGGCAGCTCGTACCAGTTCCTCGCGGCCAGCGCCTTCTCTCTCGGCCACGGCGGCTATAGGCACCAGGCAGGTGATCCCCTGATTACCGCTGCCTGCTGTCGCGGTAATGGGAACATCATATCCCCCCATGCGCATATCTGAAGCGGCCGCGGTAAGAACCTTGGCGGCAGCAACCGGGCTGCTGAAAGGTTCAGACTCGCCTAGCGCTTTCATAATTCCCTGACCAAAGAAAACACTTCCATCTGCTTTCAACCCCTGCCGGGCAGCCTGCAGGTTCATCACGCACCCCTGCTCAAGGAAAAGAAGCTTCTCCAGCCGGCACGACTCAACGAAGTCATATATGGCTGCCAGCGTCAAACCTTCCAGCCCGGGCAAAGCCTGCCTGGCCTGCGGGCCGTTAAACTTATGTAAGCGGTTTTCTCCATCGACTTCAAGGGCCGTTATGTTTGTATAGGTTTTCTCGATTCTCCCGGTTACCGACCCCCCCCCGGTCTTAAGCGCCACCTCGGAATAGAGGCCGGTTTCCTCTTTTACCCTGACCTTAATAATGCTTCTTTTTACCATGCGAATTGCTTCATCTATTTGTTCCGAAGTTATTTCTTTAAGGCACTCCAACCTGTGTTCAGCCTTGCCGCCAATTAAACCGAGGGCGCAGGCGTAATCTAAGCCGCGCAGATCGGTTTTTGGGATCGTCACCCGAAGGGCATTCTTATATGTGCTTTTGTCGACAGTTACCGTAACTGCTTCAGGGTTTCCTTCAGCCACACTGGCTGCCAGGGCGGCAGCATAGGACACCACTACCGGGTCGGTACAGCCAAGAGCCGTAAAAACCCTGCTTCTTAAAATATCCAGCATTAGGTCATCATTCATTCACATTACTCCTAACAAAGTCTGCTATTGATAGTCGGTTGTTTATTCGCCTTTTATAACCATAATTCCTTCATAAAGCAGCATCTTGCCTGACCCTGCCAAATTTAAGTTCGGGCTAAAGCTTTGGCAGCATTACTGCGCGATGGACGGTCGGCAATGGGGTGAGATTTAATTGAATGTTTTGTATAGTTTTAACTATGCGTAGATTGATTGCCTGAAATATGTTATTATTAAATCGTGCCGGCACTGATCATCCCCAAATTTGTCCTGAGGAATTTACTAATCTCGCCATAATCGCACCATGAAAAATACAAGCAACCTGAATAGATTCGCTAATGCCATTAGATTATAAGCCGGCTGTGGGAGGAGGTGGAGTAATGGCAGCATCAACAAAGTCTATTAATATAAATGCTCCGGTTGATCAGGTTTTCGGTTTCGTTGCCAACCCTGCAAATATGCCGGAAATTTGGCCCAGCCTTATTGAAGCAAAAAACATTGAAATGCTGGAACAGGGAGGCTACCAGTATGATTGGAAATACAGCATGGCCGGAGTTAAGTTTAATGGCAAAACCAGAACTGTTGAATTTATTAAAAATGAAAAAATAACGGATCAAACCCTAAAAGGAATTGACAGTAAGTTTACATGGACCTTCCAACAATCAGAAGGCGAAACCCGGGTGACTTTGGAAGTAGAATATACAATTCCTGTCCCCGTATTAGGTAAACTGGCCGAATCGATTATCATTAAGCAAAACGAAAAAGAAGGAGAAGTTTTGCTTCAGAACCTGAAAACACTAATGGAAAGATAGAAGTTCAATCAAAGAGACTTCGATTTGTTCTGCAGCCTTGTCTAAAGTTTATGCCTGGTGAGGTTCCTGTTCATCAGGTCGTGGATTTGCCTTAAGCCTTCCTTCAGATTCCGCCTCGCAGTGGACGCACCTGGCACTGGCTCTACACTTCCCGCTGCCGGGTGTGATCGGGACTTTCACCGCCAAGTTAACACCCATGCCGGGCGCTGCACCCAAAAAAGAGGGGATAAATTATCCCCTCTCTAAGACTTGATGATTATCGAAAAAGCTTCTCTACCTTCTAAAACAGGTACCACCAGTTAACTACCGTATCCAACTCTGCCTTGTAATTCTTCATCGAGAATGATTCTCGTACGTCAGACATTCCGACAACAGTCATGTTTTCGCTTAAGTACCCGTGCGATTCAGGGCTGCTGATATCGATTTGACGCTTGGTTACCCCGGATGAAGTGTAAGCATGCTGATCGATGTTAAAGTAGTTTCCCACGTAATCATCGTCATCCTTTGTGGCCGGATCCCCGTAAGCAGCCTCAAATTTCATGCCAAGCGAACCGGTATGACCTGGGTCGGCTTCAACACTAACCGCCCATATCTGTTCAGTCAGGGGCTCATAACCAGATATACTAACAGTGAAACCTGTAGTAACAAAAGTGAAGGTTACCGCAAGGGCAATCATCAACCAAATTGATTTTCTCATAGCTTTTTTCTCCTCATATCCTATATAGAAACCGAACATATCCATTGTATCATTGAAAATGTATTATGTCAACTTAAAGCACAGTGCCTGAAGCGTTTACCTTCGGCCCTTATACCTTCCCGGCGGCCTGCTTTTCCCGGCCTAATAAAAGCTTCTGAAGTCTTTGTTGAGGCCTGTGTAGATAAAAAAATAAAGGGCTAAATGCCCTTTATTTTTTTTGTTCCTATGGTGGGCGAAGTAGGATTTGAACCTACGACCCCCTGCTTGTAAGGCAGGTGCGCTCCCGCTGCGCCATTCGCCCAAATACATGGTGACCCCTAGGGGATTCGAACCCCTGTTGCCAGCTTGAAAGGCTGGTGTCCTAACCGATTAGACGAAGGGGCCAAGATTTGGTGGGCCCACCAGGGCTCGAACCTGGGACCAACCGG
>SLPH01000198.1 GCA_007132095.1 Syntrophomonadaceae bacterium | reverse complement strand
CTTAATATGTTTTGTAATCTTCACGCAATATTTGACTTGAAGCAAAAAAAATTGCTATGATTCACTATAGACGCAGGAAAAAGAAGCGTTAATTTGACAAATAAGGAGTTGCTTGATCGTGGATAAGCTTCTGGAAAGTGTCAATAAGATAATTGATCTGCTCAGGAAGAGCAGCCATGCAGTGGTCATAACCGGATCCGGGATAATCGATAGTGCCAGCAGCGGGACTGAATACAACAGCTCCGCTGACAGGCTTCCAACAATGGTTTCTCCTGGCGATTTTACCATAAACAGGTACAAAGGGGGCAGTGGACCGTTTTATGAAGAAGGTGCTCCATTTTTTAGCCTGCTATATAAAGCCAAGCCCAACTACGTTCATTATAAGCTTGCCGCACTGGAAAAACGCGGTCTGGTAAAAACAATCATCACCTATAATATCGACGGTCTCCATAAGATGGCCGGGTCTAAGAACGTACTTGAGCTGCGCGGTACAATCAGAACTGCAACCTGCACGCAGTGTGAGTATCATGCTGCAACAGAAGAACTGATAGAAAGCACCGGGGAAGAACAGCTCCCCCTCCGCTGCCCTGACTGCGGGAAACCGATGAAGCCGGATGTGGCTCTTGAAGGTGATCCGCCGCCGCCCGATTACCATAAAGCTATGCAAGAAGCCGGAAAAGCCGACCTCATTATAGTGCTTGGTCTGGATATGCATATCTTTACAGATAAAGAACTGATAGCTGATCAAAAAGAATTGGTAGTGATTAACGACGGACCGACGCATTTCGACCAGGCTGTAAAAGTTGCGCTCAACGAACAACCGATCAAAGTTATGGAGTTAATCATGGAGCAGCTGGACAGCGGCAGTTAATACGAGAGATGCAGCAGCAGCAGCAACCAGAACAACATGCTGTTTCACAGGCGGCGCGCAACTAAGTTTTTGGTGTTTTAAAGCGAGAGTCAATTAAATGGTAAAAGGTTAAAACAGGATGGTTATAAAGCATCCTGGGGCCGGAATAGCGCATTACTGCCCTGACCTTCTCCCTGTATTCCGGTTTAAAACAATGGATGGCGCACCGGGCACAGGTAGTTTTTTTATCTCCTAGCTGGCATTCGTCTATTCTTTTACAGGCATACTGCAGCAATTCGTTACACTGGAAACAGATTTTCTGACCGGCCTCGTGCTTGTCGCGGCAGTAAATATTGATCATTGCCAAAAGCGTCTGCTTTTCTCTCCTGTTTTTATTATTCACCCATGGCTCCTCTTTAGATTCATAATAGCGGCCAGCCAGCTCGCATAACTTAACAACTTAACACACAGCGTTGTTACAATTTATTTCCTTTTATACTTTTACAGACATTTTAGGACATTACCTGCAATTATTACTGAAGATAATCAATATTCTTGGTATAATATAATACCAGTAAAGCAAAAAGAACAATTCTATGCAACTGCACTTTCGTCTGCAGCAGCTATGGAAAGCTTAATGGGGCCTCTCGTACTTGCACCACAATCGATTTTAAGGCCGGGTGATTAACATGGAAAGATCTAATCAACTCCCATCTATAAATGATCATCAACGGTTAAACCAGCCGGCAGATCAACGGGATAAGAAGAAAAAGTGGGTTATCCCTCTTGCCCTGCTTTTAATAATCGCCGCTGCTTTTGCTGTATACTTGCTCCTTGATCCTATTACCCCGAGAGAAGAAACGCTTCACATCACAATGCCCAAAGCAATTTTTACCGGGAAAGACCTTCCGGAACTTGAGAGCGCTCTTCTTGAAGAAGACCTTGTAGAATCAATTACTGAAGATGACGCCTACACCGTTACCTTTACATTGAGTAACCGCAAGCTGCAAATACTGCTTGAAAAAACCGAAAGCAGCCTGCTTCAAAATATAGACGCTATTAAGATTGGACAACAGCATCCCTACATTGCAGACATCCGCTATAACGAGCAGTACTCAGATTTTTCCCTGACAGTAAATGCTGGAAGCGGGCAAATTGATCAAGCCCTGCTTACAGCTTCCGGGCTTTTTATGGAGGGGCTTTATTACCACTACCTTGCCGCTGATTTAAATTCTGCCATAAATTTAACCGTTACAATTGAAGAAGCCGGCAGCGGTAACATCATCGATAACCTGACCTACCCGGGAGACCTAAGCCGTGCTTCTGAAATAATCAGTAGGCCTGACGAACTGGCCATGGCAAGGAGAACCCCGCAAGCAGGGGATATAGTTGTTGTAAGCACCGGGCCGGATAACCTGAACCTTAGGAATGGGCCTGAGATTACCTACCTGATTATTGCCATTTTAAACTCGGGCACCATCCTGGAAGTCACCGGAACAGATGGTGTATGGCTTGAGGTTATCACTCCGGACGGCCAAGAAGGCTGGGTACACGGAAACTTTGTAGAATTCTACCTTGAGGATTAAATATTTGGCGAACCGCTTCATCTTCAATAAAAAGTTTGCCGTTTTGCAAACAATAGAACCAGAGATCTATAGATATAGCCTTCTGCATTCCAGAAGTTCTATGTCCAGGGTAACCACAATAAAAGCATTTCCTTAAACTAACCAGGCACGGGCATAAGATATAGAAACCTATTTTCAAAAGATCGAATGACGCTTGTTAGCCAATAGTAGCCGATTAAAAATAACGAGTGGAGGCTGAGGATGGATCTGGACAAGATACTGGCCCGCCGCTGGCCAGACCCTATTATAAGGCTGGCGGTGAGAACAATTCTGAAACGAAAAGTAAAACTGCAGGTAATTGGCAGCGTTAAAAAACGCCAGGCATACAAGAATGATTTTGTGGACAGGCTGAAATCAGAGAAGATTGCCATTAATACAGATGACGCCAATGCTCAACACTATGAACTGCCCCCGGAATTCTTTAAAGCTGTGCTGGGCAAGATGCTAAAATACAGCTGTGGCTATTGGCCTGAACCGTTCGAAATATCGAAGGCCCACCTTAAGCTGGATCAATCGGAAGAAGATATGCTGGAACTAACCTGCCGCCGTGCTGATTTAGCCGATGGACAGAAAGTCCTTGATTTAGGCTGTGGCTGGGGCTCTGCCGCACTATACATGGCCCGCAAATACCCGCGGGCCATGATTACTGCAGTGTCAAATTCCGGACCGCAAATAAGCTATATTGAAAGTGAGGCAAAAGAGCAGGGACTGGCAAACCTTACTGCCATCAAAGCCGATATCAATCAGCTGGAGCTTCCAGATCGCTATGATCGCGTTGTTTCGGTGGAAATGTTCGAGCACATGCGCAATTACGAGCTATTGCTGGAAAAAGTAGCCGGATTTCTAAAGATCGAAGGCAAGCTGTTCGTTCACATCTTCAGCCACCACACCTACCCATTCCTCTACGAGAACAATTCTGCCAAAGACTGGATGGCCAGGCATTTCTTTACCGGCGGCATTATGCCTAGCCAGGATTTGATCCATTATTTTCTTAAGAGCTTTGCCCTGGAGAAGCAGTGGGCGGTACCGGGAAACCACTATCGCTATACCCTGGAGGCATGGCTGCAAAAGATGGACCGGCACCGCGAGCAAGTCTCTCCTTTATTTATCGAAACTTACGGCCATGAAGAGGCTGAAAAGTGGTGGAACTACTGGCGGCTCTTCTTCCTCTCCTGTGCAGAATTTTTTGGCTTTAACGGAGGCAATGAATGGTTTGTCAGTCATTACCTGCTGGCAAAAAAATAGCCGGGCTTATTAATCCGTATTACAGCCTTTATTAAAACAAGAGGAGATTATACTATGTCTGCGATAATCGAAGAAAAGAAAGGTTTATATCGACTAATCAAATTAGAGTTATTCAGAAAAACCCCGGGAGTAATTTTCGACCTTTATCCCCTGGAAACAATCCCGCACATCGATTCAATCGACAGGGTCCTCCACGAACGCAGTGCTGTTTCCCCCGGACCTGTTGGCGATGTTGAGCAGCCCTGGTATATGCACGTCCACCAGACTGACAACCTGATTGTGCTTCACGGTCAGCGTACCGTTGAACTCTACAGCAAGAACCACGGCAAAGTTGAAACTTTCGTGGTTACGCCTAATAAAATACTGCACAATGGCAATCTAATGTTCGAAGGCGGGGCGGTGCTCAGCTGGCCCCCGTTGGTCTTTCACCGTATTGTCAGCGGGGAAGAAGGTTCGGCCTCGATTAACCTGGCCAGCCACTCCGAAGGCTTCGATGTGCGCACTAATTTTAACATCTACGATTTAGATGCCTCTACCGGAAAATTCCGGGTTGTAAGGAAGGGTTTCGAAGATCAATTATAGTGCATCTTTATGTAATCGATGCCTCATAAATTTCTTCTATTGATTTACCCAGCATGGTATTAAACTCCTGGTCTGATTGGCTGGCGGTGAGCCCTTCTAACAAGGCCCTGGAAAAGCTGGCAATCAATCCGGTATTTTGCGCTAACTTAGTAACCGCTTCTTCCCTGCTGTAACCGCCGGAAAGGGCCACCACGCGCATAACCCTGGGATGCTCGATCAAATCATGGTAGAAGTTATCTTCATCCGGTATGGAAAGCTTCAGCATGATTTGCTCGCCATCAGAAAGCCCCTTAAGGTTTTCCCATATTTCCAGCTTCATCAATTTCTCTGATTCTGCTTTATCAACGCTTTTTATATCGACTTCGGGCTCCAGGATCGGTACAAGGCCCGCTGCAAGAATTATTTTACCGTAGTAAAATTGCTGCTCGATATTTTTCTTAATCCCTTCAGGGTTTGCGCTTTTAATGACTGATCTCATTTTGGTCCCAAAAATATTTTTTTCCCGGGCACGATTAAGCTTGGAATCCAAATCTGTAATGGGTTTCATAAGTTGAACCCCTTCAGAAACCTCTTCCAGGCCTTTATCTACTTTGAGAATAGGCACAATGCCTTTCTTCTCCCACAGGTAATCGCCCGTATATAGATCCTCGATAGTCCGATCCATGGTTTTCTCGAAAAGGATTGCTGCCAGAATATGCTTCGACGTAAAAGCCGGGCTGGTAATAATTCTGGATCGCATAGCGTGGACGAGATCAAACATTTCCGCTTCGTTTTTATATTGATCCTCAGATACACCATAACCGGCAAGCGCTTTAGGCGTGCTGCCGCCGCTCTGGTCCAGTGCGGCCACAAACCCCTGAGAGCTTTGCATTATTTCTGCTTGCTTCCTGTTCATTAAACACACCCCATTTTAAAAATGATAAATCTACTAGTAAATCACACTACAATTATTATCTCATTAAATCGGTGAACAATAAAGTTGTTTAGAGTAAAATCAGACCAAACGCCATGCAAACAGGGGACGGTTCTCTGCTGCACCTTTAAGACCGCTAGATGAGGATGCCATGTTATTTGCCCGGCCTGATCAGTCAAGCAGGCGGGCCAATTCACCAGCCCCGGGTCCCGGGACCACCTTTAAAAGGGCCCTCAATGTTAGATGTGATCCAACCCCCGTAAAAATCTCCTTCCTGGGCCTTTACCATTTCCCCGTCTACGTAACAGGCTTCTAATTTAGAAGGATAAAAGGCCAAACACCCTTTAATATCCTCGAAGCCCCGACGGGGATTATCATAGCACCAGGCTGCATTATTAATCCTTTCTTCGGTAGTAACCAGATCGAAGTAGACGGCCATGCCCTTGAACTCGCACAAGCTGGTCCGGCCGTTTTTCCGCAGCAGTTCCATCATAACATCTTCCGGCGGGATATAGTAAACCGGGGGATGGCTGGTTTCAAGAACGCGAAAAACCCGACTGCTGCTGGCCAGGTTATAGCCCCTGTGAACTATTTCAATCAAGCCCGGGTATAGTTCGATCCCGGGAGGGCGAGGATAATCCCATACCGATTCTTTATCTTTTTGCTTCATTTTTTAGCCACCTCAAGTTTCTCTGTTAATATATTATAACAGCAAGAGACAAACAGGGGTAAGTCATGATTGTCGGTATAAAATCTGCCGGGATGATATAATAGGTTTTGAGCATGAGAAGCATGGAAAGGATATATTAAATATGAGTAAAACCCTGGTACTGGCAGAAAAACCTTCGGTAGGCAAGGATCTCGCCCGGGTCCTGGGCTGCAGGAACAAACAAAGCGGATCCTTTGAAAATGAGCGCTATATCGTGACCTGGGCCCTGGGGCACCTGGTTACCCTTGCCGATCCCGAAGCTTACAACGATAAGTACAAAGCCTGGCGCTTGGAGGATCTGCCCATGCTGCCTAATCCCTTCAAGCTGGACGTGATTAAGGGTTCAGGAAAGCAATTCAGCCTGGTTAAAAAATTGATGCACAGCGGGGCGGTAAAAGAGATCGTCATCGCCACAGATGCGGGACGTGAAGGCGAACTGGTAGCCCGTTGGATTATAGAAAAAACAGGAGTGAAAAAACCGTTAAAGCGGCTTTGGATCTCTTCTGTAACAGATAAAGCGATCAAGGAAGGTTTCGCCCGCTTAAAACAGGGAAAAGATTACGAAAACCTCTACGCCTCGGCGGAAGCCCGCTCTGAAGCGGACTGGGTCGTAGGCATCAACGCCACCAGGGCCCTGACCTGCAAGTTCAACGCCCAGCTTTCCTGCGGCAGGGTGCAGACCCCTACCGTAGCGATCATAGCAGCCAGGGAAATAGAGATAAACAACTTCAAACCTAAACCTTACTTCGGTATTGCCGCCGAAGCAGAAGGTTTTAAGCTTGTATGGCAGGAAGAAAAAACCGGACAGACCAGGACTTTTGATCAGGACAAGCGCAATCGCATTCTGAATACTCTCTCCGGTAAAGAAGCCCGGGTAGTAGAAGTAAATAAGGCTTACAAGAAAAAGTACGCCCCCCGCCTTTACGACCTGACAGAACTGCAGCGCGATGCAAACAGGCTTTTTGATTTCTCCGCCAAAGAAACTTTAGCCATCATGCAGGGGTTGTATGAAAACCACAAGGTTCTCACTTATCCCCGCACCGACTCCCGTTACATCTCCAGCGACATGGTAGAGACCTTAAAAGAAAGGGTCCGGGCTTGCTCAGTGGGCCCATACCGTCCCATTGCCGGACCCGTTATAAAGAAACCGATCACCGCAAGCAAAGCCTTCGTTGATGACAGCAAGGTCACAGATCACCATGCCATTATCCCCACCGAGGAGCCCCCTTCCCTTAATGAGCTGAGCATCCGTGAAAAGAAGATTTACGACCTGGTTGTTAAACGCTTCCTTTCTGTTTTATATCCCCCCTTTGAATATGAGCAGACAACGATCAAGGCCACAATTGGCAGTGAAACATTTACAGCCCGGGGCAAGAT
>SLPH01000147.1 GCA_007132095.1 Syntrophomonadaceae bacterium | reverse complement strand
GTTGACCACGAGCTTCCGGTGATCAAGGCCATTACGCAACAGAATAGCAGTATAAGCGGCAAAAACCATTGAGCGACAAAGAAGTTAAGCCCTAAGTACATCAGGGCAGGTACGATGCCACTGGCGATCCATACCGCAATAAGCATGCCGAGAATCAGTAAAATGATCAGCGACGGTACAGTGCGGCTGATGGATCTTTTGAAGCCATCTTTTATACTCGTCCATGTATAGCCCCACCCATAGGCGCAAATACCGGCCGCTCCGGCGCCGAGCAGCAGCGAGAAGTGTGGTTCCGCATCAAAAAGAAAAACGGAAAACCCCAGGCCGGCGCCTGTGATTACTATTGGAATAAGGGCTAACCAAAGGGGCGGTGTAGGTTTGTCTTCTCGTTTATACATATCTTTTTGAGCCATAGTTCATCCTTTTTAATTTATAAAACAGCATAAATATAAAGACCGGTTAAGCAGGGGCCGAGTGGTCTCTCTAGCTTTAATAGGCGGTTAGTTTTTCTGCTTCCCTGCGCCACTTGTCGTAGGTATCAGGGTTCCAGGAAGATGGAAATTGACGGTAATGACCGTATATTTTAGACCCGCTGCTAATGCCGCGGTTCAACTGCAGCAAAGTCGCCGGTTTATGGAAACCTTTGAAAAGTGTGGTTGCTTTTTTCATTAAAGCAGGGATAGTGAAGATACCGTTTACGGCGTCTTCCAGGGTTTTTTTGTCCATGATATCGCTGCGGAAAAGGAAGCTTAGTTTTTCGTGCCCTAAGTCCTGCAGCACTGTTCGCAGGGCGGATAGGGCGGCAAAAGAAGCTCCCCGCCTGCTATCCAGGTAAAATTTTGTATTTATACCCCAGAGGGAGGCAATGTCGTTTTTACCTTCCCCGGAAGCTTTGCTGATTACTTCCGCCGCCCAGAGGCCAACTAGCAGGGCCGAACCGACTCCGCAGCCGGTGGTGGGAACAGAAGTTGAAGCGGCGTCCCCGATAACTATAAAACCGTTGGTAACAAAATTGTTAAGCGGCGGCCCAACAATGCAAAGGCTGCGTCCGCCCCTTATTTTTTCGGCGGAGATTGAATCATGGCGGGAAATATACTCTTCAATAATATCTTTTGGATCGGGATTATGGGGATCATGGCGTACTCCGGCACCGACATCAATGGATTCTTCATTGTGCATGTGCGTCCATTGATACCCGGTCTGAAAGCCATAGCGATAATGATCGGGGATGATGTCAGTGAGGGCTTTTTCCCGGTCACGGCGACGCACTTCCCGGGTTACAAAGCCGAAATCACTGTCCCGGAAAGGCCTGGCCATTCCTGTGTAACCGGGCAATGAGCAGCGTAACGCCGCATTAAAACCGGATGATTCCACTACCAGGTCGGCCCGAACATCTTCAACGGCACCACTTTCAATATTTCTTACTTTTAGTCCTTCCACTTTAACACCGTGCGGTCCATGTTCGCCGGTTTCGGTATAGGTGAGCTCCAGTCCTTCATAACCATATTTAATTTTTACCCCGGCGGCCAGGGCCTCATCCACCAGGTGTTTGCCCAGATTGCGGCGGTCCGTGGTAATCATGCGAAATTCGATCAGCTTAACGCTGGAGTAATCGGGGCTGTAGAGCTGCAAGAAGGGGATGGCGTGGGGTTCAAATATACCCCCGGGGTTACTTTTCGTTTTTACAAGCTTACCCTTCCACTGGCTGCCCGTTAAATCCGGTATTTCCAATCCTGCTGCGTCTAAAGCTACCCGCTCCACGGCATCAGACCAGTCGTGACCTAAACCGTTATAATCGTCTTTTTCATAGATTAGGACCTCAAGACCCGCTTTGGCTAATTCGCGGGCCAGGACTACGCCGCCTGGGCCGGCTCCACAGACTATAACCCGAAAGCTCACCTCTATATTCCTCCAGCTTCTGATATGGTATTGCCTATCTGATTATAAGTTAACTCAGGGTCTTAAGTGATTATTCCATGGCTGGGCGCTCGTAATAATAAATGCTCGCCTAACCGGGGGGGGCATGCTGATATTTTGGACGCTCGTATGCATGGTTGCCCGCTGCTGCACAACAAAATATGCCTGCCCTTATATTTAGACACTTAACCTGCTAAGCCCTGCAAAGAAAGTGCACGATCCTTCCCTGCGGGTAGAATTAATCTAACATTAGCGCTGAAAATTAAAATTCCACCGAAATTAGAGAGAACTTTTTTTCCGCTCATTGGTCTATAATTATAATTACAGGAAAAAGGAGAATCAGAGCTATGAAAAAAACAGCACCTTTTATAATTCTCATATCACTTCTGCTTGTGTTTAGTTTTCTGGGATGCTCCGCTGATGATAATGATCTTGATCAAGAACCCGGGGCTGAGCCAATCAGCGGAACTGTATACAGTATTGAAGGCGGGAGAATCCTGGTAGTCAGCGATCTTGAGGATGTCAATATCCCCCGAAGTGAATGGTTTGAGCAGGGTAAGAGGGCTGTCTATTTTGCCATTGAAGCAGATACGACGGCAGAGCTTGACGGCGAGCAGGTTGATACCGGTTTAATTGCCCGCGGTCAGGAGGTGGATGTATACCACGAAGGGTTCCTGGCCGAATCTTACCCCGAACAGGGCAAGGCGTTAAAAGTAGTCATTACTGATGCTGATGCGGCAGAAGAAGCATACACAGACTCTGGAAGATATATTGGGATTATGGTTAATGAATCTGTAGAGCTTCTTGAAATAGAAATTAGCGGTGTGCCTGAGGAATTAGGGTCACGCTTCTTCCAGATAACCGATCAAATCTGGACTGTAATTGATCGTCTTGAGCTGGAACCTGAAGAAGAAATAATCTTTCGGTACCTGGAAGATGACGAGTCAGAAGGCCTGGTTTTTGACCTCTGGAGGATAGAAAACTGAGAAGGTGCTTCACCGGAGGCAGTATTTTATTTCTCTAAGCAAAAGCCCGGTTCCATTGTGGATACCGGGCTTAAAATATGGCGGGTTCGGCATGGGCGATATTTTTCGGCGAAAGATCGCTGTGGGCCTGGCAGTTAGCAGGAATGACTTTCCAGAAAGCCGGCGGTTTAACAGCTGCCGCCTCTCCGGATTAGACCCGAGTTATCCTATATTAATTGCATTGCATCTTCAATTATTGCTTTGACCCCAGGGTTTTCGCCGGGGTATAAACCTGGGGACCTTTTGTTTGTATTCCCGGTATTCATCTCCGAATTTCTGTTCCAGCATCGGCTCTTCCCTTTTCATAATATAGATTAAATTTGTTATGGTGAAATACAAAAACCAGATCAGCAGGGGAATGGAACCAAATATAATTAGCTCTCCAAGCAAAACAATAACGACCCCGCTGATCATGGGATTGCGGGAATACCGGTACGGCCCTTCAACAACCAGTTTCTTTGGCGGATCCCAGGGGGCAAGGGTTCCTTTCCCCTGCGCTGCAAAGTATTTTATTGCAGTTACAAGCATGAAAAGGCCTGCCGCCATTATTGAGCCTCCGATGAGGAAGGCTGCAGTTGTAGTAATCGGGCCGGTACCCCAGCCAATTCTATAGTTGAAGAAATATAACAACAGGGCAGGAATAACAACTATAACATTGAATGGGAGTGCCAGGATCGCTGCCAGATGTGAAAAAGTTGAAGCCGCCTTATTATTCATTTCGAATCCTCGTCTTATAAATATTATCCAAGCTGTATTTCTATTCTGGTTCTATTGTAACTATTAATTCCAATTTTGTCAGGGTGAAGGCATGCGCTGCCCGCTAAATGGCATGATTCCGGGCTGCTCCTTACCGAAGCATGCAACATTTAAAAGGACGAAATTATGGTTCTATCTACGGCTATCTGTGACTGTTGATCCCGGTTTTACGGGCAAGGCGCTGTGTTTAGAAGGCGAGGTAAAAAATTGAATAATGCGATAATGGCTCATTGAAGGCAGGAGACAGGCTGAACTGGAACGAATAAATATTCAAGAGCTGTGTTGAAACAGCGAAAACCGTTAGGGAGGAAGTTGATAATGGGTAGAACTGATAATCGGGCGGAAACCTATGATGGTGATGCTGATATTATTATGCTCGGTGTCGGAACCAGCGGTGAAGATCTCTCGCTGCAGCTGCTTGACGCCGGACTTGATGTGGTCGGGATAGAAGCTGCCTTGGTGGGAGGAACATGTCCTTATTATGGATGCCTTCCTTCGAAAATGATGGTCCGTTCCGCAAACCTGCTAAAGGAAACTGACCGAATCAATGGAATGTCCGGCCAGGCCAGCGCTTCGTCCGACTGGAACCAGGTAGCTGAACGGGTTCGCCAGTTGACCGGAGGATGGGACGATGCAGGCGGAGTGGAGAGATTTGAAAAGCGCGGAGGACGCCTCATACATGGAGAAGGCAAGTTGACGGGACCGCGCACCGTATCGGTGAACGGTCAAAGCTTTAAAGCAAGAAAAGGGATTGTAATTGCGACGGGGACAAAACCTGTAATACCACCGATTTCTGGTCTGGAACAGGTTAGTTACTGGACAACTGATGACGTAATTCGGCTTGACAGTTTGCCCGAATCAATTGTATTCCTCGGTGGAGGAGCTACCAGTTGTGAGCTGGGCCAGGTGTTGGCCAGGTTCGGGGTCAGGGTTACAATAGTGGAGCCGGGCGACCGGGTGTTGAGGCTGGAAGAGCCGGAAGCATCTGAAAAGGTGGAAAAAGCTTTTGCTGATGATGATATAACAGTGCATAAGGGAGCTAAGGCAAGGGAAGTAGAGCTGCGTGGCGGTTCTATTGTTTCCAAGTTGGATGGAGGTATCGAGCTGGCATCCGAACGCCTCGTTTTAGCCACCGGCAGGAAAACCGATCTGAAAAACCTGGGCCTTGAATCTGTTGGACTCGACAGCTCAGCAAGGTTTATTGAAGTGGATGAACGGATGCGGGCAGCAGAGGGGATCTGGGCTATGGGCGATGTGACGGGCAAGGCCATGCTTACCCATGTAGCTCTTTATCAATCGGCAATTATTGTTGCCGATATTCTCGGCAAAGAGCATCCCCCGGCGGAATATCATGCCATACCCAGGGTTACTTTTACAGACCCCGAGGTTGGTGCGGTCGGTTTTACCGAGGGGGCAGCCAGGGAAGCGGGGCTTGACGTGGTTGCTGTAACAAAAGAGATTGCGGCAACTTTTCGCGGCATTTTGCACGGCAGCAACGGTGGGATAATCAAGCTGGTAGCCGATCGCAAAACCGGCGTATTGGTTGGGGCAACGACGGTTGGGACGAGAGGAGGGGAAATACTAGGCCTGCTGACCCTGGCTGTGCATGCCCGTATCCCCATAACAAAACTGCGCTCGATGATTTATGCTTTCCCGACTTTTACCGGAGGAATCGGAGAAGCGTTAGGGGCTTATGGACGCGGAGTAACAACCGTGTTGGATCCCGGCTATACCGGCTTGAAAGAACTTGATCAACTGGTTGAAACACTTGAAGATTAATTGCCTTTGATGCCTCAAACGGCAAAGTCCCTGGCAAGGGGAAATTCTAGGCTTACCAACCCCTTCGTGTTGCGGGACCTGCCTATTAATTGGCAGGTCCCGTGTATGCCAATCTGTATACTTTCCCATCAAAAGCGGTCAGGTATAATTCATCATCCTCATCAACCCCGAATGAAGATATGTTTAGATCGGTATCGACAAGGGTATAATTGGCCTTCACTTCTCCATCCGCATACCACAGCGCCCAGATCAATCCGGTTACAAAATCACCATAGACATAAGCGCCATCCAGGAGCGGCTGCCTGGCGCCCCGGTAAACATAGCCTCCTGTAATTGAACGCCCAAGGGGGTGCAGGTATTCATAGACCGGCATCTCAAGACCGGTAGGATCGCAATCAGCAGGCGGGTTGAAGCATTGGGTGCCCTCCATGATATTCCAGCCATAATTTTTGCCTTTTTCAATAATATTAATCTCTTCAACATCGCTCTGGCCAACATCACCTGCCCAGAGATCGCCCGTTTCGGGATCAAAGCTAAAGCGCCACGGGTTCCTTAATCCGTATGCATATATTTCCTCCAGGTAGCCATCATCGTTACCTGCAAAAGGGTTGTCAGGAGGAATGATATAATTGCCCAGGGGTCCCCGGGCGTCTATATCGATGCGCAAAATATTGCCATGATAAGTTTGGCGGTTCTGGGCATGTCCCTGCGGATCTCCCCCGCTACCACCATCTCCTGTAGCTATATAAAGGTAACCGTCGGGGCCAAATTCTAAGTGCCCCCCGTTGTGGTTTCTGTAAGGCTGGTTAAAACTTAGAATTTCTTCCCGGCTGTTTTGATCAGCTTCATTTCCGGTCGCCTCAAAGCTGGCTATGACAGTGCCCTGGCTGTCGGTGTAGTTGACAAAGAATAAGCCATTTTCAGCATAACGGGGATGAAAAGCCAGGCCCAATAAACCCATCTCATTACCGCTGTCATCTACCAGATTGCGAATATCAAGAAAAAGTTCTTTTTCTGCTGATTCAGGCCCCGACATAACGTGAATCAGACCGGCCTGCTCAACGACAAATAAGCGCCCGCTGCCGTCACCGGCATTCGTTACCAGTAAGGGCCGGTTGAAAGAGGCGCCCTGAAAGATCTCTTCAGGAACGAAGCGCTCTTCGATGTCGGCTGGCTCCGGAACAATTCCATCCGGAATCTCACCGATTTGTTCATCTGCAACTTCCTCGGGTGGTTCTATTTCTTCTGCCGGTTCAACTTCAGGCGCTGTTTCTTCAACGGTACAAGCTGCTAAAAGGGTCAAAGTTAACAGCACCGATATGATGCATAATAAACATTTACTCATTAATAACACCCTCCCACTAATTATTATTCCGCCTGAATTTCTTGTTTTAAAAAAGTTTGCCCGGTTCATATTTTTATGATGAACCGGCTATGACAGCATACGGCCTTAGCAAACACCGGGTGCTCTCTTATTAGCTTTTCCCCGGCAAGAAAATTATTCGCAGGTTTTTTTCTTTAGTAGTTTCGAGGTTTTCAACATGTGCAAGCGGTATTTTGTGCTGCAGCTTTTTTCGAAGAGCCTGGCGTTTACAGGGATGTTACGAACACTTAAAACAAAACCGGATGAGCCAATTTCCAGGCAGACAACTACTGTTCTACATGCCTTACTATTGACTTTTATTCAACTATATCATGCAACAGCTGTTTTCAGCGCTGTGCATGTACTCAATTATATCATCGCTTTTTTGCAATATGAAATTATGCCCTGGCAAGGCGAGGTAAGAAGGGGAAGTAAATCCTGGAAGAGTAAACAGAGTCGTGTTTGATAAGCTTCGTCAAGAGCTTGGCGGAGCCTTAAAACATAGCCTTATCTAATTATATTGTACATATAATTACAATAAAAG
>SLPH01000018.1 GCA_007132095.1 Syntrophomonadaceae bacterium | reverse complement strand
TTATGCTTAAACATGTTACTGCCTCCCGGCGTAAAATATCAAGGCGAGGATTTTCCGACACCTTAACCAGGTTATACGCTTCTACCCGGCTGAAAGGGACCTTGCCGTCTACAGTTTTAATCAGGTCCCCTGCCTTGAAACCCGCCTCGGCAGCCGGACTGCCGGGTATAACCCCGCTGATGATTGGCTCAAGATTGTCGATCAAGGGGGGATCAATAAAGAGGGGGATGCGAAGCGTTTCCTTCAGATATTGCAAGCGTTTTTGAGATTCCTGCCGCCAAATTGCAGGCGGGAGTAGTTCGGGGCTAAAATATCTGGAAAAACCGGCGACCAGGTAACGTATAGATAACGCACCGCAATTCTGCAGAAAGCGGGCAGTTTTTTCAATATCATTCCACCCAACCAGGTGAGGCAGGCCAACCACGCTGCCGTGAAAAGGGATACCAAGAGCAGAAAGGGAGGTGACAGCTTCCAGGGTCTGGGCAAAGCGGCGATCGCTCATCAGTCTTGCCCTGATTGCCCTGGTAGCGCTGTTGAGTGAAATAACAAGTTCCAATGGCTGCAGGGCGGCAAGCTTATCCATAAGCGCTTCAGTTAACAGTGAACCATTCGTTGTAACCTGGATCAAGGTGGAAGGATAGCGTTTGCGCAAGCTTTCCAGGATAGGGATTATGTGAGGATGTGTAAGCGGTTCGCCTTCACGCAGGCGGGTTGCCGACTCACCGATGATGATCTTCCTGCCCGGGTCAAGGCATTCGAGAAGATGCATGATCTGTTCAGCAGGAAGCGGCTGAAAACTATATGCATGAATGCCGGGCGGGTTGTGCCGGTGGCTGCAGAAAATACAGCCCAGGTTGCAAAAACCGGTTAGCGGCAGAACATTACTGCCGCTAACCGCCGTGTTTAAAAGCTTATTTAAGAGGGCGCCCGGTTTTAGAAGCTTCTCCGCGGCCATGTCTACCCGCGCACAACCAGGTTAACCAGCCGCCCCGGGACAGCGATCGTTTTGACGACCTCTTTCCCCTCAAGAAGCTCTTTGACCCGATCATTTTCCATGGCGGCAGCGATCAGTTCTTCTTCGCTGCATTCGGCGGGCACAGTGATACGACCGCGCACCTTGCCGTTAATCTGGGCTACGATTTCAACCTCTTCGACAACAAGCATTTGCGGGTCATATGAAGGCCATTTTTGCTCATGAACGCTGCCCTGAAGACCCAGGACGCTCCAGGCCTCTTCGGCCAGGTGAGGGGCAAAGGGGGCCAGCAGCAGAATAGTCTGCTCCAAAACCTCTTGCAATACGGCGTAGTTCTGCTCTGCCTGGCTCTGCCGGTAAGCGTAAAGCGCATTAACCAGTTCCATGATCGCGCTAATGGCAGTATTGAAGTTGAAACGCTCCTCGATGTCGAAAGATACTTTTTTAATTGCCCCGTGAGCGCTTCTCTGCAGCTCTGTTTCAGCCTCTCCAATAGCAGGGGAGCCGTTGCCGGCAGCAAACTGGGCGGTGCATTCGTCAATCAGGCGCCAGATACGGCGCAGGAACCGGTGGCAGCCCTCGACTCCCTGGTCGCTCCAATCCAGATCTTTTTCCGGGGGAGCGGCAAAAAGAATAAAGAGGCGGCCGGTATCGGCCCCATATTTTTCAACGATCTCATCAGGGGTTACCACGTTGCCCTTGGATTTGGACATCTTGGCGCCGTCTTTATAAACCATGCCCTGGGCCAGAAGTCGGCTGAAAGGTTCTATAGCCCCGGTCATTCCGGCATCATAAAGGACCTTGGTAAAAAAACGGGCGTAGAGCAGGTGTAAAACAGCATGCTCAATTCCACCGATGTACTGGTCTACAGGCATCCAGTAATCTACGTCTTCTGCCCGGAACGGGCCTTCGGTGTAATCGGGGCTGGCAAATCGCATGAAATACCAGGATGAGCAGATAAAGGTGTCCATGGTATCGGTCTCGCGCCGGGCTGCGCCGCCGCAGAGAGGACAGGATGTCTGAATAAATTCGGGGATGTGAGCTAAACTGGGCACCCTGTTCCCCGACAGCTCAACTTCAAGAGGCAGTTCAACAGGAAGTTCTTCCTCAGGTACGGGAACGGTGCCGCAATGATCACAATAGATAATCGGGATTGGCGCCCCCCAGTAGCGCTGGCGGGAGATCAGCCAATCGCGGAGGCGGTAGGTAATCCTGTAGCTTCCCAGCCCTTCTTTTTCCAGGTGGGCGGTTACTTTCCCAATCCCTTCCAGGCTGTCAGTGCCATCGAAGGGGCCCGAGTTGACCATAACACCGGGGTCAACGTAAGCCTCTTCCATGGTTTCTTCAGCCAGGTTTTCACCCTCTGGCTGGATAACAACCCGGATTGGGAGGCCATGTTTTTTGGCAAAAAGAAAATCCCGGTGATCATGAGCAGGTACGCCCATGACAGCGCCGGTACCATATGATATGAGAACGTAATTGCCGACCAGAATTGGTACTTCTTCACCGCTGACCGGGTTTACAGCATGGCTGCCGGTAAAAAGACCAACCTTGGGAGCCTCCTCGGAAGTACGGTCGATCTCGCTTTCCTGGCGCACTTTGGAAACGAACTGAAGCACTTCCTGTTCCCTTTCCGTGCCTTCAACCAGTTTGTTAACCAGGGGATGCTCGGGAGCAAGCACCATGTAGGTTACCCCGTACAGGGTGTCCGGCCTGGTGGTAAAAGTGCGAATTTCTTCTTCCGGGAATTCTCTAATCTTAAATGATATTTCCGCGCCTTCGCTGCGACCGATCCAATGCTGCTGCATAATCTTGACCCGCTCCGGCCAATCTTCAAGCAGGTTAAGATCGTTGAGCAGCCGTTCGGCATAATCGGTAATTTTAAGAAACCACTGCTCCAGTTCCCTCGTTTCTACCACAGATGAGCAGCGCCAGCAAAGGCCTTTTTCAACCTGCTCGTTTGCCAGCACCGTTTCGCAGTCGTTGCACCAGTTAACCCCGGCTTTCTTTTTATAGGCCAGATCTCTTTCATGCATTAACAGGAACAGCCACTGCGACCAGCGGTAGTAATCGGGAGCAGACGTATTCACCTCGCGCTTCCAGTCATAGCTGACTCCGAGGCGATTCTGCTGTTTTTTCATATGCTCGATATTCTGGGCGGTCCAGACGGAAGGGTTGACCTTGTTCTCAATGGCGGCATTTTCAGCCGGGAGCCCGAAAGCGTCCCAACCCATGGGGTGAATAACGTTATAGCCGCGCATCCGCAGGAAGCGGGCCAGCACATCGCCAATTGAGTAAACCCTCATGTGCCCCATGTGCAGTTTCCCCGAAGGATAAGGGAACATTTCAAGCACATAATATTTTTCCCTGGAAGGATCTTTTTCAGAACGGAATGCATCTTCGGTTAGCCATTTACTTTGCCAGCGTTCTTCAATTTCAGCCGGATTATAACCACTCACCCTATTATTCCCCCATTCTTAACAAACCAATCGGGTAGGAAGCTGACCCTTAGTGCGTAAGCCGACCTCCCACAGAACCGTATCTATATTTCGGATACGGCTCTTCCGGGCATGCTCGGGACCTTCGCGGGTTAAACTGCTTCCACAGCAGGCAGACCACGTAAAAAATCCGCCCGGTCAAGGGACGGATTTCTTTATCTTTATACCCGCGGTACCACCCTTATTGGTGAAACAAACTGGTGGAGCTGGCGGGAGTCGAACCCGCGACCTCTTCCATGCCAAGGAAGCGCGCTCCCACTGCGCCACAGCCCCCCGTTGTAATACCCGCTCTTTGCCGTTAACGCCGGCTCTACGGCAGCGGCTAGAAAATGTTCACCACTGCGCCTCCGGGATGAGTTCAGCGGTTCGCCCTGCCGGCTTTCAGCGCACGCCGGCTCTCTGGAAAAGCCCTGCCGCTTAATGTTTCCCATCATCGGTAACCCTATGGCACCTCGAGTACAGTTAACATTATATGCACCGCCACCGGGGTTGTCAATAGAAAAAGAGATAAAACCCGGGGCTCTATAGTCAAGAGAATCAAAAGAGATCGACTGCGTAAGACTCGCCGGATTGCATATCAATCATGAGCATCTTCCCGTCCGGAAGCACCCCGTCCAGACCGGCTAAAATTTTCACCGTCTCACCTGCCTGCCATGAAGCGAGCATGGCCGGGGTATAAGCCGGGTTGCCAAGCTGAGTTTCAACCCCGCGTTCAAGTCCGCTCTCCCGGCTGCTGCCGTAAAGCGCTTCGAGAACGGCGCTTTCGGGGCGCACAACGGCAATTTGTCCGAGGAATCCGGCGATCGCCCCATGAACCATAATGATTTCCATTTTTTTGCATGCTTCGGCAAGAGCAAACCGGGAAGGCAGGTTATCAAGACAATCAACAGCAAGATCACAGCCGGCAAACAGATCGGTCAGGTTATCAGCGCTGCCGCGGCAGCTGTGCCCCACTGCTTCAACCGCCTCGTTCACGCTTATTACCCTTTCTACAGCCTGATCCGTTTTGGATTGGCCAAGGTTATTCTCTGTAGAGTATAACTGCCTGTTCAGGTTGCTCTCAGAAAAAGTATCGCTGTCCACTATGACCAGTCGCCCCACACCCATGCGGGCCAGCAGCTCAACCACAAAACCGCCCAGTCCTCCCGCACCAAGAATACCGACACTTGAGCGCAAAAGCTTCAACTGGCCGTCGATGCCTAAAGTACCCATGCTGCGCTGATACCGTTCGGGGATAATTTCCGCTTCCAGGGCGGCGATTTCCAGCTCTTTACGGTTAAGCCCGGTCTTAAGAGAGAGGGCCTTGCAGGCTTCTAAGGGCAGGGAAAGGTATTCTTCCCCGGACGGTCCGGCCGTTTTGCGGGCGGCGCTTATTAAAGTGTTTCTTAATTCCTTGCCACAGTGCTGCAATTAGATCGCCCCCTTGCCTTCTTCTCAAATTAGCCTAATTATCCCCTGAAGACTCTGTATAAAGGGCCGGGGATACTTCAGGAGCTTTGCTCCAGAGGCGCTCGAGATCGTAAAATATCCTCGCCTCCGGCTGAAAAATGTGGACTACCAGGTCGCCATAATCAATGACCACCCACCAGCCTTCGCGGTAACCTTCAACGCGAAGAGCAAAGTGTCCTTCCTTTTTCAGGCTTTCCACCAGGTGATCGCAGATAGTGTGAACCTGGGTGGCGCTGTTGCCGGTTAGGATCAAAAAATAATCGGCGACAATCGACATTTTCCCCACGGAAAGCATTTTAACATCCCTGGCCTTTTTTTCCAGGGCCAGCCTGGCTGCGCTAACAGCCAGCTTCCTGGAACTTTTGGCCGACTTTAATGTCAAACAGAATCACCTCTCTATTCATTATATTCCAACCCCAAAATACTGTTACGAAAGCGGACTGAATCAGGGTGCAGCAAAAGCCCCCTGCGCAAGACTGAACGAATAGTATTATCGACCGCAGCCAGGAGCGCCTGTTCAAGGCTATTCTCGGCAAGTTTCCTGATCTCGCTGACCCCTTCATAATCCCGGCCCGGTTCAATATAATCAGCCAGGTAGAGGATCTTATCAAGCAGGCTCATGCCGGGCACACCTGTTGTGTGGAACCTGACCGCGGTAAGAATATCCTCGTCATCGAGGCCAAGATCGCGTTTTAGTAAAAGGGCCCCAACCGGCGCATGCAGCAGGCGGGGCTCTTTAAGCGATACAGGATCGATTTTAACCTGCATCTGAGCTGCCAGGCGGGCCAGCTCTTTTGCGCTATAGCGTTTACCATAATCGTGAAGGTATCCGGCCAGGCAGGCTTTATCGCCATCGGCTCCATAGCTGCAGGCTAATTGACGGGCTGCGCCGGCAACCCCTTCTGAATGAAGAAAAAGCTCCTCATCGAGCAGCTCTTTCATTTTGCTGCGCCAAAAATCAAGGTTCATCTGTTACACTCAGTTCAGGGATTAAGGTATCTGTACAATAATCTATTATGCCGTCTTCTTTCCCGAAAGTAAGAATGAATAATTCCGCACCAGGAAAATGGAAAAAAGCCCAATCAAAAAAACTCGGTTGCTTTAAAAACTACTGCTCTCTCGGTTTTGCTTCGTTTACGACCAGCTTACGCCCTTCCATTTCAACCCCGTTGGTTTTCTCCAGCATGCTTTCCAACTGATCTTCATCGACTTCGACGAACCCGTAGCCGCGGGACCTTCCCGTCGCACGTTCCGTAATGATACGGCATTCGTGAACTGTTCCGTGCTGGGCAAAAAACTCTTCCAGCTCGCCCTCCGTAGTGCTCCAGGGAATATTTCCCACATACAATGTTTTCATCATCTAGTGCTCACCTCCGCTATTATTATTTATTATAACCTATTTTCAGGAAAATGAAACTTATTTTTATATATCTGTGCGATATAGGCTATGCTTCTTAATGTACTGTTCTACCGGTTCAGGCGTGAGATATTTAATCGTTTTTCCCAGCGCCACCCGTTCGCGGATAAAAGTTGATGATACTGCCAGGGCCGGTATTTCAAGAAGGTGAACTTTATCGAGCAGGTCGGGACAGGTATGGCGCAGGGTGCCTCTAAATCGATCGAGAGAATAGCCGGGCCTGGAAACAGCAATGAAGGTGCATCGACTGAGAAGCTCTTCATAATCTTTCCAGGTAAATATCTCTAAGATTGCGTCAGCGCCGGTGATGAAGTAGAGTTCGGGGTCCGGATCTTCAGAGCGGAAAAAGTGATTTACCGTATCAATTGTAAACGAAGGTTCACTGCGATCTATTTCAAGACGGGAAACAAAGAACGAAGGGTTTGACATTACCGCCAGCGATGTCATCAGGTAGCGGTGCTCGGGGTGGGTTACCGCTTCTTCTTTCTTATGGGGAGGTATCCCGGTGGGAACAAAAACCACGCAGTGAAGATCGAACTGCTGCCTGGCCTCCTCGGCTGTAACCAAGTGCCCCACATGGATCGGATCGAAGGTGCCGCCCATCAGGCCAATCTTGCGCGGCCCCCCCGTTTCGTTACGATTAAATGAAATCATCGATTAATCATCCTCGTAATAATCAAATTCCTGGTCGCCTATCCTCACCGTATCGCCTTCTTCAATACCGGCTTTTTTTAAGAGTTTTTCCAGGCCAAGGCGCCGGCAGTACTTCTGAAACCTGGCCAGGGCATCATCGCTTTCAAAATCGGTTCGAGCGGCGGCCCTTAAAATCCTGTCGCCTGTAACGACATATATACCCTCTTTCTTTTCTACCCGGGTTGGTTTTTCCGGTTCAACTGCCGGCGCCGGGGCAATTTCCTGATCCGATTCCTCTTCGGCTGCGGCGGCAAGCTCCTGAACCCTGCCATAAAGAGCATAGACAAGTTCATTCACACCTTTACCGCTAACAGCGGAGATGCCATGAAGGGGAACACCTTCCCCTTCCTCCTGCAAAGTCCTTTGCAACT
>SLPH01000207.1 GCA_007132095.1 Syntrophomonadaceae bacterium | reverse complement strand
TCATCCAATATTTCCCTTAACGGCTTGGTTTTCAAGCCCCGTGCGGCAGGGCCCAGGCATTGTTCCGCGTAAGCACACCACTGGGCGCAGCCAAGATTAAATTTCGGATTGGCTACTTTGGCTTTACATTCCGGGCAGCGCACCCTGATATCAGTTTTCCAGAATTCGATCATGGCGCCGCATTCAGGACATTTGCTTTCGTGGATATCATCAGAAGTCCAGTAACGCATATCCTGCCCCGGGCATTTTGTTCCTATCATTTTAGCCCCTCCTTATATATTACTAACTTAGTTACTTATATTATACATAGGCTTGCCCCCCTTTGCAAGGGTATTATAAAAAAATAAGCGGCTTCCTTAAAGAAGCCGCTTATTTTGCCAATTACTATTGATTTAATGCAAGTTATTCGTCGTATAACGATGACTCAACCGGCAGCATGTATTCATAAATGCCGCCTTCCGGGAAAAATAAGTTTATTTCGCGATGGGCGCTTTCAGTAGAATCTGAGCCGTGGACAAGATTCTTGCCTGTAAAGACAGCCAGGTCGCCGCGGATCGTGCCGGGCCCGGCTTTACGCGGATCGGTTGCGCCGATCAGGGTCCGCACCATTTCCACCACGTTATCACCTTCCCATACCATGGCCACCACCGGACCGGAGGTAATAAACTCAATCAAGCCGTTAAAAAAAGGCTTACCTTTGTGCTCTCCATAATGCTGCTCTGCCATTTCGGGGGCAATCTGCATCATTTTCATGGCGACAAGTTTAAGGCCTTTTGCTTCAAGCCTGGTTACCACGTTTCCTATAAGTTGCCTTTTTACCCCGTCCGGCTTAACCATTAAAAAGGTTCTTTCTCTAACTGACATTTGTGACCTCCTTCAATTTGCGCTCTTCGGGAACCGCGCACTGCTTACCATTAATAACTGGTGAGCAGGTTTTGATCGTCAATGATTCTCTTTTCTTTTTCTATAAGCTTTCTTATGTTGAGGGGCAGCGAGAACATGGAGGCTGCCGTTTCCCCGTCCAAAAAGCGCAGGGAGAGCCCCCTCTCGCGCACTTTTAAGTCGATTTCAGCCGAATCAGGTTTGTCGCGGCTTTCCTTGAACGAAATAATAAATGCCCACTCTGTATTGAAAGAGGAGATGAAAGTCCGGTAGGAATAGGAATCCGGGAAAGCCTGCCTGACTGTGTTCAGTATTGCGCAGTGAGTCCCTACAAAGGGCAGACCGAAATCGCCGGCCTGAAGGACAAAAACTCCCCCGTCTGAAAGACGGTTCCTGACCAACTCAAAATACTGGCAGGTGAAGAGTTTAAGCGCCGGACTGGCCTCAACCGTTTCCGGAACATCGCTGATAATGACATCAAACTGCTCTTCATTATCAACCAGGAAGTCACGGGCATCCATGTAATGCAGCGTCAGGCGTTTATCATCAAAAGCGCCGCGATGCCAGGAGGGCAGGTGTTCCCGGCACAATGTAACAACCTCCCGGTCCAGATCGACCATAACAACCTCTTCCACCCCGGGGTGAAGAAATATTTCCCTTACTGTCGCCCCTTCTCCACCGCCTATAACAAGCACCCGGCGCGGCTTTGCGCAGCAAAGCATCGCCGGGTGTACAAGCGCTTCGTGGTATACATATTCATCATACTCGGATGACTGTATTTTACCGTCCAAAACAAGGATCCGGCCAAAAGTTTCCGTATCGGCAATTTCAACCTCCTGAAATGGAGTTTTTGCCGATACAATATATTCTTTCACGCCAAACATGTGCGCAGTGTCTACTGAAGTTTCTTCAATAAACCACTTGTGCAACCTGGCAGACATAATTCAGCCCCCCTGTTGGGATATTAATAGTTTGCTGCCGACTTGTGCTCAAGCGGAACATCGAAAAAGCCACGTTTGATTTCACGGGCCGACATGTTTTGCGCCGAGAAAGCCTGTTTCAAATAGTTGCATGACACCCAGGGGTTTACGGTTTCGCCACAGGTAAAAACATCAACTGCAGCATAACCAAATTCAGGCCAGGTGTGAATCGCCAGGTGCGATTCAGAAATCACAACTACTCCGCTTACACCCTGGGGGCAGAATTGATGAAATACGGTTTCCCTTATTTCGGCTCCTGCTTCCAGGGCCGCTGCTGCCATCTGCTCTTTAATCAACTCGAGATCACTTAAGATCTCCGCAGGGCAGCCATAAAACTCAGCCAAAACGTGGCGGCCTAAAGCGCTCATCTCTAATACCTCCTTGTAGTTTATTTTCTTAAAGAAAAGCGTCGAATTACATTGTAACAAATCTTTGCTGAATGTCAATGAGAACGGGGAAATAAACGGCGCTGTTTGCCTATAAGGCAAATTTTATATAAAATATAGTTGTGTTCATAAAAACCGCCTGCCAGGGCGGTCCAGCCGGGGGAATCTGCAGATGAAAAACCTTGATTTTTTGTTTAATCCCAGTTCGGTTGCCATAATCGGAGCTTCCGCTTCAAAACAGAAGCTTGGCTACGCAGTTGTTGACAACCTGGTAAAATACGGATACAAAGGCGCTATTTTTCCTGTTAACCCCCGGGTTGATCAGATCAGGGAACTTAAATGCTACCCTGCGGTTAAAGATATTCCCCAAACTCCAGAATTGGGGGTTATCGTAGTCCCGCCTTCTGCAGTGGTAGGCGTCGCTGAAGAGTGCGGTCGCGCTGGAGTTAAGGGGCTAATTGTAATCACAGCCGGGTTTAAAGAGACCGGTTCCGAGGGTTTAAAAATGGAAGAAGAACTGGTCGATATATGCAACAACTATGATATGCGCATGCTGGGACCTAACTGTGTCGGCCTGATGGACACGCACACCCCTTTAAATGCTTCTTTTGCCGGCGGCTTTCCGGATGAAGGCAACATTTCTTTTATCTCACAGAGCGGCGCCATGCTCGTTTCGATTCTCGACTGGAGTTTTCAAATGGGAATCGGGTTTTCCCGTTTTATCAGCCTGGGCAACAAAGCCGATCTGAATGAGATCGATTTTATCCAAAGCTGTGCCGCCGATCCTTTAACAGATGTTATTCTCTGCTATATAGAAGATGTAAGCGATGGGGACCGCTTTATCAAAGTCTGCTCAGAGGCGGCCCGTAAAAAACCGATCATAATCCTCAAATCGGGCACCAGCGATGCAGGAGCCCAGGCTGCGGGCTCACACACCGGCGCCCTTGCCGGCAGCGATCGGGCTTACGATGCCGCTTTCAGGCAGTGCGGTGTCCTCCGGGCGGAAACAATGTCTGAACTCTTTGAACTGGGTCGCGCTTTTTCTACCCAGCCAATTCCAGCCGACTCGCGCATCGCCCTGGTGACCAATGCCGGCGGTCCGGCCATCATCGCAACAGATGCTGTAGAAAAACTTGGCCTTAAAATGGCCCGCTTTACAAAAAAGACGATTGAAAATTTCAGGGAAAATCTCCCCGCCGAAGCAAACATCTATAACCCTGTCGACATTATCGGGGACGCGCGATCTGACCGTTTCAGGTTCGCGCTGGAGGCCGCTTTACAAGATGAAAACGTCGATGGCGCCCTGGTTCTCTTCTGCCCCACTGCTGTCGCTGAACCGATGGAAACAGCCAAGGCTGTTGTGGAGCTGAAAGAAAACTTTAGCTCTAAGCCGGTATTTGCCGTTTACATGGGCGGTGAAACTCTTGCCGAGAGCAGCGCATACCTTAATGATAACGCTACCCCCACATTTACTTTTCCCGAGCCTTCGGTCAGGGCAATGAGCGGTCTGGTCCGGTACGGCGATTACTCTTCCAGGGGAACCAAAATCGGCCCGCCTCAGTTTGATGATCTGGACCGGGACGCCGTACGCCGAATCCTGGACCAGGTAAAAGCAGATCGCCGCGTTGTCCTGCTGGGACATGAAACTTCATCGATAATGTCCCATTATGGTATCCCGGCCAGCGCTATCAAGCTGGCCGAAACGGAAGACGACGCTGTCAGGATTAGCGAAGAAGTGGGCTACCCGGTTGCCATGAAGATATCCTCGCCAAGCATTATGCATAAAACAGACGTGGGCGGGGTAGAATTGGGCCTGCACAACGAAAAAGAAGTTCGCCGGGCCTTCCGCCGTATTCTTGACAAGGTGCGCTATTTTTTGCCAGATGCGCCCATTTACGGAGTCGAGGTCCAGGATATGGTTGATGAGGGCGTTGAGATAATTGTCGGCATGTCCAGGGACATCCAGTTCGGTCCTCTTGTAGTAGCCGGGTTGGGCGGGATCTACGTAAACTTGATCGAGGATGTTGCTTTCCGCCTGGCCTCAGCCCTGACCGGACCGGAAGCCTTCGAAGAAATGATTGCGGAAACAAAAGCTTACACACTGCTGAAAGGTTATCGGGGCAAGAAACCGGCTGATATCGAAGCTCTTACCGGCGCAGTTCTGCGCACGGCCAGGTTGGTAACAGATTTCAGTGAGATAGCCGAGATGGATATTAATCCAATACGAGTCCATACCAGGGGCGTTACTGCCCTGGATGTCAAGATAACGATAGAATCAGAATAACGGTAACGGGGTGATTAAATGAAAGCTCTATATTTTTCCGGCAAAGCCGGAAGCGGAAAAACTGCCACCGCGCTGGGCCTGGGTATTAAGCTGCGGGAGGCGGGGTTGAAGATCTCTTATTTTAAACCACTTGGATTTAAGCGGGGAACTGTAAGAAAAGACGACCCTGACGTACTCCTGATGCGCGAGGTATTCGATCTGCCTTTCTCCGGCGATAAAATTTCCCCGGTCACCCTTTCAGCCCATTACCTGACCGGGGGCATCCTGAAGCGCGAAGACAGCCAGTTTACATGCATTGACGAAGCCTTTAAACAGGTCAGCGGGGGGTATGACCTGACCCTGGTTGACGGCAGCATAGAACCTTTCGTCGGCTACACTCTCGGCCTTGATGATTTTAGTTTGGCCGACAGGCTAAAGGCCACCGTACTGCCGGTATTTAAGACTGAAGACGATTTTGACCTGGACAGGAACCTGATGCACCTGAATCTATGGAAAAAACACGGCGTTTCCATTGCAGGTTCAATATTCAACAACGTATCCCAGGCCCAGTGGAACAAAACTGGCACTGTTTACAAACCGCTGATTGAAGAAAAAGGGTTTTCCGTGCTCGGCATTATCCCGCGGCGGGTTGAAGTTTCATCGCCCACCGTGGCCGAATTTTACAATGCTCTCCAGGGCGAAATTCTTGCCGCCCCCGACCATATGAACCGGCTTGTAGAAGAGGTTGTTATCGGCAGCATGACAACTGAAAGCGCTCTCGGATATTTACGCCGTGCTCCAAATAAAGTATTAATCACCGGAGGAGATCGCAGCGACATGGCCTTGACGGCTCTGGAAACCAGCACTTCGGCCATAATCTTTACCGGCGGTCTTTATCCAGATGTTCGTATTCTATCCCGGGCTGAAGCTAAAGGGGTTCCGGTGATCCTTGTCCACGAGGACACCTATACAACAGTAGAGAACCTGCATACCGTTTACCGCAGCATTGACCCGCAGAATACGGAAGCGATTAAGATCGTCACCGAGAATATAGAAAAACATGTGGATTGGAAAAAAGTGCAGTCATTTCTCGGCTTTTAGCTGTATTTAGAACGCTGCTGCATGTTATAACTATTTTTTTCTTTTGCCATTGCCCGGTCCTTAAAACTCTACCGGAGCCGGGCAATGGCAGCTCTTGCCGCTTAAATTATTGCCTTATGTTCCGGTTTGTTTTCAGCGGCTATAAGTATTCATAAAAGAGGAAGATAATATGAGCCTATCATAAAAGGGCTCCCTCCAGTATGGCGGAAGCCCTTCAGTTTCTTCAAGCTGTAAAGCAGGCTAACCCTACTTGTTGTCGTAATGCATGATCCGGTTTTCCCAGGTGCGGATCTTGATATAATCCTTGCCCATGCTGACAAGATACTCCGGTAACAACGGTATTTTGCCCATTCCACGGGGAGCATTTACTACAAAAGTGGGAATAGCCAACCCTGTCGTAAACCCGCGCAATTTTTCCATAATCTCAATTCCTTCCTCAATCTTGGTTCGGAAGTGAGTGGTTCCCTTTACTGCTTTGGCGTGGAATATATAATAGGGGCGAACCATTATCCGCAATAGCTCCTGGTTTAATTTGCGCATTATGAATGGGTCGTTGTTTACTCCCTTTAAAAGCACGGCCTGGTTGCCTAGTCCCACTCCGGCCCGGGCCAATTTGAAACAGGCTTCACGGGAAGCGGGTGTCACTTCAAGGGGGTGATTAAAATGGGTATTTACATAGACAGGCAAATGCCGGCTTAATATTTCACACAGTTCATCATCAATGCGCTGCGGAATAGTGACCGGGGTCCTTGATCCGAAGCGTTTCATCTCCAGGTGGGGTATAGAGCTAAGCTCATCGAGCAGCCATGAAATTGTTTGGTTGTCGATCATGAAGCCGTCGCCGCCTGTAAGCAGCACATCACGTACCTCTTTATTAGCCCTGACGTAGTCAACCGCTTCCTGCAGCTGTTCCCTGGGTGTAGCAAGATCTTTTTCGCCTATACCGCGGCGCCGCTGGCAATGACGGCAATACATGGCACACTGATTGGTAACCTTGATAATCAAGCGGTCAGCGTAGCGCCTGGTTATTGCTTCAACCGGGGAGGTGAATTCTTCGCCCATTGGGTCATCATAACCGCCCTGGTCAATATATTCGTGGATTGAAGGAATGCACTGAAGTTTCACGGGATCATCTGGTTCATCAGGATCGATCAGGCTCAGGTAATAGGGTGATACAGCCCAGCGATACTCGGACCCTGTTTTAGTAATCTCTTCAAGCTCTTTGCTGTCCATTGGAAGCAGTTCTTTAAGCACTTCAGGCCTGGTAACACGGTTTTTCAGCTGCCAGCGCCAGCTGTTCCAATCATCTTCGGAAGCCTTGAAAAATGTCCTGAAACGTTCCTGGGTAGCCTGGATTCGCTCCCAATTGTTGAAACCTGTCGGGATAGTTTTCAAAGCTTCTTGGTAATCTGCTATTGTGTCCTTTAATTCAGCGGCTCGCTGCATCGATATCCGCTTTTTTTCTTCTTCGTGCATCTCTTTTTTTTCTCCTTCCATATTTCGCCTCCAAGCTGAATATAACGTTATAGCATTACCCTGGCGACAGCCCTTAAAATTAAGATCTGGCCGGCGAAAACAAAATAATTTCAAAGAGCAAACGCCCCGAGCATATTTTTGGTATGGCTGCCTTCTCGGCGGCCGGCTTTGGTTAAGCTCTTGCAGACAAAGACATTTAAAGCCGGGCGGGTAGGATTTCTCCGTAACTTAAGTATACATATACGTTGTGGATCTGTCAAAAAAAGGTGGGCTGCAGTAATAGGTGCAGCCCACCGGTATTTCATATAAAAATCAGGTTTAACTGTATAGTTTACTGGGAACCGATATCCCACCAGCCAGTTTTTGCGTTACTGCCGCGGGTTTCAAATGATTCCCAGACTTCGGCATACCCTTCAACGCGCATGCTCTCTTTAAGGTATGCTCCAGAGT
>SLPH01000085.1 GCA_007132095.1 Syntrophomonadaceae bacterium | reverse complement strand
AGAACTGGATCCGGATTGCAGTAAACCTGCTTTTCGCCAGCCCGGGCACAACCGGAGATGAAGCTTTGTTCTGCATTTTCTTCTCTTAGCAAAAAGGTGGTATTTCAAACCGGCAGCTGTTTAAACCCTTTACCAGTCTGTCCGGTCGATCTATAATGATGTATGCAAAAAATGGAGACGGCAAAATTAGACGATGAGCAGCAGGCCGAAGTACTGGCTCTTCTCGCTGCACAATACCCGGAAGTAAAAAGCGGCCTCAGGTTTTGTAATCCCTACCAGCTTTTTGTCGCTACCGTTTTATCGGCCCAGACTACCGATGAACAGGTGAACAGGGCCACGCAAAAATTATTTGAGGCGGTTCCCGATCTAATGAGCCTGGCCGGGATGAAAAAGGAAGAGGTGGAACCCTATATAATCACGCTCGGGCTCTACCGGCACAAAAGCCGCTATCTTGTAGAAGCGGCGAAAATTCTCGTTGAAGAATACAATACTGAAATACCCGCCGATTTTAACGAACTTATTAAGCTGCCCGGAGTGGGCCGCAAGACGGCTAACGTGATCATCAGCAACGCCTTCAATCAGCCTGCCATTGCCGTTGATACCCATGTTTTCAGGGTTTCTAAACGCCTGGGCCTGGCCGTTGGAGGAAAAGTGGAACTTGTTGAGGAAGAACTGAAGAAGGCGGTGCCCCGCTGTGACTGGAGCGCTACCCATCACCGCCTGATAACACACGGCCGGCAGGTATGCCATGCCCGTAACCCGGGATGCGACAGGTGCTTTTTCGAGCGCCTTTGTCTTTACAGAAAAGAAACTAAAGCTGCAGCCGAAAGGAGATAATCATGCCTCCGCGTGAATTAAAAGTTAAAGACCTTGTTGTTAAGTATGACAGCAAAAAATTTAAATTTAAAACAACGGCAGAAGTTGCCCCTCTTGAAGGTATGATCGGGCAAACCCGGGCGGAACGGGCGACTGATTTCGGACTGCGGATCAAGCGCCCGGGATACAATATTTTTATGACCGGCCTGACCGGCACCGGTAAATCCAGTTACGCCCAATCGATCATTGACAAGATCTCCGCCGAGGAACCTGTGCCCGATGATTGGTGTTACGTCTATAACTTTGATAGCCCGGGAGAACCGATCGCCCTTGATATTCCCGCCGGGAAAGGCTATGATTTCTGTCGCGATATTGAAGAGCTGCTGGAAGACTTAAAGCAGTCTATCCCTAAAGCATTTGAGGGTGAGGATTATGAACGCCAGAAATCAGCCTATGTGAAAAAATACCAGGAAGCCCGTTCGGCCATTCTCGAGGAGCTGAACAAAGCGGCCGGGGAGGAAGGATTTGCCCTGCGCCGGACCAGTTCCGGATTCGTAACCGTTCCGCTGCGCGACGGAGAGCAGATCGATGAGGAAGAATATGCCAAGCTGGAGCAGACTGAAAAAGATGAGCTTGAAAAGCGTTCATCCTCGGTGCAGCTGAAAATCATGGAGTTTATGAGCAGGGTTCAGAAAGCTGAAAAAGATCTCAAGGAAGAGTTGAATAATCTGGAACAGCGTATTGGTCTTGCTTCGATAGGCCATCTTTTTGAGGACCTGATCGCCGAATATAAAGAATATCCGAAGATCAAAAAATACCTGGAAGACTACAAGAAAGACGTGCTTTCTAACCTGAGCGATTTTCGCGAAGAAGAAGAAGATCAGCAGGCGCCCCTGATGTGGCTGCGCCGCCAGGGGGGAGACCAGGCCGGGATGCGCTACAAAGTTAACCTGCTGGTTGATAACCGCGATACTAAAGGCGCACCGGTTGTTTATGAAACCAATCCTTCATACTACAATCTTCTTGGCCGGGTTGAATATGAAAACCGGATGGGTACGGTTGTAACCGATTTCACGATGATCAAACCGGGAGCTTTTCATCATGCCAACGGAGGCTACCTGATCCTGCAGGCCAGGGATATCCTGACCGGGATGCAGTCCTGGGAAGTTTTAAAGCGGGTTCTGCGCACCCGTGAAATAAGGATCGAGAATATTGGTGAACACTTCGGGCTGATCGCCATGTCTACGCTGCGCCCGCAATCGATTCCCCTGAATATAAAAGTGGTTATTATCGGGAATCCCTTTCTTTATCATCTGCTTTACCATTACGACGAGGACTTCCGTAAACTTTTCAAGATTAAGGCTGATTTTGACGTAGAGATGTCCCGGAACCAGGATCATATAACGAAAATGGCCGGGTTTATAGCTTATCATTGTAATAAGCAGGGCCTGCGCCATTTTGACGGCGAAGCGGTGGCCAGGATTGTCGAACACAGCACGAGGCTGACAGAGAACCGGGCCAAGCTGAGCACCCGTTTCAACGAAATTGTCGATCTGCTTTTTGAAGCCGATACCTGGGCCGGACTGGACGGCTTGGAAATTGTGGAAGCGGCGCATGTAGAAAAAGCGCTCGAAGAAATGGTATACCGCTCCGGTAAATATGAACAGAAACTGCAGGAAGCAATCAAGGACGAGCAGATCCTGATCGACCTGAAAGGCGAAAAGATAGGCCAGGTAAACGCACTTTCTGTAATTGACCAGGGCGATTACCGTTTTGGCCGGCCTTCCAGGATTACCGCATCAACCTACCTCGGGCGGCGCGGCATAATTAATATCGAAAGGGAAAGCGAGCTAAGCGGCAAGCTGCATAACAAGGGAGTGCTGATCTTAAGCGGTTACCTGGGGCAGCGCTACGGCACCCTGGTGCCTTTGAACCTGACAGCAAGCATCTGCTTCGAGCAGTCCTACGGCGGCGTTGACGGCGACAGCGCTTCGGCGGCAGAGCTGTTTTGCCTGCTGTCAAGCCTGGCCGAAATACCGGTGAGGCAGGATCTGGCAATAACCGGTTCGGTAAACCAGAGAGGTGAAATTCAGCCCATCGGGGCGGTAAACAGCAAAATTGAAGGGTTTTTCATGGTCTGTAAAAAAGTCGGCCTGACCGGGGACCAGGGCGTAATTATTCCCGATAAAAATAAGCGTTCCCTGATGCTGAAAAAAGAAGTGGTCGAAGCCGTTGAACGCGGCGAGTTCCATATCTACTGCATAAAAACCGTGGATGAAGGGATGGAACTGCTGACAGGCCTGAAGGCCGGCCGGCTGAGACAGGATAAGACATTTACGCGGACCAGCTATGACCAAAAGGTTTTAGAGAAGCTGAAAGAGTATAATGAGGCTGCAGAAAAGAGCAACAAGCGCTCGAATAATAATAAAAAATAGCCTCTTTAATATGGGGGAATC
Organism: Syntrophomonadaceae bacterium; assembly: GCA_007132095.1. Taxonomy (GTDB): domain Bacteria; phylum Bacillota; class Dethiobacteria; order DTU022; family DTU022; genus SLPH01. The sequence goes on along the minus strand of SLPH01000085.1, from coordinate 21,394 downwards.
AAGTGACAATGGAGTGTATCAGCGATGCATTTGGTGCTGGTTGAACCGGAAATACCCCAGAACACAGGCAATGTAGCCCGTACCTGCGTGATGACAGCTACGAAGCTGCACCTGGTTGAACCGCTCGGTTTCTCGATCGATCAAAAAGAGGTGCGCCGATCGGGGCTTGACTACTGGCAGTACCTTGATTTACAGGTTCACCCGGATTTTTCTTCCCTGGAAGAAGCCAACAGTCAGGGCCGGTTTCTCTATTTCACCACCCGGGGCCGGCTTCGTTACAGCGACATTGAGTATAGAAAAAGCGATTTCCTGGTGTTTGGCAGCGAAACAAAAGGATTGCCCCCAGAACTGATAGCCGGAAGCGAGTATACTGTTCGCATCCCCATGGTTGAGCAGATTCCGCGCTCGCTAAACCTTGGCAATTCGGCAGCCCTCGTTCTCTATGAAGCCCTGCGCCAGCAGGGTTTCCCGGGTATGACCTGATTGATATTTGTTGTCGATATTACAAGGGATGAGCCGGCATGGGTTTCAAGCTAGTCGGGTTGTCCCGGCTCTAAAGCCCGGCACTGATCTTCTTCGGTTTTGCGGCGGTCAAGGTAATAGTGGAAAAGCAGGACTTTCAGCGTGGCTGTAATCGGAATGGCGAGGATAATACCCATTATTCCCATCAACTGGGCCCCGATCAGGACGATCACAATGACAGTGAGCGGGCTTAAGTCTGTTGCTTTACCCAGGAAAAGCGGGGTAAACACAAAAGCATCGAGAATCTGGACGAAGACGTAAATTACTATGACCAGGAATACGTTCGGCGTGCCGGGGACAATGCTGAGCAGGACGGCGGGGATGGCCGCCAAAAAAGGGCCGATATAGAGAATAATATTAAAACCGCCGGCCATGATACCGAGCATTAACGCAAAAGGCATGCCCAAAAACGTCAGGCCGATCCAGGTTAAGAGCCCGACAAAGAGACATTTTAAAAGAGTTCCCCTGATATAAGCCCCGACTTTCAAATCGATAGTACTGAGAATGTGCAGCACGTTTTCTTTGTAGATCTGAGGGAAAAGCAGGGTCAGGTTGTACCTGGCTTTATCAAGATCCTGGACCATGTAAAAGACGAGAAAAACCATGGCGAATACGACCCAGATCCTCGTGGCAATACCCATTGAAAATGTTGTCAGGTCGCGTAAAACCTGCTGAATCTGTGCCGGAGCCTGCCGGACGAACTGGTCAGAGTATTCGATAAAGCTTTCGGTCAGCTGCAGGCCAAAGCGTTCATCTACCTCCGAAAGGTCTTCGAAGAGCCTCGAAAGGTCGGCAACAAATTCGGTAGTAAGAAAAATGACAAGCTGCCGCAGCTCTAAAATCAGGCCGGGTATGAGCATGTAAAAAAAGAAAATTACGAGCAGCAAAATAGCCATGGAAGAGACGAGGGCGGCAAGAACTGGTTTTACCTTCATGGCGATCAGGAAATTAACGATCGGCTTGATGCAGTAAAAAAGGAAGAGAGCGATTATAATCAGGGAGATAACCGGGGTCAGGCGGTAGATAATCCAGATGGAGATAACCACGACCGCGGCTGCAAGCACAATTTTTAGAGCAAGACGCATTTCCCTGTCAGCAAGCACGGCATAACCCCATCTTTTTGTAAATTTGCAAAAATACACCGGAATCTGGACGTATCCTGCTTCAAATCAGATTTAAAGTGCGGGATAACCAAGCTTCCGCCAGTATTGTACCACAAAGCGGGCCAGATAAAAAGTATGTCAGCGCCTGGAAAGATATCTGTTTTCAATTAAAAATGTTCAGTCTGTAAAAGGATATGGCCCTGCAAAATAGAAAGAAAAAAATAGCCTTTAAGAATAAAAAGCAGAGAGGTCGATTCCAGAAAATGAGCAATTTTGTCCACCTGCACTGTCACAGCGAATACAGCCTTTTGGACGGGGCCGCCCGCATCAAGGGCATGGTAGCCCGCGCAGCCGAACTTAAGATGCCTGCTCTGGCCATAACCGATCACGGCACCATGTTCGGAGTGGTCGATTTTTTCCGGGAAGCGGCCAAAGCCGGTGTTAAGCCGATCCTGGGCTGCGAAGTATATGTCGCCACCAGATCCCGGCTTAAAAAAGAACCCCGCAAAGACGACAACCAGTACCACCTGGTCCTCCTGGCCGAAAATGAACAGGGGTATCGCAACCTGATGCGCCTGGTATCAGGAGCGTTTTTGGAAGGCTTTTACTACAAACCCCGCGTTGACCGGGAGCTGCTTGAAGCGCATCATGAGGGCCTGATTGCCCTGAGCAGCTGCCTGGCCGGGGAAATCCCCACCCTGTTTTTGAAGGGAGGGGAAGAAGCGGCCCGGCAGGCGGCCCGCTATTACCTGGAACTTTTTGGCGAAGGTAATTTTTACCTTGAGCTGCAGGATCACGGCCTGCCCGAGCAAAAGCCGGTCAACCGTTTTTTAGCCGCCCTTTCAAAGCAGGAGGGAATTCCCCTGGTAGCGAGCAACGATGTTCACTACCTGGATCGCAACGATGCCGGCATGCATGATGTGCTGCTCTGCATTCAAACCGGGAAAACGGTGGATGATCCCGACCGGATGAGATTCGGCACTCCTGAATTTTACCTGAAATCTACCGAGGAGATGGCGGCCCTGTTCCCGGAGCACCCGGAAGCGCTTGAAAACAGCCTGGAAATAGCCGAACGGTGCAATGTTAAGCTAGACTTTACCAGCCGCCACCTGCCCGAGTACAGCCTGCCGGAGGGCGAAAGCGCCAATGAGCACCTGGCCCGGCTCTGCAGGCAGGGGCTGAAAAAACGCTACCGCGAAATAACTGCAGAGATGGAAGAACGCCTGGAATACGAGCTGAAGGTGATCAACCAGATGGATTACGCCAACTATTTTCTGATCGTCTGGGACCTGATTCGCCATGCCCGGGAAGAGAAGGTGATGGTGGGTCCTGGACGCGGCTCGGCAGCCGGAAGCCTGGTTGCCTACTGCCTGGAGATCACCGATATAGAACCGCTCCGCTACAGCCTTCTATTTGAAAGGTTTCTCAACCCGGAGAGGATCTCCATGCCTGATATTGATATCGATTTCTGCGACGATAAGCGGGAAAAAATTATGCAGTACGTATGCGATAAATACGGGCAGGAAAGGGTAGCGCAGATTATTACCTTCGGAACGATGGCGGCCAGGGCTGCCGTACGCGATGTGGGCAGGGCCCTGGCCATCCCTTACGCCGAGGTTGACCGCATAGCCAAGCTGATCCCCATGGAACTGAAGATGACGATAAGCAAAGCCTTAAAGCAGAGCAAGGATCTGAAAGCGCTCTTGAAAGACGAACGTTACAAACAGCTGATCGAAATTGCCCGTTTTGTAGAAGGGATGCCCCGTCACGCCTCTATTCACGCCGCCGGCGTTGTGATCGCCAAAGAGCCGCTGGTTAATACGGTCCCGTTGTATAAGGCTAACGAAGGTTCTATAGTGACCCAGTTTCCCATGAATACCCTGGAAGACCTCGGTTTATTAAAGATGGATTTTCTCGGCCTGAAAACGCTCAGCATTATCAGCAAGGCGATCGAACAGATTGAGAGGGGACGGGGAGAAGCTCTTCACATAGAAAACATCCCCATGGAAGACGAGAAAACCTACGAACTCCTGTCCCGGGGAGAAACTACAGGTATATTTCAGCTTGAAAGCGCCGGGATGCGCTCTGCCCTGCGGGAATTGATGCCGAATAAGTTTGAAGATATTATAGCCGTCGTTGCCCTCTACCGCCCCGGGCCGATGGAGCAGATCCCGGCTTTTATTAACAGCAAGCACGGCCGCAAGGCGATAAAATATGCCCACCCGGTTTTGGAGCCTATATTGAACGAAACCTACGGGGTTATCGTTTACCAGGAGCAGATCATGGAGATAGCAGCGCGTATGGCCGGTTTTTCCCTGGGTCAGGCTGACCTGTTGAGGCGGGCAATCGGAAAGAAGAAAAAAGATATCCTGGATCAGCAGCAGGAACTCTTTATCGAAGGGTGTCTTAAGAACGGCTATTCGCGCGACCTGGCCGAAGAAACGTATAACCTGATTCTTAAATTTGCCGACTACGGGTTTAATAAATCCCACGCTGCCGCCTACGCCCTGATAGCCTACCAGACAGCTTTCCTGAAGGCGAACTACCCGGTTGAATTCATGGCGGCGCTGATGACGGTTTATTATGCCAGCAGCGACAAGGTGGCCCTCTACATTTCCGATTGCAAACGAATGGGAATTGAGGTGCTCCCGCCTGATGTAAACGAGAGCGGAACCGATTTTACCGTTGTCGGCGGCGACAGGATCCGTTTCGGCCTTGCCGCTGTTAAAAATGTCGGCCTGGGAGCGATTGAATCGATTGTTGCCGCCAGGAGCGAAAAACCATATATTTCCCTGCGCGATTTTGTTTCCCGCGTAGATTTACGGCTTTGTAACCGTAAAGTTCTTGAGAGTTTAGTTAGATGCGGCGCTTTTGACTCACTGGGCGGGCACAGGGCTCAATACCTGGCTGCGCTGGATGATGCCCTTGCCCAGGGGCAGTCGCAGCAGAGGGAACAGGAAAACGGCCAGCTTTCCATGTTTTCTCTTTTTGAAGAGAGCGTGCAGGATGACCTGCTGCAGGACGACCTGCCGATAATTGAGCCTCTCTCAGACAAAGAGCGGCTGCAGTTGGAAAAAGAGATGCTTGGCCTTTATATTTCTGGCCACCCCCTCGAACAGTGCCAACCGGTGATCGCTGCGATCAAGGGAGCTGTCTGCTGCTCTGAACTGCGCGAGGCGGGCGATAACAGGCAGGTAAAAGTGGGCGGGATTATTGCCGCCGTGCGTAAATTTTATACGAAGAAGAACAAACCGATGGCTTTTGTCCGGCTGGAGGACCTGACCGGGGGGGTTGAATTGGTAATCTTCCCCGATCTCTACGAGAATCAGGCCGAATTACTGGAGGAAGACCGGCTGCTAATTGTCAGCGGGAGGACAGATGTAAAAGAAGAAGAGGATGTTAAGATCATCGCTGAAAGGCTGCAGCCACTGTCGCCGGAACAGAAGTATTACCGCCTGGTTATCAGGCCCGATCACAGCCGCGATACCTTGAACAGCCTTAAAGAAACGCTGATCGCGGAAAGCGGAAGAGTTCCGGTCTGCCTCTATTTTGAGCAGGATCAAAAAACGATGATGCTTAAAGAAGATTACTGGGTTCGCGATCACCCCGCCTGCAAAATCCGCCTGGAAGAACTGCTTGGCTCGGAGGCGGTAACAGAGCTGGAGGAGAGTCCGGACTTTTTTACGAAAGGAAGAAACAGCTAATGCAAAAACTGGCTTTAATGACAAGCGGAGGCGATGCGCCGGGCATGAATGCGGCAATCAGGGCCGTGGTGCGGAAAGGGATATTTGAAGGATATACGATTATGGGGATCAGGAGGGGCTTTAGCGGCCTCCTGAGCAATGACCCGTTTGTACCCCTTGAAATAGGCTCTGTAGCCGATACAATTCACCGTGGGGGAACAATCCTGCTCACGGCAAGATCCAAAGAGTTTTACGAACCGGAACACCAGGACCGGGCGGCAGCCCGGCTGCAGGCCGGGGGAATCGCCGGCCTGATTATCATCGGCGGAGAAGGTTCGTTTCATGGAGCTTCAAAGCTTGAAGAACGGGGAATTCGTACTGTAGGCGTCCCGGCAACGATTGACAATGATATTGGCGGCACCGAAGCGAGCATCGGCTTTGACACGGCTTTAAACACTGTCCTTGATGCCGTCAACAGGCTGCGCGATACGGCAACTTCGCATGAAAGGATCTTTGTTTTGGAGGTCATGGGACGCAGTACCGGGCACATTGCCCTGGCCGCGGGCCTGGCCGGCGGGGCTGAATCGATTCTTGTCCCCGAAATGGAGTATGATATTGATGAAGTATGCAGCCGTCTCCTTAAAGGGATTGAGCGCAGAAAAGCTCACAGCATTATTTTGGTTGCTGAAGGGGCTGCCGGCGCTTTTAAGGTCGGCGAACAGATTAAGGCGAAAACCGGCCTGGAGACCAGGGTAACCGTCCTCGGCCATATTCAACGCGGCGGAACGCCAAGCGCCGTTGACCGGATGCTGGGCAGCCGGATGGGCTCTTTTGCGGTCGACCTTTTAAAAAATGGCGAAAGCGGCCTTTTTACGGCGCTAAAAGGCGAAGATATCATCAAAGCTCCTTTGAAAAGCGCTTTCGAGAAGAAGCCTTTTTCTGAAGATCTCTATGAATTAGCCCTGGTTCTGGCCCGTTAACTATTGAGGAGGGAATTTCTTGCGAAGAACTAAGATCGTGTGCACAATTGGCCCCAGTATTGATACTGAAGAGCAGATTGCCGGCATTATCAACGCCGGCATGGATGTAGCCCGTTTGAACCTTTCCCACGGAACCAGGGAAGATCACTACCGCCGTTTAAAGCTAATCCGCAAGGTGGCTGCAGAGCAGAAACGTAATGTGGGATTCCTGGTTGACACCAGGGGGCCCGAGGTGCGGACAGGGACCTTGATCGAAGATTCTGTAACCCTGGTAGAGGGAGAAACTTTCACCCTCACCACCGAAGAAGTTACCGGTGATAAAAAGAGAGTTTCAGTGACTTATCCAAGGCTTCATGAAGATATTAAAGCCGGCAGCACTATTTTGATCGACGACGGCCTTCTTGTCCTCGAAGTTACTGCTGTTGAAGGACGGGATATAATCTGCCGGGTCGTTCACGGGGGAGCGCTGAAGAGCTACAAGGGCCTGAATATGCCGGGCAGCAAAATAAGCCTGCCCGCAGTGGGAGAGGAAGATCGAACCGATATTAAATTGGCCCTGGAGCAGGAGGTTCATTTTATTGCCGCTTCCTTTATCCGCAATGCGGCCGATGTTTTCGAAGTAAGAGCCCTGGTGGAAGATTACTGCGGCAGGGCGATCATTATCTCCAAGATTGAGTGCCGCGAGGGCGTGGAGAATTTTGACGAGATCCTCGATGTATCAGATGGAATCATGGTTGCCCGGGGCGACCTTGGGGTGGAAATACCGACCGAAGAGGTGCCGATGCTGCAGAAAGCATTTATCAGGAAATGCAACAGGGCCGGCAAACCGGTCATCACCGCAACCCAGATGCTCGATAGCATGATTCGTAATCCCAGGCCCACAAGGGCTGAAGCCAGCGATGTGGCAAACGCCATATTTGACGGCAGCGACGCGGTCATGCTTTCCGGCGAGACCGCAGTTGGCCGTTTTCCGATCGAGGCCGTGGAAACGATGAGTCGAATTGCCAGGTTTGCCGAAGCAAACTTAGATTACGACAGAATCCTTGAAGAGCACGGCAACAGGATGGAGAAAACGGTTACCGATGCAATTAGCTATGCCACCTGCCACACGGCCCATGAGCTGGGGGCAGACGCGATTATAACCTCTACCCAGTCGGGGCACACGGCCAGGATGGTGGCCAAGTACAGGCCAAAAGCCCCGATTATGGCAGTATCGTCCAGCCGCTACGTGGCCGGACAGCTTACCCTGACCTGGGGGGTAACCGCAGCGCCAAGCCCTCCTGTCGACGATACGGACAGCATGTTTCGCAATGCGATCCAGACTGCCATTAATGAAAATATGGTACAGCAGGGCAACCTGGTGGTGATAACAGCCGGGGTTCCGGCCAATGTTTCAGGCACAACAAACCTGCTGCGCGTTGAAACGGTAGGTGAAGTTATCGTGAAAGGAACGGGAATTGGCAAAAAAGCGGTCAGCGGTATCGCTCATGTTATTCACTGTCCCGGGGATCTGGATAGCTTCCCTGAAGGAGGGATCCTGGTCTCTAAAATTACCAACAGCAGGTATACCGAAGCTTTGGAAAAATCAACAGGACTAATCTGCGAAGAAGGCGGTCTTACATCACACGGAGCCATCGTGGCCCTTAACCTTAAAAAACCTGCTGTCGTCGGTGTGAACAACGCTACCGGGGTGATTGAAAGCGGAGAACTGATTACGGTTGACGCCACCCGGGGGCTGGTTTACCGGGGCGATGTAAAGGTGTTGTAAGCCTTAGGAGAGTGAAAAGCGGCAATGAAAAGCGAAGGGGATAAAATCAGGGTCAGGTACAAGGATACGGATCAGATGGGTGTAGCTTACTATGCTAACTACCTGGTCTGGTTTGAGGTGGGCAGAACCGAACTTTTAAGAAGAATGGGGCTGCCTTACAGTGAATTTGAAAAAAATGATCTCTACCTGCCTGTGCTGAAAGCATATTGCGAATACAGGCAGCCGGCGCGTTATGACGATCAGATCGAATTATTTACCAGGATCGAGAACCTGCAGGATGTGAGGTTGACTTTCTCCTATAAAATCCGCCGCGGCAGCAAGCTTCTGGCAGAAGGCTACACGGAGCACGCCTTTATAAACCAGGCCGGCAAACCGGTTGTGCTTCGTAAGAAGAGCCCTTTCCTCTGGAATCGGCTGCTGAAAGCCTACGATGAGCAAGTTTAGAAAGGAGCGATTTTATGACTGGCGAAAACGGCAAAATTGGACTGGTTTACCATCCCGATTACCTGATTCATACCAACCATGGCCATCCTGAACGAAAAGAGCGCTTGGAGCATATTATTGAGCGTGTTAAAGCCGGTGCCCCGGGCGAGGGATACTATTTTATTGAGCCCGGAGAAGCGGCAGTAGACGATCTGGCTCTTGTTCACGATCGCGGTTATATTGAATCGGTCGAAGAGGCCTGCAACAGCGGGCGCAGCTTTCTCGATATGGATACCTACATCGTACCCGAGTCTTACCGGGTTGCCCTGCTTTCCGCCGGGGGCGCCCTGGCGGGATTAAAAGAGGTCTTCGGTGGAAGCGCCTTAAAAGCATTCGCCCTGAACAGGCCTCCGGGGCACCACGCGGAGCGCTCTAAAGCGATGGGTTTCTGCCTCTTTAACAATATAGCCGTTGCGGCTGAGGCAGCCAGGCGAGACCATGGTGTTGAAAGGGTGGCTATTGTTGACTGGGATGTCCATCATGGGAACGGAACTGAGCACACATTTTACAATGATCCTGGAATTCTTTTTGTTTCCACCCACCAGAGCCCGGCCTATCCAGGGACCGGTCAGGCTGCCAGCACGGGGCGCGGCGACGGCGAGGGCTACACGGTGAACATCCCCCTTCCCGCCGGGTGCGGGGATGCCGATTACGCGCTCTTTTTCGACAGGATTATTATCCCCATCCTTGATCAATACAAACCGGAGCTGCTTTTAATTTCTGCCGGTCAGGATGCCTACAGCAGGGATCCGCTGGCAGGGATGGCTTTAAGTCACCGCGGTTATTACAATATGGCCGATAAACTGGCCGGGGTTGCGGAGCGCTGGTCAGGAGGAAAAATGCTGCTCTGCCTCGAGGGGGGTTACCACCTGGAAGGCCAGGCAGGCGCAGTATTCCAGGTTCTCAATGCTCTTGGGAAGTGGGGCTTACCTTTAAACGAAGAGCAGGTTGAGCTTGAACCGGGCCAGGGCGTGCAGCAGCGCCTGGAAGAGATCCTGGCCATTCAGGGCCGTTTCTGGGATCTTTAACCTGAAAATTGATCATATATTTTAAACGGCAGCAAAGCATCTCCTGCTGTCGTTTTTTACGTGCGCCGCGCGAGCTCTGTCCAAGCGGCGAAAACCCCGATCAGGCCCGGCGGCGGGAATTACGTCACCGGGTCAAAGCGTGCCCGCCGCGAGGCAGAGGGCGAAGAAAGAGAGCGCCTTAAGTCAGGTTAGCGAAGGCTGTAAAAAGCCAGCCCCCCGGGCAGCTTTGGATAGAAATAGGTCGATTTCTGAGGCATGATCAAGCCCCTGCGGGAGCGTTCGAGCACCTCTGTGACCGGAACGGCGTCGAGAATGAACCCGGCTTCAGCGACGCCTTTTTTAACCTGCCCGATAACAGTGGCGGCCTCGTGACTGTAGCTGATTTTTTCCTCGCCTAAAGCTCCTGGAAGCCGTTCAAGAATTGGGTTGATCAACTTTTCATGCAGCAGGGTGAGGGCCAGCTGATCGGGATCGGCTTTTTCTCCAGGACAGAGAAGGTTTATGTTATCCCCGGTGACCATGGCGAAAGCGGGCCCGGACCTGTTCTTTTCGGCAAGCATTGTTTCCAGCCCGGCCGGTGAGGCCTGTTCGGTTTTGGAAAAGTGTTCTGATACGAAATCTCTCTGCGCGGTGTCGATGATGCTGTTCAAGCTTTCTGTGCCGATGCCGTTCAGCAACCTGTGTGTCGGCAGCATTAGCAGGCCCGGATCGTTAATGCCGACCAAAACAGCCATGATATGCCCGGAACCGGGGGATCGTGACAGATCGGCCTGGCCGCTGTAATAAAGAGCGGTTTCATAACGGTGATGGCCGTCGGCAATTAAAACCGGGTGAGGCGAAAAATAGCAGCTTATTTCCCGCTGCTTCGCCTCGTCTTTCAGCGAAAACAGCCTGTGCCTGGAACCACTTTCCTCAGCTATATCTACCAGGAGATCTTCTTCCCGGGCCTGATCGAAAAGGCCGGGTATAAGGAAATCAGGATCCGGCGTAAGCCCGAAAATAGGGCTGAACTGGGTCTGGCAGCTCTCCAGGAGAGCAAGTCGGTCCGCCTTGGGGCCGGAATGCGTTTTTTCATGCGGAAGCACAATGCTTTTGCTGTAAGGTTCCAGCTTCAGGGCGGCCATGATGCCGCGGCGCCTGAAATCTGCCCCCTTGTATGAATATGTTTGTTCGTAGAGGTAAAAAGCTTTTTCGCTGTCCTGAACCAGTACACCCTGATCCAGCCACTGCCCGAGGGTGGCTGCTGCCCGGGTGTAGCGGTTGTCTTTTTCATGATCGGCTGATTTTGCGTAACCATATTCAAGCCTGATGCTGTTATAAGGGCTTTTATCGTGAAGCATCTTTTGTTCATCGCCGGTTATAACATCGTAGGGGGGCGTGATTACCGCGGCGAGGTCGCCTGCAACATTGCGGTCATACCTGATCGATTGAAAGGGTTGAATGTCTGCCATCTCGTTAAGTCTCCCAAAAAGTGGATTAGCATCACTACTGACGCCTGCGTTTTTACAATATTATAACAGGCACCGATCTATTGCAACCATTGCAGATTAAGGCAAACTGTGCTATACTACCTCTGGTATTTTTAATACTCACGTCGGGGGAGTCCGGTCCGGTTGGCTGAATAGCTCGGACAGGGATGGAGAACCCGGCGGCGGAAAAAACAAAGGAGGATTTACTTTGGCACGAGTAAGTATGAAGCAGTTGTTGGAAGCGGGCGTCCATTTTGGACATCAAACCCGCCGTTGGAACCCCAAGATGAAACCTTATATCTTCACCGAGCGCAACGGTATCTACATTATCGACCTGCAGAGAACGGTCAGGTTGATGGATACCGCCTATAATTACGTGCGCGACCTGGTGGCGGAAGGCGGTTCAATCGTTTTTGTGGGAACCAAAAAGCAGGCCCAGGAATCGATTAAAATCGAGGCGGAACGCTGCGGAACCCATTATGTGAACCACCGCTGGCTCGGCGGAATGCTGACCAATTTTAAAACAATCCGTAAACGCATTGATCGGATGCTCGAGCTGGAAAAGATGGAAACAGACGGGACATTCGAGAAGCTGACCAAGAAAGAAGTGCTTACGCTCAGAGCAGAACGAGACCGTTTGATGAAATTTCTGGGCGGAATCCGCGAAATGCGCACCATCCCTGATGCCGTATACGTTGTTGACCCCCGCAAAGAAAAAATTGCCGTCGCTGAAGCGCGAAAACTCGGCATCCCTGTCATTGCCATTGTGGACACAAACTGCGATCCAGACGAGATCGATTACCTGATTCCGGGTAATGATGATGCTATCAGGGCCGTAAAATTGATCACTTCGGTTATGGCGGATGCGGTAGCCGAGGGCAAGCAGATCCGCGAAGAACCCGAGGTTCCCGAAGAACCTGCCGAAGCGGAAACTACAGTAGAAGCAGCCCCTGCCGAACAGGCAGCAGCAGAAACAGTAAGTGAAGCAGTTGCTGCAGAGCCGGCCGGAGAAGCTAAAGAAGATAAATAAGACCAGGACAGAGGAGCTGTTTTAATAATGCAGATTGATGCAAAAGCGGTCAAGGCATTACGTGATAAAACCTCAGCCGGAATGATGGACTGCAAAAAAGCTTTAGTGGAAGCCGGCGGAGACCAGGAAAAAGCAATCGACCTGCTGCGGGAAAAAGGTTTGGCTGCAGCAGCTAAGCGGGCCGGAAGGGCTGCCAACCAGGGCGTAGTCGATTCATACATACACCTAGGCGGCAAAATAGGCGTTTTAGTTGAGGTAAACTGCGAAACCGATTTTGTGGCAAAAAACGAAGAGTTTCGCAGTTTTGTCCGCGATATATGCCTGCAGGTGGCGGCATCAAACCCTGCCTACCTGACCAGGGACGAGGTTCCGGGCGAACTGCTTGAAAAGGAACGGGATATTCTGCGAGCCCAGGCTTTGAATGAAGGGAAGCCCGAAAAAGTGGTAGAAAAAATCATCGAAGGCCGGATTGACAAGTACTACCGCGAGAACTGTCTCCTTGACCAGGCTTTCATCAAGGACGAAGATGTGACAATCCATGACCTGTTGACCGGCATGATTGCCAAGATAGGTGAAAACATTGTCATCAGGCGTTTTGCCCGATTTGAGCTCGGTGAAGGCCTTGAAGATGACGGCGGTTGCTGCGGCGGCTGCAGCTAAGAGATAAAAAGGACACTGCAAAGTGTCCTTTTTTTAAACCAGGCCGTGTTCTCTGCTTTAAGTGAGGCTGCTGCCGGTTATATTAATTATTTTTTTGAAGGTGAAGGTAGTTGCTAAATTATTGTCGAATATTTTGAAAGCGGGAGGTGTGTTATTGGAAACACCTGCATACAAGAGGGTTATCCTTAAGCTGAGCGGCGAAGCGCTAGCCGGTAACCAGGGCTTCGGTATTGACCAGGATGTGCTGGAAAGTATTGCTTTACAGATAAAAGAAGTGATTGAGCATGAAGTGGAAATGGCCATTGTAGTAGGCGGCGGCAACATCTGGCGCGGAGCCCAGGCCGGCAAAAAGGGCATGGACAGGGCAACAGCCGACTATATGGGCATGCTGGCAACCGCTATAAACGCCCTTGCCCTTCAGGATGCCCTTGAAAGGCACAATGTTGACACAAGGGTGCAGACCGCATTGGAGATGCAGCAGGTTGCAGAGCCTTATATCAGGCGGAGGGCCCTGAGGCACCTGGAAAAAGGGCGGGTAGTTATTTTTGCCGGCGGTACGGGCAACCCTTACTTTTCCACCGATACAACAGCCGCACTGAGAGCCGCCGAAATCGAAGCGGAAGTTATTCTTCTGGCCAAGGGGAAAGTTGATGCTGTTTATGACGAGGATCCGCTGGTTAATCCCAACGCGCACCGCTATACCGAGCTTAATTATATTGAGGTCATAAACCAGGGACTGGGCGTAATGGACTCAACTGCCGCTTCTTTATGCATGGACAACAAGATCAAGCTGATTGTGTTTGGATTAAACCCGGGCAATATCAAGAAAGTGATAATGGGAGAAAAAATAGGCACAATAATCAGGGGTGGTTGATTGATGGTAGAAGAAGTATATCTTGAAACTGATGATAGAATGAGCAAGGTTATCAGTGTTTTTCAGCGCGATCTGGCCACGCTCAGAGCAGGCAGGGCATCGACAGCCCTTCTGGATCGCATCGAGGTAGATTATTACGGGGCCATGACACCCTTAAACCAGCTGGCCGGGATATCGGCGCCTGAACCGCGGCTGCTGGTTATACAGCCCTGGGATAAGCAGTCGATTGGAGAAATTGAAAAAGCGATCCTCAAATCTGACCTCGGCTTAACGCCTACCAGCGATGGCAGCGTGATCAGGCTATCCATACCCCAGCTGACTGAAGAAAGACGCAAAGAACTGGTTAAAGTGGTCAGAAAGAAAGCGGAAGAAAGTAAAGTTGCGATACGCAACATCAGGCGCGATGCTAACGACGAAATTAAGAAGCTGGAAAAAGACAGTGAATTGACAGAAGATGAGCGCCGGAAAGCTCTTGACGAGGTGCAGGAACTGACCGACCAGAAAATAAAAGAAGTGGATGCAGCGCTGGAATTAAAAGAAGCCGAAATTATGGAAATTTAAGCCGGACCGGGCTAACGCTGCCCGGAAAAGACGGAGAACTCGCCGGGCGGCTCTCTCCTTGCCGGAAGGAGAGAGCCGCTGTCATTAACCCTACGAGGTAACTGATGGAAATAAAAGACCAGGAAAAAGAGCTGCTCTCCCTGATTGATCCAGATAAACTCCCGGTTCACATTGCTATTATTATGGACGGAAACGGGCGGTGGGCCCAGGAGCGCGACCTGCCAAGGCAGGAGGGGCACCGGCAGGGAGTAGAAACCGTCCGGGAGATAGTGCGCTACAGCAGTAAAATGGGGATCGGAGCGCTAACCCTCTTCGCGTTCTCCACGGAAAACTGGAAGCGCCCGCCAGGCGAGGTTAGCTTTTTGATGAGCCTGCCGGAAAAATACTTCAAGACCGAACTGCCCGAACTGATTCGCAATAATGTTAAAGTGAACCTTGTCGGCGATGAGGAAAAGCTGCCGCGTAAAGTGCGGCGTATTATCAGGGAGGGGGCGGAGGCGACAGCTGCAAACAGCGGCATGGTGTTAAACTTTGCCCTCAGTTACGGGGGACGGTGGGAAATTATTCAGGCTGTAAACCGGATCATAGAAGATGCGGCAGCAGGAAAGATCAAGAAAGTTGATGATGAAATCTTTTCCCAATATCTATGCACCGCAAACCTCCCGGATCCCGACTTGATGATCAGGACCAGTGGGGAATACAGGATCAGCAACTTTTTGCTCTGGCAGATTGCCTACTGTGAGCTTGTATACACAGAAACCTACTGGCCTTCCTTTACAACGCTTGATCTTTTGAAAGCAGTTCATGAGTTCCAGCAGCGCAAGCGGCGGTTTGGCAAAATTTAGCATTGATGCAGGCAGCATTTATCCATTTCTGACCACAGGCAGGTGATTAGATGCTATTACTACGAATAATATCCGCCCTGGCAGGCATACCGATCGTGCTGGGCGCGGTTTACATGGGGGGACCCTGGTTTCTTGGCCTGCTCCTGGTCGTGGTCAACCTGGCCGCTATTGAGTACTGGTCGCTGTTGAAGTCCAGGGGGTTCAGGATGCCGCTTGTCCTTGGCCTGAGCGGCGTTAACCTTTTCCTGCTGATCATTTACTTTGGTTTTATGCCAATGCTTTACCCGATCATTATGCTTCATTTCTTTATCCTCTTTGTGCTGGTCCTTTTTGATATGGAGCGAAACCGGATAGTAGACAGCGCCCTCTCTTTATGGGGGATTGTCTATATTGGCGGTCTGTGCGGCTACATGTTAATGGTGCGCATGCTTGACGGAGGCGCTTTTTACATGTACCTGCTCTTGATCGGGGTCTGGGTCCATGATACCCTGGCCTACTTTATCGGGGTGAAGTGGGGCGTTCGCAAGTTTGCTCCCGATATCAGCCCAAACAAATCAGTAGAAGGTTCGCTGGCCGGGCTTTTCGGTACTGTAGCGATCTTTTTTTCCGCCCCCATACTGGCGCCGGAAATAGTCCTGCTCAGCCCGGGGCAGGCGGCAGTTCTGGCTTTTGGCATTGGCGTTTTTGCCCAGCTGGGCGACCTGATTGAGTCGGCCCTTAAGCGTCAGCTCGAGGTTAAGGATTCCGGCAGGATCATCCCCGGCCACGGGGGAATACTTGACCGCTTTGACAGCCTCTTTGTCGCCGCTCCCTTCGTCTATTACTTTTTTTTAATAGTTTAGCTGGTATAATAGAGATGTGCTGCATTAGAGATCATCTTTTCCAGGGAGTAATATGTCAAAAAAAATAGCCATTTTGGGCTCAACAGGTTCGATAGGAAAGCAGACCCTTAGCGTTATAGATCAGCTGGGTCCCCAATACAGCGTTGAAGTTCTTACTGCAGGCAGTAATTATCGCCTGCTCTCAGAACAGGTTCGCAAGTACAGCCCTTCACTGGCTGTTCTGAGCGACCACAGGGCTGCTGAAGAGTTGAAATATCTGCTCCGGGGCGAAGGCTGTGCGGTCAGCTCGGGCAGGGAAGGACAGGTTGAAGCTGCTCTTTTCCCCGGGATCGACTTGGTTGTGATGGCGCAGGTTGGGTTCAGCGGTTTTGAACCTTTTGTAGCTGCATTAAAGCAGGGCAGGACGGTGGCCCTGGCCAACAAGGAAGCGCTGGTAATCGGAGGCGAGATTCTTAAAAGGCAGGGATTGCTGGATCTTAACCGGATTCTGCCGCTTGACAGCGAACACTCTGCCGTCTGGCAGTGCCGCGGCAGCGCTGCAACAGGTGAAATAGAAAAGATTATTCTCACTGCTTCCGGAGGGCCTTTTTTCGGGTTTAACAGTGAACAGTTAAATAGAGTTACCGCTGCCGAAGCTTTAAAACACCCTAACTGGCAGATGGGTCCGAAGATAACTATCGATTCTGCCACGATGATGAATAAAGGCCTGGAGGTAATTGAAGCCCGCTGGTTGTTTGACCTGAGCCTGGAACATATTGAAGTGGTAGTACACCCTCAAAGTATTATTCATTCCATGGTCGAATTCGTAGATGGCTCGATCCTGGCCCAGCTGAGCGAACCGGACATGCGTCTACCTATTCAATACGCCCTGACCTACCCGGTCCGTCAAAAGAACAGCCTGAAACGCTTTATTCCCTTTGGCCGGGAGCTGCATTTTCACGAGCCGGACCGGTGTAATTTTCCCTGCCTTGACCTGGCCATTGCTGCCGCCAGGCAGGGGGGGACTTTGCCGGCCTGCCTCAATGCAGCCAATGAGGTTGCCGTTTCTGCTTTTATTGACGGCAGGATCAGCTTCAAGGCGATTGCGGAAACAGTAGAAAAGACGATGCAATCTCATAGTGTGACGGCACAACCTGACCTGGAAGATATTCTCCATGCAGATTACACATCGCGTATAAAGGCCGAAGAGATTGCAGCAGATATGACGGGAGTGGAATAGATATGCAAACCTTTGTTGCTTCAATTTTTGTATTCGGGCTCTTAATCCTTGTTCACGAACTGGGCCACTTTTTTGCGGCCAGGTTGACCGGTATCCGCGTGCTTGAATTGGCCATCGGTTTTGGGCCAAAGTTGTTTGGATGGACGAGGAACAAGACTGACTATTCGCTGCGGGCGGTGCCGCTGGGCGGATTTTGCCGCATGCTCGGAGAAGATCATGAAGAATCAAATGAACCGGACAGCTTTCCCCGAAAACCGGTTCTTCACCGCGCTTTTGTCCTGTTGGCAGGGGCTGCGATGAACCTGGTCCTGGCTGTTGCAATATTTTTTGTTATTTTCTTTTTCATGACCGGTGTCCCCGATATGTCCACCTCGGAGATAGGGCAGGTGCTGGAGAATACCCCGGCCGAAGAGGCGGGATTGCAGGAAGGAGATCGCATCACCGCCGTAAATTCAACCGCCATATCGCGGTGGGAAGGGGTGCTGGAATCTATTTCACCCCGGGCCAGGGAAGAGATAGCCCTAACCGTTCAGCGTGGCGGTGAAAGCCTGACGCTGCAGGTTACCCCGGCCCTTGACGAGGAGACGGGAACCGGGAAGATTGGCATTGTGCCCGTGGTCAGAAAATATATGTTTGTGGATTCGCTGCAGGGCAGTTTTGAACGTTTTGGGATGGTCATCGCTTCAATATTCCAGGTCCTGACCGGCAGGGCGCCGCTAGATGTGGCGGGGCCGGTTGGTATCGTTTCAGTTATCGGGGAGGTTGCTCAAACCGGGTTTATTAACCTGCTTCTGCTAACGGCCCTGATCAGCATCAGCCTGGGAATCATGAACCTTTTGCCCATTCCGGCCCTGGACGGCGGCAGGCTTTTATTCCTGGCGGTGGAAGCGGTAAGGGGCCGGCCGATCGACCCCGAAAAAGAGGGAATGATTCATTTTATCGGCTTTGCTTTTTTAATTATGCTGATCCTCTTTATTACATACCAGGATCTGATTCGTTTAAATATCTTCCCTAATTAGCGGGTGGCGAAAGTGTGATGAATATTGACTGAAATTGCCAGAAAAGAGACAAGGGCAGTTAAGGCAGACGGGGTAACGATTGGCGGCGGCGCCCCGGTTGTGATTCAGTCTATGACCTCAACTAAAACAACCGATCTTCCCGCTACTTTGGGCCAGATTGAACGGCTGATCGAGGCCGGCTGTGAACTGGTAAGGGTTGCAGTGCCCGACCGGGAGGCCCTTGCTGTCCTGCCGGATCTGGTGAAAAGCTGCCCCCTGCCCCTGGTGGCCGACATTCATTTCGATCATGAACTCGCACTCGGCGCGATTGAAGCCGGGTGCGCCAAAATCCGGATTAACCCCGGTAATATCGGGGGGACGGATAAGCTGGTATCGCTGGTCAGGCAAGCGGAAAAAAGGGGCGCCGCTATTCGCATAGGAGTTAATGCCGGTTCACTTGAGCGGGATTTGCTTAAGAAATACGGCGGACCGGGCCCCGAAGCGCTGGTGGAATCGGCCCTGCGATATTTGGCCGTTTTAGAGGGAGAAAAGTTTTTCAACACCGTTGTATCACTGAAGGCTTCCGATGTTTACACGACAATCAGGGCTTACCGTCTTTTTTCCGACAGGAGCCCGGCTCCCCTGCACCTGGGGGTTACCGAGGCGGGGCCGCTGCTCAGCGGCTCAATCAAAAGCGCGATCGGTATCGGTTCCTGCCTGGCCGATGGTATCGGCGATACGATTCGGGTTTCGCTTACCGCTCCTCCGGAAGAAGAGGTGGCGGTGGCAAAACAGATCCTTCAGGCCCTGGGTATCAGGCGTTTTGGTCCGGATCTCGTGTCATGCCCCACCTGCGGCCGCTGCGAGGTAGATCTGCAGGCCCTGGTCGCAGAGGTCGAAAAGCTGCTCGCAGGAGATGTCAGAACACTGAAGATAGCGGTGATGGGCTGCTCCGTTAATGGGCCCGGCGAAGCCAAAGAAGCGGATTTAGGCATATCGGCGGGTAAAAAGAAGGGGCTGCTGTTCAGGCGCGGCCAGGTAATCCGCACAGTAGAGCAGCAACAGCTGCTGCAGGTTCTGGCAGAAGAGCTGCGGAAAATATAATTTTGCCTATCAGGATGCTTTTGATCGGCTATTGATGACTGGGGAGCTTTAGATGAGCAGGGTAGCGGCAATTATTCCGGCATATAACGAAGAGAACACAATCGGGCAGGTTCTAGATGTGGTTCTGGCCTGTGAACTGGTAGACAGGGTTTACGTAATCAGCGACGGTTCCAGCGACCGCACCGTGGAGAAAGCGATGCTGCATGAAGAGGTTCAAGTGATTGAAATGCTTCAGAACAGGGGTAAGGGAGCCGCAGTGAAAGCAGGGCTTGATCACAGCGACCAGGAAGTGCTGCTCATTCTTGATGCCGACCTGATTGGCCTCACCGATGCCCATATCCGTTCACTGCTTAAACCTGTCCTGAACGCAGAGGCGGCAATGAGCATCGGTCAGTTTGAAATGGGCCGGGTAGTCACCGATATTGCCCAGAAAGTGGCACCCTTTCTGTCGGGACAGCGGGCCCTGCAAAGGGAACTCCTGGAAAGTGTATCAGACCTGGATCTGCTCCGCTTTGGCATTGAAGTTGCCCTGCACCGTCATGTCGAAGATAAGGGGATACCGGTTGAACTTGTCCTGCTGCCAGACCTGTCCCACGTAATGAAAGAAGAAAAGCTGGGCCTTTTGAAAGGGGCATACGCAAGGCTGAAAATGTACCGCGACATTGTTAAATACGCCTTGAAGAATAATCCTAATCAAGACAGGTAAATTTAGCTGCAGGCCCGGCCTGACAGGCGCTTTTTCCCTTGCAATTATTTCCTCCATGTGGTAACTTTATATAAGCAAGAGCGTTTCTGACAAAGGGTGGGTTCTCCCACTCTTTGTTGTTGGTAGGCCTTTTTTAAGCTTGGCAGGGAGAATTTGAATGAATTATTATGTTGATTTGAAAAAGAAGCTTTTTGAAATGCTTGAGCCTTCTGTTACAGCAATGGGGATGGAGCTTGTCCACATCGATTATAGCGGCGGAAAAAACGGGCACCTCCATCTCTACATAGATCGAGAAGGTGGAGTTACAATCGAGGACTGTGAAAAAGTTAACCGGGCCGCCTCAGAGCTGCTCGATGCCGGCGACCCGATCGCCTCTTCGTATACGCTTGAAGTATCATCACCCGGACTTGATCGCCCCCTGGGGAAGCCGGAACACTTTCTGCGTTTTAGAGGAGAAAAAGTTAAACTTAAAGTAATAGAAGCGCTCGATGGGCGTAAAAATTTTACCGGCACTATTGCCGGTTTTAATGACGGCATCCTGGCTTTAAAACTTGACGATGATGCGGTGGTTAATATAGCTTTCACCAATATTCATAAAGCCAACCTGGTGTATAACTGGAAAAGGCAGGCTGACCAGGATCGCTGAATAATGTTGCGAAAAGGAACCGGTAAGCCCGGGGATACCGCTGCGGGCTCGTTACCACTGCTTTCGCAAAACAGAAGAAGGGAGGCAAGGCTGAAAAAGAATGAATAAAGAGCTGTTTACAGCAATTGCAATGCTGGAAAAAGAAAAGGGAATTAGCAAGGAAGTGCTCTTTGAAGCGCTGGAGGTTGCCCTGGTTTCTGCCTACAAGAGAAACTTTCAATCAGCACCTGCCGTGCGGGTGATTATCGATAGGGAGACCGGTGAGATTAAAGTTTTTTCCCAGCTTAAAGTGGTCGAAGAGGTAGAATCCGATCAAAGCGAGGTCGAGCTCTATGAAGCCCGGGTCTATGATCCGAAGTGCCAGCTCGGCGACCTGGTTGAGATGGAGGTAACCCCTAAAGAATTTGGCCGAATCGCTGCCCAGACCGCCAAACAGGTGGTGATCCAGAGGATCAGGGAGGCGGAACGGGAACTTGTTTACGAAAATTTTGTCGACCGGGTCGAAGAGGTAATCAACGGCTTTGTCCGCCGTTTTGAGCAGCGCAATGCCATAATTGATCTGGGCCGGACCGAGGCCGTTCTCCCGATGGAGGAACAGATTCCACACGAGCGCTTCCGGCAGGGCGAGCGGATAAAAATCTATATTCTCGATGTTAAGAAAACATCGAAGGGGCCCCAGATTATAGTTTCAAGGACTCATAGCGGATTCTTAAAAAGGCTGTTTGAGATGGAAGTGCCGGAAATATACGAAGGCATTGTAGAGATCAAGGCGGCAGCCCGCGAGGCCGGAAACCGTTCAAAACTAGCAGTAATATCCAATAACAGCGACATCGATCCTGTCGGCGCCTGCGTCGGACCCAAGGGAAGCAGGGT
>SLPH01000053.1 GCA_007132095.1 Syntrophomonadaceae bacterium | reverse complement strand
GATTTGACCGGACGGGCGGCACACGCTAATTTTGGCAACCTTACAGGCGTAAAAATTACCTTTGCTTCCCATGGCAATACGATTGGTCCGGATAATATTATTGCATTTAACTGGGGCAATGGGATTGAAATAGTTGGCGCTGATTGTCATTCCAACCGGGTAAGTGAGAACAGTATTTTTAATAATGCAGCCTACGGCATTAATCTTATAAATACTGGAAACAGGGGGTTTTCCCCTCCTGTTATTGAAGAGTATGATCTGGAAGCAGGGGCTGTCAAAGGTAAAGCGCCACCAGGAAGCTACGTTGAGATTTTTTCCGATGCCGCAGGAGAAGGCAGGATCTTTGAAGGGGGCGTTAAGACTAACTCAGAAGGTGAATTTACCTTTGTTTCAGGCAGGCCTCTGCAGGGTCAACACCTTACAGCGACTGCAACTGATGAGGAAGGCAATACCAGCCAGTTTTCCGAGCCGACCATACTTGCGCATAGTGATTGATTCATGTTCAGGTACTGGCTCTTATGAACCTATTAAAAGGAATTGATTACTATTCGTCGAAGCAGTTAGTTAATTACAGTGTTAAAAGGAGGCCGCAAGTGGAGATATCCAGCAAATCGCCTGTGAGTCTTTACGTGCAGCTGAAAGACTACCTGGTCCAGGAAATTAAATCCCACCGGTTAAACCCAAATGATCAGATTCCCTCAGAAAGAGAGCTCTGTGACAAGTTCAGCGTAAGCCGGACCACAGTCAGGCAGGCGATTCGCCTGGCGATAAATGAAGGGCTTTTATACAGCATTCATGGCAAGGGCACATTTGTAGCCGAACCGAAAATCGACCAGGGCCTGATCAGGTTAACCGGTTTTGAAGAGACAATTAAGGGGCGGGGATTGACCCCCTCCATGAAGGTGCTTGAAGCAAGATTAATCAGCGCCGACGTTCATATAACCGGCCTGCTCGGTTTGCCCGTAGGCTCGGACATCGCCAGTTTTAAGCTGCTCGGTATAGCAAATAACACACCCATGGTCCTTTTCTATTACTACCTGCCGACAGCGCTGGGGCTTGAAGCGATTGAACATGTGCGCAGCTACGAGGCTCAAAAAGGCTGGTTCTCCTTTACCCGCTATTACCGCGAGACGAAGCAGGTTGATGTCGGGTCCGCTCACCAAACTTTTGAGGCCACTGTCGCAACTGATGAACAGGCAGTACTGATGGAGTATCCACCAGGCGGAGCCCTGTTTAAAGTCACGTCGATAATCTATACCCGTGAGAAAGAACCGCTGGAAGTGCGCTATGCTTACTACAGGGGCGATTATTACAAGTTTAGCATCAGTCGTGATGTGGGGAGCTAAAAAAATTTAAAAAAAATTATCAGACAAGCAGGAATCTTCGGCCACCGCGTAGAATAGATAATATTGCAACTTTAGCTGGCGGAGGTTTGAATTTTTTTTCCCTGATCTGGTCATTACATGATACTAACACTGGTATTAAAAAGCCCTTATGAAGAGCAGTATTCATACCTGCAACCGATTGTAACCTTATAATTACCGGATGCGAATAATTGTTTCGGAGGTGGTTTATAGAATCCATTGATATTTGCCGGTAGGAATTACTCACTTATTAAAGTTTTAGGAGGGGATTTGGTTGAAAAAAGCACCATGGTTACTGCTTGTTTTATTCCTGGTTGTAACGCTTTGCTTTTTCCCGGTTACCGGATGCCAGCCGACGGAAGATCCTGCCGTTGATGACGACGAAGTCGTCGACGATCCCAATGATGTTGCCGTAGGTGAAGATTATACAATTGTAGTCGGGCTGTCTCAGACTATTCTCACCCTGGATCCGGCCAACCACCGCGACCGGGTTACCGAAACAGTAATTCGCAATATGTATGATGGGCTGGTTACCCGTACCCCGGATGGGGTTATTGTTCCTGAAATAGCCGAGTCCTGGGATAACCCTGAGCCCACGATCTGGGATTTTACCATCCGCGAAGGGGTTAAATTCCACGACGGTTCTGATTTAACGGTTGAAGATGTTAAGTTTACCTTTGACAGGATTATCGGCGAAGGAGCGATGGAAGGTGAAACTTCGCCCAGGAAAGGTCTGCTTGGGCCTCTTGAGGCAGTTGAAATAGTAGATGATCGCACTGTGCGCTTCATCCTTGAAGAGCCCTGGCCGATTCTACTGGCCATGCTGCCGCATCAGCAGATAGTATCGAAAGCCTACCTGGAAGAAGTGGGATCTGATATTGCAGTTCAGCCTATGGGCGCCGGACCGTTCAAGTTCGTTGAGGGAACTATTGATGACCGTATTGTTCTTGAACGCTTCGACGACTACTATGGCGGTTCACCTGATCTCCCACCGGTAGGACCTGCACCTGCTGCCAGGGTGATTTTCGAGTTCATGCCCGAAGTATCAACCCGTGTAGCTGCCCTGCAGGGCGGGGACGTTCACATTATCCACAATGTTCCTCCCGATATGGTTGCTACCCTGGAGGCAGACCCCAATGTGGTAGTTAAGACAGTGGAAGGAACCAGGATGCATATGTTTGAGATGAATGTTGAAATGGCTCCATTGAATGATGTCAGGGTCCGCCAGGCGATTAATTACGCCATCGACATGGATGCTATAGTCGACAACATTCTTCTCGGATACGGCACTACAGTAGCCGGGCCGCTGCTGCCGCACGGTTTTGCCTTGAATACCGATCTGCAGCCTTATGGCTACGATCCGGATAGGGCAATTGAGCTGCTGACGGAAGCCGGGTATGCTGATGGTTTTGAGCTGGTGATTGATACTGAGGATGAACTTAAAGATGTCGCTTATGCCGCGGCCAGCATGCTTGAAGCAATCGGCATCCAGGCTTCTGTCCGCATCTGGGATTGGGGAGTACTGCGTGACCAGCTGCTTGCCGGTGAAAGAATGATGGTATTTGGCAACTGGGGCAACTCTACTCTTGACCCGAGCGACCTTTTAGTACCAAAACTGAGAAGCAATGACCGCGGTAACTATTCGCAGTATGCCAACCCTGAATTGGATGCCCTGTTGGATGCTGCTGAAATTGCTGTAGAAAGAGATGAACGAATCAGCCTCTATTACGAAGCTCAGGAAATTATTTACAACGATGCGCCCTGGGTATTCGGCTATGTTGGAATGGAAATCGAAGCTTGCCGTTCCAACGTTACCAACTGGAGGCCCAGTACTGACAGCAGGATTAACCTGCACAGGGTCGGGCTGGAATAAGAGGAATAAGAGAAATTGAGAGTTATCTGGACGGCTAGCTGCGGGCCTTCTAGGCCTGCAGCAAGCCTGTTCAAGCTGCCGGGATAATTATCCGCCAGGCTCGCTTAGCCGACAGCTTTAAAAGGTGGTGGACCGATGCAATTAGCCAGGATAATCGAACGGATTCTTATCGCCATACCGGTTATCATTGGTATTGGTATTATTATATTTCTTATCATGCGATTAACCCCGGGAGATCCAATTGATATTATGATGGGGCAGGCCGGTCATGTTTCAGAAAGAGAAGTGGAACTTTTGCGCGAGCAGTGGCATCTTGATGAGTCTTTAGGTGTCCAGCTCGGTTACTTCCTTAAAGATTTGGTTCAGGGAGATATGGGCACTTCTTTTACAAAAGGGCGCCCCGTTTGGGATCTCATCAAGCAGGCTCTTCCGGCTACGGTTGAACTGGCTTTTTTTGGCGCTTTTTTTGCTCTCCTGGTAGCTATCCCGATTGGAGTTATATCCGCGGTTAAGCAGAACAGCCTTATTGATAAAATAAGTATGGCCGGGGCTTTTTTCGGGATCTGCATGCCTATATTTTGGCTCGGTATCCTGCTGATCATTATTTTTTCGATCAATTTAGGCTGGCTGCCTACTTATGGCCGTATAAGTTATGATGTAAATTTACAGCAGGTGACTGGTTTTTATGTTTTAGATTCTATTATTACGGGCAACTGGCCGGCGCTGGTAAGTGCGATTAAGCACTTAATTATGCCTTCGATAACCCTGGGCTTTCCCATGGCGGCAATAGTAGCCAGGGTGATGCGCTCAAGTATGCTGGAAGTTTTACGGAACGATTACGTGGTTATGGCCAGGGCCAAAGGGTTAAGAGAATACACGGTGATTGTGAAGCACGCCATGCGTAATGCCATGATCCCTACCGTTACAGTAATCGGCCTTGAAGTTGGGATGCTTTTGGGCGGAAACATGATTGTGGAAACTGTGTTCAGCTGGCCCGGGCTGGGCCGGCTTGTCGTCAGCTCTATATTTGTGCGCGATTATCCCCTGGTTCAGGGTGTAGTCATAATCTATGCGTTTACCTTTGTGGCAGCCAATTTGATTGTTGATATCCTATATACATATCTAAACCCGAAAATATCCATGTAAGGTTTTTGATCAGCAACTAGGGGGGATCTAAATGAGCCAGATCCAGCCAATCAGCCCGGACAAGATGTCAAAGCGCGACTATTATTTAACCCGCCTGCGTCTTACCGGGAAAAACTTTAAAGAATTCATGGGCAAAATGAGCCGGAACCCTTCCGGGATGTTCGGACTAATAATATTTCTCTTTTTTGTTTTCCTGGCTATAGCCGGCCCTTACATCGTTCCCAAGGATCCAATGGCTATCAGCCTGACAGACCGCCTCCTGCCGCCGTTCTGGATGGAGGGGGGCAGCAGGGAACACCTCCTTGGCACTGATCAGCTTGGGATGGATCTTTTTTCCCGCATTATTGCCGGAACGAGAATATCTCTCCTGATTGGCGTCCTCACTGTTAGTATCTCCATTGTTATCGGGACAGTTCTCGGCCTGCTGGCAGGTTACTACAGGGGCATCCTGGATACTGTTTTAGCCCGTTTCGCCGACCTGCTCCTGTCTTTCCCATGGCTTATATTTGCTATTTTTACCATGGCCGTTATCGGTCCCGGTTTTTATAACCTTGTTTTCGCCCTTACTTTTAAGGGCTGGGTCGGTTTTTTCCGCCTTGTCCGGGGTGATGTCATGGCCGAGAAAACCAAGGAGTACGTGGATGCTGCCAAAGCTTTGGGCCAAAGCGATTTAAACATTATGGCGCGCGAAATCATGCCCAACATCCTTAACTCAATTATTGTTCTTGGCACCCTGCGCATGGGATTTATGATCATCATGGAAGCTTCATTAAGCTTCCTTGGCCTGGGCATTCAATACCCCGAACCGGCCTGGGGCTCAATTGTTAATATCGGTCGCGATCATATGCTCAGCGCATGGTGGATATCTACCTTCGCCGGGGTTGCCATCCTGGTCCTGGTTTTAGCCATTAATATGCTTGGTGAAAGCCTGCGGGATATTCTTGATCCCCGCTTGCGGCGGATCGAGTAAAGGAGGCCGTACTGTTGCTGTTAGAAGTAAATAATCTGCAAACATACTTTGAACTTTCCAGGGGCACGGTAAAAGCAGTTGACCAGGTCAGCTTTAAGCTTGACCAGGGTGAAATTATGGGTCTTGTTGGCGAGTCGGGCTGTGGAAAAAGTATGACCCTGTTATCATTGCTGCGCCTTGTTCCTACCCCGGGAAAAATTGTTGGCGGAGAAATCCTTTTTGAAGGGCAGGATCTGCTGAAAAAAAGCAGCCGGGAAATGACAAAAATGCGGGGTAAAGACCTGGCTATGATCTTCCAGGATCCTATGACCTCACTCAACCCTGTTTTTAAAGTGGGTGAGCAGATTCGCGAATCGCTGCACATTCATGGCTACTTTCAAGAAAGTTATAGCGGCGGGAGCCGCAGGCTTAAGGCTGAAAAGGAGCGCGTAATAGAGCTGATGGAGGAAGTTGGCATACCATCGCCAATGGACCGCTATTATGAATATCCTCACCAGTTCAGCGGAGGCATGCAGCAGCGTGCGGTAATAGCGATCGCCCTATCCTGCGAACCGAAGATACTGCTGGCTGATGAGCCGACCACAGCCCTTGATGTAACAATTCAGGCCCAGATTTTAAGCTTAATGGAAAAGATCAATCAGTCGCGCGGTATGGCAATTATCCTGGTAACCCATGACCTGGGGGTAGCGGCTGAATTTTGCCAGCGCATTTGCGTTATGTACGCCGGGCAGATCATCGAACAAGGGCAAACTGACGATATCATAGAAGAACCGCTTCATCCTTATACCCAGGGTCTGCTTAACTCTATTCCCCGCCTGGTTCCGGATAAACCGCGGTTACAGCCTATTCGCGGTACTGTGCCAAGCCTTCTCGAACTGCCCGAAGGCTGCAACTTCATGCCTCGCTGCGACCGGGCTATGGAAGAGTGCAGGCTGCCTCAGCCGCTATTGGAACTCCAGAACGGCCGCAGGGTTCGCTGTGTTCTTTACCAGGCCCAGGCAAAGGGAGAGGGGGAATAAAATGAACGTTGAGCAACCGCTTCTTGAAGCAAGAGGTTTGAAAAAATACTTTACGATCAAACGGTCTCCCATAGCCAAGCTTTTGACAAAGAAGACAGATCTGCTGGTAAAAGCGGTCGATGGTGTTGATCTTTCCATCATGGAAGGAGAAACCCTGGGCCTGGTTGGCGAGAGCGGCTGCGGTAAATCAACCCTGGGGCGCGCTATTTTAAATATTATTAATCCAACGGCCGGCGAAGTCTATTTCCGGGGAGAAAAGCTGTTTCGCTTTAACAAAAAGCAGCTGCTACAGTTTCGCCAGGAAGCTCAGATTATTTTTCAAAACCCCTATTCATCCCTCAACCCGCGTAAAACTGTCCGCGATATTGTTGCCGTCCCCCTGGTGCAAAAGGGGATGCATGATCCTGTTGAGCGCGAAGCGCGCATCCTGGAACTGCTGGAGAGAGTAGGCCTTTCACAACACCAGATAAATAATTACCCGCACCAGTTTAGCGGTGGCCAGAGGCAGCGTGTCGGTGTGGCCAGGGCTTTAGCCATGCAGCCCTCATTTGTAGTTTGCGATGAACCCGTATCCGCCCTTGATGTCTCAGTCCAGGCGCAGACCATAAACCTGCTGGAAGAACTGCAGCAGGATTTTAAATTAACCTACTTGTTTATTACCCACGACTTGAGCGTGATCTACTATGTGAGCAACCGGATCGCGGTGATGTATTTAGGTAAGATTGTTGAAGTTGCGCCGACGGGCAAGCTCTTCGAAAAACCCCTGCATCCTTATTCCAAAGCGCTGCTTTCGGCAATTCCGATTGTGGATAAGGCGGCCCGGCGCAAACGCATTATTCTTGAAGGTACAGTACCCAGTCCAATCGATGTCCCTTCAGGATGCCCATTTCATCCTCGCTGTCCGGAATTTATTGGACCGATCTGCAGTTCTGAGCTACCTGAGAATATAGAAGTTGAACCTGGGCGTAAAGTTATGTGTCACCTCTATTCAGGGTAATGGTGAAAGTCTGAATCGGTGCGGGGTTGCGAGGCTATAGATGGCGCCGATTGATCGAGCAGCCTGGCAGTAAAAAATACAGAGGGTGCCAAAAGAGCAGTCAGGGCACATGAGGAGGAAGTATTATGAGCGAACAAGGTTTACGATTTCTTTGTCCCAATGGGCACCTCGGCTTCGCGCCGAGCAAAAGGGAAAGTTTTGATATTGGGGCGGCAACAAAACCGCATTTCTACTGCTGCGATTCCGGCAGCAGTGATATCGGCCCCGGCCCCCTGGGCGGTGATTATTCTGTCAGCCCTTACGAATGGCAGAAGCATGACCTGGAGATGATGCTGGTTGCTGCCAGGAGACAGGAGGTGCCAATGATCATTGGTTCCGCCGGAGACACGGGGACCAGGAGCAGGGTTGACCTTTATGTCAAAATTATTGAGGAACTGGCAGCCAAGCACAACCTGCCTCCTTTCAAGTTAGCTTATTTTTACTCCGACGTGCCTGCAGCATACCTGAAAGGCAAATTGGCTGCCGGAGAAAAGGTGGAAGGCCTTGACGGCCGGAGCGACCTTACAGTCGAAGAGCTTGAGCAGACAGATCGCATTGTGGCTGTAGCCGGAATCCACCCTTTTATTGAAGCGCTGAAAAGCGGCGCTGATGTTATTATTGGCGGAAGAAGCAGCGACAGCGCAATTTTTGCCGCTCCTGCAATCAGGCTTGGCTATCCGGAAGCCGAATCCTACTACCTTGGCAAGGCTCTTGAGTGCGCCTCTTTTTGTGCCGAACCCTACGCAGCCAAGGAAACCGTCATTGGAGAAGTAACCCATGAAGATATTAAACTGACTGCCATGAGCCCGTACCAGCGCTGTACTGTTGCCTCTGTAGCGGGCCACGCTATGTATGAAAGGTCAAATCCTTATTTTGAATATGTTGCCGGCGGCATGCTCGATATGACTAACTGCCGCTACGAGCAGCACAGCGAAAAAACCTGCCGGGTAACGGGTCCGGTATTTGTGCCAGTTGAAGGCAAAGTTAAGGTGAAGTTGGAAGGATCGGGAAAAGTAGGCGAACGCTATGTGGGTATCGCCGCGGTGCGCGATCCTTATACGATCAAGAACATTGATCAGGTTCTCGATTGGGCCAGGGAGCAGGTCAGGGAAAGATTTGGTGATGAGGGGTATGGCTTGTATTACAATGTTTACGGGAAAAACGGGGTAATGGGGCCGCTGGAGCCGATTAAAGAAACTCATTCGCATGAACTCTGTATTGTCTGCCAGGGTATCGCCCCGACTGCGAAAATGGCTGAAGAAGTCACCATGACCGGAACCCGGCAGATATTTTACGCCCGTCTGCCTGAAGTCAAAGGAACAGCCGGCACGGCAGCTTTCGGTTTTGAAGAGGTTTTACCGGCCTCGGCCGCTTACAAATGGACATTAAACCATATTGTGCCGGTCGATGATCCGATGGAACTTTTCGAACTGCATACCATAGAGGTCAGGGGGGCGAGATAATGAAAACTGTGAAACTGGCAGATCTGGCTAAAACGGTGCGCAGTAAAAATGCAGGCACCGACAAGATAACTTTTGACATTATCTTCAGGGAAGAAGGAAATTACGAGCTGGTCAAAAAGAGCGGCGTAATCAGCAAAAAGAGCATGGCGACCCTGTTTGGCATACCTGAAGAAAGGATCTCTGATTTCGTGGAATTTGATCCCGCTTATGCCATCAAATTTACCATCTACCGGGATCTGCCCAGCGGCAGTCCGGGTGATTCTGATGTATTCGGCAGTCAGCAGTATCCACCGCTGCTCGACATTGAAGTGCCTGTTCCTGATTAAACCTGGTTCAGTCGAATTGCCTTTATCCTTGAACCTGCCTTCGCGACAGCTCAAATGCCTGCAATACCAGCGAAGCTGGCTGGATAGCTTCAGGTGCCCGGGGGATTGATTTTTTGATAAGGGAAAGCATATTGCTTTCCCGCCCCCGGCGCAGCGGGGTAGGGGTATTTGCGTTCCGTCTATCGCCCAGGGGTTGTTTTCTTCAATATTTAAACAAATCTTACCCCACTTGCCTGGCTTCGTAGTCTTCAGCAGCCCTGATAAATGCTTCGATAACCTTTTTGGCCTTAGGGTCAAAAGAATACATTGCTTCGGGATGGAATTGGAAACCGATCCAAAAAGCTGTGCCTTCGGCTTCGATGGCCTCGATGTATCCTTCCGGGCTGCGGGCGGACACCATGAACCCTTCCGGCGCCGATTCGGCTACCTGGCAGTGCAGGCTGTTAACTTCCCAGTCTTCTGCACCTACTATGCCGGCCAGTTTCGAGCCTTTTTCAATCTCTATGCTATGCGCAGTTTTTTGATCTTTCTGCTGCTGGTGATCGCAAACGGTATCGCTTTTTATTTTGCCGCCCAGCGTTTCAATGATCATCTGGTGGCCGCGGCAGGCCCCGATAACAGGAATCTTCTTCTTCCAGGCCTCTTTAAGCAGGGCGGCTTCAAAACTGTGGCGCTGTGGTTGTTGTTCTTCCAGGCAGGGCATATTGGGAGCTTGGAACTTACGGTTCCCCCCGCCCCCGGAAATAAAGAGGCCTGACAGGCGGTCCAGAATTATGCCGGCAACACGCTTTTGTTCGCTTTCGCCCTTAATGCCTGTTGGCAGCGCTATTAAGAGGGGAACAGCATTACAGTCATACATAGCGTTGCTATACTGGACCGGGTTGTAGAGGATTCCACCGGGCTGATCATCCATTTCGCCCCAGGTCTCTTCTGACCAGACAGTTGTTATTCCGATAAATACAGTCACATTGAAACCTCCTCCATGTTGAATAATTGGCTGCCACATAATTATACCAGAAGAACAGCTTTCAATTCGCCCGGGATTTTCTTAGACGGGCAACCGCAATTCCCAGTGTAAAGTGGAAAGAATAAGCCCCGGAATATTGATAGGCCGGGGCTGGATTAGCGCTGTGGTTGTCCACTCGCCGATCGGTTTGTTAAATGGAAAGCAGTAGTTTATTTCCTCGCAGACTGAATGATCCTGTCTATTTCTTTTTCCGCTGCCGGTTCCATTATGGGTTCCCTGGTTTTTAGTAAATCGGCCGCTGTATTCCTGGCTTTCTGGGCGATGCTCTCTCCTTTTTCGTTCCAGTGGGCAAAAGTGGACCGATCGCTTATCTGGGGCGCCCATAGTTCTCCGGCGCGTAAAAATTTGCGGGTATGCTTCTGCTCCAGGAACGAAGATTTGGAGTTAACAACTTCGGCGATTACATCAACAGCAAGAGCTTCATCGGTGACTTCTATTTTACGGGTAATCCGTTTACCCATGGAGGCGATTTCACTGTCAATAACCAGCTGGCCGTAACAGGCGATCAGGGCATTGTCGAGAGAGCCTGCCGCTGCGTAAATATCGCAGCCGGCCAGTGTGGCGCAAATATAGTTGAAACAGCGCTCATACCCGCTTTGCTGATCCGGCACTTTTGAAGCTACAGAGAAAGCGCTTACCGAAACGGGGATATTGTAATGCTGCGCCAGTTGAATAGAGCAGGCACCGGCCAGACCTACTTCCGGCGCGGCCCAGAGACCGGCTCCTGATTTCATATCTATAAACGTAACCCTGGGAGACATGATTACAGGAAGACCGGGATTTACCATCTGCGCTGCAACAATTCCCGTCACCACTTCCGCGTTCTGCTGGGCGACCGCACCGATCAGGGACATCGGTCCGGTTGCGCCCATCATGTTGCAGGGTATCAGTCCCGTTGGAATTCCTGCCTGGGCCAGTTCAATAATAGCATCTGCAGGCAGCCCCGCAAAGTCCAGGGGGCTTAGAGGCGATACTTCCAGGTACAGGAAAGGATTCTCCCTGAACTCGTCCATTCCGCCGGCGATTAATGCAAGGAGCTCTTTTATATAGGGAAGCTCTACTGTCGATTCAATGGGGACCCTGGCCGGCTTGGAGGTATTTCTCAACATCGTGGCAACCTCGGTAGTCATGTATCCATGTTCGTCTACATCTGTCGGTACGCCACAGGAAACGATGTCGATGTTTGGCAAAGCATCACCCAGTCGGGTCAGGTCCTCAAGATCTTTCAGCCGGTAGCTTCTCCGCTTGCCTGTTTCCAGGTCCAGCACATGGGGCGTTCCGCTGCAAATTTGGGAATAACCGATTCGTGCCCCTATTTCAAGGTCAGGTTCATCGTCGCGGCGGCGCATCTTAAATGTTGAGGGTGCTTTTTGCAGAAACTTGTTGACAATATCGGCAGGCAGTTTAATCCTGCCATTTTCCTCTTTGCAGCCGTTGCTCAGCAGAAGCTCTTTAAATTTTTCCGAGCTGCTGGAAACGCCGATATTTTCTAGTATTTGCAGGGTTGCGTCATGAACCTTAACTACTTCCTCGGTTGTTAAAAATGTAAAGCCTTTCATATCTTTTCCCTCCTAAAGGTAAGCGCCGTCAGCCTATCGATTTCAGCCCGCTAAGAGACTGCGGCAGAGGTCAACGGCAGACGCTGCATCGGGGGCGAAACCGTCGGCGCCGATTTCTTCGGCGAAATCCTGGGATACAGGCGCTCCTCCGACAATTACCTTATAGTTGTCCCGTAAGCCTTCTTCCTCCAGCATCTCGATTACATCTTTCATCTCCAGCATTGTCGTTGTCAGCAGGGCCGACATGGCAATAATATTGGCATTATTTTCTTTAGCGGCGGAAATGAAATCCTCTGCTTCGATATCAACGCCAAGGTTAACAACCTCAAAACCGCCTGCTTCCATTAGCATGCCGACCAGGTTTTTCCCGATGTCGTGCAGGTCGCCTTTAACCGTACCAAGGACTACCTTACCACTGGTATCGACCTGGCCGTCAACCAGCAGCGGTTTGAGCGGTTCCATGCCGGCATGCATAGCCTTGGCACACATCAGTACTTCCGGCACAAACATTTCCCCATATTTGAAGCGCTGACCGACTACGTTCATTCCGGCAATGAGCCCGTTATTGATTACGTCGGCAGGGTCCATCTTTGCATCAATAGCTTCCTGGGCAAGCACTTTAACCGTTGCTACATCACCTTCAATTACAGCCTGAGCTATTTTTTCCAAGCTAACCATCTGAAAACCTCCTCAGTCAATTGTCTATAAAAACATTTCCCATCCTGTTTGCGGCAGTGCCAGGTAAATCGATCAAAGAGACCGGGTCCTCATTTTTTACAATCAGGTTGGTTCGACAGCATGAAAAACTTTCGGCTCTTACTGTAATAGAGCAAAGGCTTTCTTCACACCGTCATTGGCGTCTTCAGCATAAGCGTCAGCGCCGATCCGTTTGGCCCACCGTTCCGTCACCGGGGCGCCGCCAACAATGGTCTTGTATTTATCCCGTAAGCCCTCTTTGCGAAGAGCTTCTTCCAGCTTTTTCTGGCCTTCCATCGTTGAGGTTAGAAGGGCGCTGGTGCCGATAACCTGGGCCCCAAATTCTTCGGCTTTTTCAATAATCTTCATCGTGGGCACATCGCGGCCAAGGTCTAATACTTCAAAACCGTGGGCGTTAAATAGCGAGACCACGATCCCTTTGCCAATATCATGAACATCGCCCTCAACAGTGGCAATCAGTACTTTTGCTCCCGCTTTTTTATCTTCAGCAGGAATAGAGGCGTTCAGTATTTCTGTTACACCCTTCATTATTTCCGAGCAGATAATTAATTCGGGAAGAAATAGTTCGCCGCGGTCGAAAAGATCGCCAACCCTGGTTATACCGACGGTGAAGCCATCGCTGATCATCGCTAATGGATCGAGCCCCTTTTCTACGGCCTCACGGGCAACCTGTTCTGCTTTATCCTTGTCCTGCTCAACAATCGAAGCTGCTGCTGCATCCAGCATTGCCTGATCGATCATATGGGAAAACCTCCTTTATATTTAGACGTTATTATTACGTCTTTACCGACAGTATCCCGCTGCCGGCCACCGGAAACTAAAACTGTCTGGCAGCCTATAACAGGCAATCCGGGGCAGGAACTGCTAAAGGTTTGCCCACCCCCGATTGCCATTTTCAATCCCTTATTTCTTCCTTCTTTTTTCCGGGGCCAGTTCTTTCTCCGCGTCCTTTAAGAATTCGGCAAGCGTACTCTGGACCCCTTCTGGTAAGGGTAGGGGCTTATGGGTACTGATAATGCGTCTTGCCTCCTCGGCAGCGCGCTGGGTCAGGTCCGTTGAGCCCATTTCTTTCCAGAGTTCCCGCATCCTGCGGTCAATAAGTTTTGGCTGCGATTGCAGGGCCCGCATGTGCTTCATTGTGTGTTCCTCTCCGACGAAATCTCCGAAGGCACCTACCTTGCGGATTATGTCGACGGCGAGGTCCTCGTCTGTAACCGGGATACCCTGCACTACTCGTTTAATCATCCGGGCAAACTCGTTGTCCATAACCAGCTGTGCGAAGCAGAAAGTAATTCCTAACTCCAGCATTCCACAGCCGTAAAGAAGGTTTGCCCCGGCCAATGCGGGCAGCAGGCCGGTCATGGTTTTTTCATGGCCTATCTGCGCATCGGATAACTTGCTGTCGCCCTAAGCGCCGGCGACCCAACTGGGCAGCTGATAAAACTGGGCCAGTTTGGCTACCGCCGCGCTGAGCATCCCCAGCTCGGGGGAGCCAACCGGAGCGGTTGTCATTCTTAAGTCCATGCAGGTAGTGGAGCTTCCGTATATAACCGGCGCCCCCTTGCTTGTCAGCTGGTGCAGCACGATCCCTGATAAGACTTCCGCGTTATGGGTAACCAGGGTTCCGGCCAGGGTGACCGGGGAAGAGCCTCCGGCCATGGCCATTGATAAAATGTTCAAAGGTACCCCAAATCTGGCGCACTCAATAATAACTTCACAGCAATCCCTGACCAGCCGCAGGGGGCTAGTCGGGCAAACTATGCATGACACAGGCGGCCTTTCCTTAAACTTGTCTTCACCGCCCATAACGATAGCGCCCATTTCAAAAAGCTTCCGGGCCAGGACCCCGCTGCCAGGGCCCTGGAAACAGGGTTTTGATGTGTTGTTAAAGTATGCGTCTGCCTCGTGAAGAGTCCGGACGTGATCCGGAACATCGCGTGCCGCTATTGCCCTTTCGTAAACTTCTACATCACTGAGGTAATCAACGACCAGGGCGCTGTTGGCAACATCCTGCTTAAAAGATTGACGGTATTCCCCGCTATCTGGATCAATAACCATAATTCCTTCACCAAAGCTGGTAAAGCCGACCCGATCCGAGCCCATCACGAAATCGTTTTCGGGGTCTCTTGCCGTCAGGACAATCTGGGGCGGTGCTGAGCGGATGGCGTCTTCTACAACATGGGCCGGAAGCTTCACAATTTTTTTGTTCTTGTCTACCAGGCAGCCTCCTCCATGGAAGATCTCCAGGGCTTCTTCATCTTCGACAAATACACCGGCATACTGCATAACTTCCAGTGTGGCCAGGTGTATGTCCTGCAGCTCGTCATCAGAAAAAATGTTCAGCCCGAAACCGCCGAGATGCTGTTTGCCGGCATGTAAATTCCTCTTCAATCCAACCACCTCCTGTTATGAAACGAAATCTGGTTAAGCGTCAGCTGTAAAAGTTCACCTCCCGGGTAATTATGCTCTACCATAAAGATATTTTGCAATTTCCATGCCACAACTAATGATCGGTTCACATGCTTGATTCAGGGTTTTGGCGCGCTAAAGAGACTGGCTTAAATTACCTTTTGCATAACTTTATGCTGTTGTGCATAAGCTGTTTGCCGCTCTCTATTTTAAGCCGGGAAAATATTTCTGCTCCAGCCGGGAAAAAAGAAGGGAGCAGCGACCCCCTTCTTTTTCCGGTTTAGAGCATTATTGGGCTTTTCCAACAGTTAACTGCATTTTATAACTATTGCTTTTCTTTAAACCTTACAGCGATCAGTTTTTTCTGTTCAAGGTCAGGATAGTCTTCCTTCAGGTATTTCATCAGCGAGATGATCAATAAGGCAAAAACGGCAAGCAGGGGAACGGCAACCACAACCGAAGAGACCTGGACAGCTGAAAGGCCGCCCACTGCCATCAGGCTTAAGGCCACGCCGGCCAGCATCAGGCTCCAGAGAACCCTGTTCCACAGGGCCGGCTCTTCATTGCCTTTTAACTCCTTGGTGCTGCAGGAGGCGACAACATAGGCAGAAGAGTCAAGGGTTGTGGCCAGGAAGACAAAGGCAACCATGACAAAAATGGGCAGGACAATCTGGCTTGCCGGCAGGGATTGTAAAACAGCCACAATTGCAGCCGGAGCGCCCTGTTCAGATAGAATTGCAGTAACCGGCACTATCCCGTTAAGTTCCAGGTATACGGAGTAACTGCCGAAAATCCCGAAGAACATGAAGCACCCAAGGAAGCCCCAGATCAGTTCGGCAAAAATCAACTCCCTGATCGTCCTTCCCTTAGAAATACGGGCAACGAACAGACCCATCATCAGGGCATAGGCAACCCACCAGGCCCAGTAGAAAACTGTCCAATCCTGGGGAAAACCGCTCTTGATCACGGGATCTGTCCACAGGCTCATCCGGGTAAAGTTGGAAAGCAATACCCCCATCGAATTGGCCGAGTTGGAAAGAATAAAAGCCGTCGGTCCGACAACAAGCACAAATGCGGCCAGGGCCAGTACCAGGTAAGCATTGATGTCGCTCAACCGGCGAATGCCGCGGTAAAGACCGAAGTAAACACTGGTGCTGAAAATGAGGGTCCAGATTAATACGATCACAATCCTGAGGCCCATTGTTTCCTCAATGTTAAACACAGCGGCGATGGCCGCAGAAAGCATGGGGGTTCCCAGGCCCAGGGAGGTGCTGACTCCACCGATGATGCCGAAAATAATCAGCACGTCTACTGCTTTGCCGAGCAGGCCGTTTGTGTGTTTTGGCCCGAGTACGTTTCCTACAACAGCGCTGACCCGCCGGAGCGGAATCTGCCGGACGTAATAAGCGTAGGCGATTGGCAGGGTAGGGATGCAGTAGATAGCCCAGGCGCTAAAGCCCCAGTGAAAAGCACCGTAGGTTACGGCCCAGTCGGCTGCCTCGGCAGATAATGACTCGGCCCCGAAAGGAGGCCAGAGCAGGTAATACATCGGTTCGATGATCGACCAGTAGAGCAGGCTGGAACCGATCCCGGCGCAGAACAGCATGGCTATCCAGCTGAAGTTTGAGAACTCCGGCTCGTCATCTGGTCCGCCCAGCTTAACGTTGCCGTAGCGGCCCAGGGCCAGCCAAACCAAAAAGACGAAAACGAGCAGGGTTCCGACGAGAAACAGCCAGTCCAGGTTATAGTTTATAAAGCCAAGCATCCTGTTAACTACCGCTCCCCCTGCTTCAGGGTTAAGCGCCAACGGTATGGTTACGGCCAGCAGAACCAGGAATGACGGCCAGAATACCATTGGATCAATTTTTGGTCCTTTCATATTTCACCCTCCTGAAAAATTCAAATTTTTTGCTCAAGCGATTGGATAAAATATATTTGATGCGGCAAAAATGTGTTTTTAAATCAGCCTGAATCGTAAAACGACAGCTTATAAGTGCGAGCTTTTATAGTTAGCTGCCACAAAATATTGGCCGGGTTTGATTGTAAAATAAGAACTCCTGCCTGCTGAAACCCCGGCCCGGTTGGAATTCTTAGTAATCATCATAGATCACCGCCTTTCAAAAGGTTAAATAGGCTTCTAGGCCAAAAATGCTAAAGCATTTAAATGAAATAAACAAGTTGCCCGGTAACATTTAGTTTCCGTATTATGCCTAACATTAAACTGGATGAACTTAATAATAATTCATAACATACCAATTTTGCTCACACTACTTTCCATATAGATGCAATTTATATGCCATTGTGGTGTTTGTAAACAGAAGAGGCAGAAAATTAACCGGCTAAACCGGCAGGTTTAAGGTGACTGGGTTTTGATTTACTTAAACTGAAACAGGGCCGGGATATTATTCTCCCGGCCCTGTTTTCGGGTTCACTAAATCACATTCATGGCAGCAATCGCTTGCCTATGATCAATCAGGCCCCTTCTTTCCCGTAGAAACTTTCGAGCACCTCTTTTGAAGGCGCCGGGGTCAGCAGGGAAACTACAACCATGGTTACGATACCGATTGCAACGGGAAGTGTGCCCTCCCAGAGGTAAAACGGGTTATGAGGCCACTCCGGCCAGATTACATACAGGAAGAGTATGAGCGATACGAATCCGGAAACAAGCCCGGTCATTGCTCCGTATTTATTGGCCCGTTTCCAGAACAGCATAATAACTACCGGTATCAGCAATACCGAGTAAGAAGACCAGATTAAGGTAATTGCTACTGATACGATAGGCAGGCCTGGCGCAAAAGCTCCGATTGATGCAAGGGCGATTACTGCGACGCACATCAATCTTGCGGCCAGGTCCAGGCGTTTTTCAGGCCAATCAACTTTGAGAGTTTTTTCAAGGATGTCAACCTGTAAAATAGAAGATAGGTTCAGCAGAATGGCGTCGGCGGTTGATTTCCCGGCGGCAACCAGTCCGAACATTAGCACTGCTGTTAACACAGGCCCCATCCAGTCGGAAAACATCATTGAAACGAACTGCTCGGTTACGGCAACTTCAGGAACCGATGGATAGTAGGCAGCCAGCGCAGTCCCGATTATAAGCGGCATTAATGCGTACATTAAAGCGCCGCCAACGCCTGCGGCAGTGCCTGCCGCATAAACGCCTTTGATGCTGTTAGCTGCATAGAACCTTACCCAGAGATGCGGGATCAAGCCACCCCAGACAATTCCGACCATGATCAGGGCCGGGTAGAAATACTGCGGCGGCAGGGTACGTTCGAAAATCCAGGCATGCTCGCTGGCGCCTGCTAAGCGGAACATTTCTCCAAAGCCGCCGAAATTGGCATAAACCAGGGCTATAGAAACGGCAATTATCAAGAGCATGGTTATGCCCTGGAAAACATCGGTGTAGGCGACCGAACGCATTCCGCCCAGGATAATATAAGCTACCATGACAACAGCAAAAAACAATACTACGAAAGTATGGGAGATCTCTCCTCCGGTCAAGCCGCTGAGGATTGCTCCCATGGCGATAAGCTGAATACCCACGTAGAAGATCGAAGGGAAGACAATCATTACAAGCCCTACCCAGACCCTGACCGGACCCTCGCTGTCGAGACGGTGGGCGATCAGGTCTGCATTGGTGACATAGCCATGCATTTTGCCCAGCTTATAAAACCTTAAACCGAAAAAGATGGTCAGTGGAACAATCAGGGTTGGATAAAACATAGATTCAAACCAGAGCCACTCAATTCCCCAGCTAAAATAAACAGCCGACAGGCCGATAAATCCGTAAGTGCTGATATAGGTGGCCAGGTAGGTAAAGAAAATCGTTATTGTTCCCAGGCCGCCTCCTGCAACATAATACTCACTTCTGCCCAGCCCGGTTTTCTTGTTCGCGTATTGTCCAATTCCGAGCACAGCCAGGGCATAGACAACCATCAAGATGACAATTATTATCGTGCTTCCCGACATGCAGACATTCCCTCCTTATTTCAATATTTTGTCGTAGTGAGACTTGTAGCCATGGCGGCTTACAAGTGCAATGGCAATATTGACAAAGCCGACGACCACTACAAAGAAAGCGCTTTTTGGCATCCCGGCAATCCAGATTCCCTCAAAGGTTGTCATGTAATTGAAAAAAAGTAAAAATAACACAGTGCCAATTGTACAATACCATAGAATGAATCGGTCGAATGGTACTAATTCAAGGGAAACCTTTTCGTAATCTTTGCTATACTCTGCCATACATTTCACCTCCGAATAATTTAAACTGTCATTTCTTCTTATACCTTATAAGGCTCTGCGGATGTGCTTTTCCTGAGGTCATGCCCCCCTTTGCAGCGAAAATGCCAAGTAGGCGAAGTGATAACCGGACAGGTATATCTTGTGCAAAAATAATGCCATAATATTTTTGCTTCGATAATTTGGTGCACCAAAAGAGGCAATCTTCGGTCATTCGCCGTAAAACCCTTTAGATTAAACAGTTTCTTAAGTAAATAAAATAATAACTTTCCATCAGGTATTGCTACTGCAGAAAAGCCTTGCGGGATCAGATTATTTTTTTGCACTGTAGAAATATGCGAATATGCAAAATATTATGCCTTAATGCATACGGCTTACAGCCGGGAGCCGTGTAATCGCACAAACGACATATATTCAGGGAGATAAATAAAAAGGGCGCGGTCACCAGACCGCGCCAGATACAATGACTTGCGAGGTTAGAAGTCAATGCCCGCGTTGTTTTTAAACGTGTTGACACAGTTTATGTTCAGATCCATTAGTTTAGCGATCCGGATTTTTGCCTCAATACCTTTTGCATAACCCGGTGAATATGAAACACGGCCGATATTGAGGGCTTCACGCAGGTGGTACATTTCTACCTCATCGGTAAGATCAATCAGCGACACACCCAATTTCTCAGCGACATAGTTCTTCGCTTCGTTTATCTTCATGCTGCGAGACATTTGCATCCGCGCGACCAGGTCTCCGGCGGTGCGGATTCCGCCCATGCCTGCAGCCATAGAGTGTGTAACGATCATCCCGAAAGCTTCTCCCATGCCTATCTATAACCCATCCAGTTTGGCTACCTCAGCCATCGCTTTGGAAACCCTGGAAATTGCATCAACCGGGTTCATGTCAGAATTGGGAACCCCGCCAACGCCCATTCCCACATTGGCATGCACGGGAATCCTGGCCTGCTCGCCACAGGCCTTGCAGTATGTGACAGCGCGTGACAGGTTCCAGGGGAAACTTTTACTGGAATTTGTATTCACCACGGCACCAAAAATATTAACCCCTGATTTTTCCGCCAGTTCTACCTGCTTGTGCGGATAGAGACCCGCTAACCGGGTATCATGATGGGAAAGGCCGCCGTGCATACCAAGGATGAATTCGCCGGCCATGCCCATTTCAACGCCCATTTCGGGATACTTGTCTTTTAATTTCTCGATAGCGATCAGGGTTGCTTTTACGTCAGTGTCCCCGGCAGCCCCGGTTGTGTCGAAGTTTATGCCATCCGCTCCCGATTCATAAAGAGCGGAGCCGACATAGACCATATCCTTGACGGCATGTTCGATTGCTTCTTCCTGCGCTTCCTGCGCTTCCTTGATCAAACCCTTGGGCATCAGTTCGGCTGCATTGGGTACAGGCCCGTCAGGCTGGGAATAGAGACCCAGGTTTGGCATTGCCCCATAGAAAAGGGGGACGATCGTCGACAGCAGGGCATCTTCCATTTCGCCCTTTTCCTCATGGGCAATAGATTTAACCTGTTTAAAGCTGTAATCAATATGGGAAAGCTCCATTGTATCAAACCCGAAAGCACGCTCATGCATTTGAATGCGGGTAACCCTCCCGCTCTGGATCCCGTGGCGGTAGATCTTGTTAGTCCCGCCGTCAATAGTGACTACTATCTCATTGCCTCTTTCAACACTGACCACTTTTGCCGGCATGGTGCAGATGTCATATAAATGTTCCAGTTCTCCTTCATTCAAAGGGGGGATTTTTCCCCTGTCAGCGGCATCCATGGAGGCTTCCTGGATGTCATTTCTAATCTCTTCGGGTTCCATTTCCACCAGGGTGCCGTCACCCATGCGAGTGTAAATTTTTGACACGGTCAACTCTCCTTTCTTGTAATAACTATAATTTATAGGCCCGGGGGTGTTCTGAAAGCATTATTACAGGCTGCTCTAAAACCCGGCAAGTTTAATCAAGAAGTCCCTTCCGGTAAGCCTTCAGGTACCCGGTGCAGTATTGATCCTTACCCAGCAGCGCCATCGATGTATGAACCAATCCCATCATTTTCCGATCGAGCGGATCAAGGATATAGCCGTTCATGCCCATGGTCATGGTCTGGATCATGAAAACCTGGTTTAACAGCTTTCTGTTAGGCAGGCCGAAGGATATGTTGCTCAGGCCGCAAACGGTATTAATGTCGGCATACTTTTCGTGGATATACCTGATCGTGGCAAGTACTTCCATCCCCGCCTGGTCGCCGGTGCTGACCGGTTTGACCAGCGGATCCAGAAAGACATTTTTCAGGGCGACTCCATCTTTTTGCAGGTCCTGAACCAATTTATCAGTAATTCTGACCCGGTCTTCGTAAGTCTCAGGCATCCCTGTATCATCCATCAATAGCCCGACTACTTTGGCATCATATTGCTTAACCAGTTCTAATACGGCGGCATACCTTTCTTTTTCCCCGGTTATTGAGTTGATCATGGGTTGCTGCTTGTTGGCGACAGCGGCCTCCAACCCGGCGGCGAGAGCTTTTTCTGATGGACTGTCGATACATAGAGGAGCGTCAGACACCTCCAATACCGAGTTGACCAACCACTGCATCGTTGCTTCTTCTTCGTAAATCTGGGTGCCGCAATTAATGTCGACGTAAGTAGCCCCGGCCTCTATCTGTTTAAGGGCAAGATCCTGAATAAATTTTGCATCTTTCTTTTCGATTGCTTCCCGGACAGCTTTTCTGCTGCTATTGATTAACTCTCCTACTATTAACAACTTTATATCCTCCTTTTCTGTAGTATAGCCGCTTTAATAGTGCGGTCTTTATAAGCCATGCTTACATGAAGCCTAATAGAGCAAAAGTCATGCCAAGCGATAATGAAGCTGTCCTGGCAGATTATTTCAGCCCGAATGCCGGTGCATATGACAATAATGCCGCTTCCAGGCCATGAATTGATTTTAAAAGCTCCGGCCGGTATAAAATAGCAGAACTCTATGCCTGGGCGCAGGCGCATATGCATCTGTGCATAACGCCTATGAGGCATATCCCCGGTTAATATGCTGCTTAGATGGGTTTATCATTTGAAAACCTTAAACAACTTTCTCTAAAGGGAGGCTCCTCACGAGCCTGAAGGAAATGGGCATGTTTTTTGCATTAAATATAAGATGCTGGAAAGAGTAACCGGCAGTATCAAGCGCTGTGATCCCTCGAACCCGGCAGCAGGAAGGAATTCCATTATTGGTGGAGAAACTAGCGCAACAGGTAATAAGCATTTATCCTTTAGGGTTTTTCAGGCAAGTTTTTATTAACAATTCATTGTGAGCAGCATGC
Organism: Syntrophomonadaceae bacterium; assembly: GCA_007132095.1. Classification (GTDB taxonomy): domain Bacteria; phylum Bacillota; class Dethiobacteria; order DTU022; family DTU022; genus SLPH01. The sequence goes on along the minus strand of SLPH01000053.1, from coordinate 2,242 downwards.
AGCAGTCAGGTTATAGGCAGGAGCGCTGTTATGTCTAAGCAAAAAAAAAAAACATATTAACAGAAAAGAATCAATTTTTTTGCTCTGCTTAAGAAAATTAAACTGTGGCCGTCCCGTAAGGGTTACCTGCATGGGATTAAGGAGATCACAGTCAGGGGAAACAGGGCTGAAATAATTACCCATTGCGGTGAGCATTTCACCACTAATAACTCGCGAAATGGCAGGGCCGCCCGCTGGGTGAGGAATAAATGGGTGGTGGCGCCATGCCCGCGATGCAGGGTTCCGGACTGGAAAATTGAAAAGTACAGCACTACTTACTTTAAGCGTAATTGGGGTTCCCGTCTTAAGCAGCTTGAGGACGAATTAGACTCTAACCTTTGAAAGTTTAACCTTCGAGGGGGGTGGATCGTATTGATCACACGGACTCTAAATCCGTGCAGCCGGGCGAAACCCCCGGACTCCCCGCCAGAAATTACCTTTGCCGGATCGAAAGGGCAGGGAAACTATAGATCGGTAAGGTGGCATGGATAATGAATATTACCTGGACTAGGGCTCAAAAACAGCGCCTCCTGGACCTAAATGCGGCGCCGGAAGATCTGGAACGTCATTTTAAAGATCACAGGGAACGAGATGCTTATTTCCAAAACATTGAGCCTGGCCTGGTAGAGCAATGCCGAAATCTGCTGGACCATTTCCGGGTAGTGCAAAAGCAACCCTCATTGTGCCGCCTTGAATATGACCTCGCCAGGGTGTTGACAGGTGCCGGTTTCGCCCAGGTAGCGACCCCGGCTATTCTTTCCAAAGGTCTTCTGGCGAAAATGTCGATCGAAGAAGGTCACCCGCTTTTTAAAAAAGTGTTCTGGTTGGATTCCGGAAAATGCCTCCGTCCCATGCTTGCGCCTAACCTCTATTTTATTCTCAAGGACCTGCTCAGGCTTTGGCCCAGGCCGGTTCGCATATTTGAGATTGGATCCTGCTTTCGCAAAGAGTCAGAAGGGGCCCATCACTTAAATGAGTTTACCATGCTGAACCTGGTTGAAATGGGACAGGATTATGATGACCCACACTCCAGGCTTTGCGAAATGGCTGATATGGTTTTACAGGTGGCAGGGGTAAAAGATTATAGCGTGGAAGGTGCCGAATCTGAAGTTTATGGCAATACTGTAGATTTTACTGCCGGGTTCGAGCTTGGTTCGGGCGCATATGGACCTCATCCGCTTGATTCGGCCTGGGACATTGCCGATCCCTGGGCGGGAATCGGATTTGGCCTGGAAAGACTGGTTATGGCCCGAAAAGAAAGCGTTAATATAAAAAGGGAAGGCAGAAGCCTTACCTATCTTGATGGTGTTCGCTTGAACGTTTGACGACTTGAACGAAAGTATTTCTAAAAAGCATCGTGCCCTTAGAAAAGAGGTAATAGGTATGCGTTTGGGTATAGTAGGCGGCAAGCTTCAGGGAACAGAAGCGGCTTATTTGGCCCGCAAGGCTGGCCTGGAAACGGTTTTGTATGACCGCAAGACGGAGCCGACGGCGCTCCACTTGTGTGATTCATTTTACATGGTTGATCTTTTACAAGAAGACAATCTCGACCATGTTTTTAATAATGTAGACCTGGTTTTGCCTGCCCTGGAAGATGATCAGGTCCTGGAAAGGCTGGTTCATTGGTCCGGGCAATCCGGCCGCCCGCTTGCTTTTGATCCAGCATCTTACGCAGTAACATCATCAAAAATTCTTTCTAACAGGCTCTTTGATGCTATCGGCGTACCTCAGCCCTTACCCTGGCCCGATTGCAGGTTCCCCGTTATAGCGAAAGGCTCGAAAGGAAGCGGCAGCGACAATGTGCATCGTGTTGATTCGTCGGACGAACTTGATCGCCTTCTCTCGTCAAGCTCGATTGAATGGGTGGTTCAGGAGTGGGTTGATGGCCCATCTTATTCTCTGGAAGTCATCGGTAATGGAACGGGAGGCTACACATACCAGGTTACGGCTCTTGAAATGGACGCCGGGTTTGACTGTAAAAGGGTTTATGCCCCGGCAGGGCTTGATCCTGAAGCGGTTATGCAGTTTGAAGAAGTAACCCTGGCGATCTGTAGCTCTTTGAAGTTGAAAGGGATCATGGATGTAGAGGTCATTTTAACCGGTGATGGAGTCAAAGTTTTGGAGATCGACGCCCGCCTGCCAAGCCAGACTCCAACAGTTGTCCTGCTTTCCTCGGGGGTAAACCTTCTGGAAGAGCTGGTCG
>SLPH01000002.1 GCA_007132095.1 Syntrophomonadaceae bacterium | reverse complement strand
GGTGCAGCCACGGCCATGCCTTCAGGGATATTGTGCAGCCCGATCAGGATGGCCAGGGAAATGCCCAGTTCGGTTGAGCCGACGAAACCGGAACCAATAGCCAGGCCCTCGGGCAGGTTGTGCAGCCCGATTCCCAGGGCCAGCAGGGTCCCTTTTTTCAGGTAGCCCTGCAGGTGGGTTTGTTCGGGCGTTACCGGATGGTGGTGGGGCAGGTAGTGGTCAAGCAGGTAGAATATGATCATCCCCAGGAATAGGCCTGCCAGGGCGATCCAGTGGCCGCAGAATTCGATTGCTTCATCAAGTAATTCCATGAAAACGATCGAAAGCATCACCCCGGCGGCGAAAGCAAGGATCCCTCCTGTGAAGCGGGGAGTCGGCTTCCTCACAAAGAAGGAGAGCAATCCCCCGGCCCCGGTTCCGATTACCCCGGCCAGCATGCCATATAAAGTAATTTCCTGCCAGCTCAATTTGCATCACCTGCCTTCATCGTGAAATAGTTTGCGCTCGTTCAAGATCCTGTAGAAAAGCTTAAACAATAGGACAACCTCTCCGCCACCGCCGGCGGAGAGGTTGCGGGTTTTGCTAAAATACTTGAGCCCGGCCGGAATTTGCTCAGGCCGGTTCGATTTTCTGAGAATTATCCCAGAGACCGTGAATATTGCAGTAGCTTAATGCAACCAGTTCGCCCGGTTTTTCCAGGGTAACAGTGGTCGTGACTTTAGGTTCGCACTTGGCGCTTCCGGCATTGGCGCCCTCAACCGATTCAGCATGGGCTTCAAACTGGAAGGTGCCCAGCTGAACGATAAATTTCTCGCCATCGGGCTTGAAGAAAAGCTGGATGTAGCGGATATGATGCTCTGTTGTGTGAGGGTGGGCAATTTCAGCCCCAACGCTTAAAGCGATTTCAAAAGGCTCGCCTTTTTTCGCTGTTCCCTTTACTTCAATAACCGGAACATGCTTTTCCGATTTCCAGTCTGCTGATTGGATGGAGCTGCTAAATGCGCTCATTTAAAAATCCTCCTCCTCATAGTGGGTATATAAAATATATTCTTCATCGAACTCTGACATCCTTCTACATAGGCATAAATAATTCTGCTAAATCGTAACGATTGCCGGTGGACATGGGTGTTATAATGGAGCTGGAAGAAATATTTGCAGAGGTGATAGCAGTGCATACACCCTATACTCCGGAAGTGATCGATCATTTTTCAAACCCCAGGAATGTCGGTGTTATTGAAGATGCTGATGGCATTGGTACAATAGGCGATCCCGATTGCGGCGACTTCGTGAGGATATATCTTCGCATCAGGGCAGACCATATCAGGGAAATCGCTTTTGAAGCCTGCGGCTGTCCCGCTTCAATTGCCACTACCAGCGCTCTTACGGAACTGGCCGAAGGAAAATCGATCAATGAAGCGCTGGCCATCAGGGAAAGCGATGTACTCGAAGCCCTGGGCGGCCTGCCTGAAGCAAAAGTGCACTGTTCAAACCTGGGAACCGCCGCCCTGCAGCAGGCTATAGTTTACTTTCTCCAACAGAAGAAAAACAGGGGCGGGTATGACTACAATCCGGTCAGGTAATAAGAGCGGGAGGGATTAATTGTGACAGTAAAATGCGAACGCTGCAGCATTGAATTAGCAGAAGTCGATACTTACAAGCACCGTGACCAAATTCTTTGCGAAGATTGTTATATGGGTGCGCTCCAGGCTCCGAAAACCTGTGATGTTGCCGCAACCCAGCATGCGGTGAAACATCGCCGGGCTGCCGGGCAAACCGGGACAGAAGGTCTGCTCGAAATTCAGAAAAAGATCCATGATTTCATTAAGGAGAATGAGAAAGTTACCCGCGAACAGATCATGGAGGAGCTTAATATCCCGGAGTGGGAGCTTGAAAAACAGGTCGCCATCCTCAGGCACTGTGAACTGGTCAAGGGAAGAAAAGAAGATGGAAAGGTTTACATGGTTCTATTTGACTATTAAGATTTGTTCCCCGCCAGTGCCGCGCTTTTGCGGCGTAGAGGCAGAATCGTTGCCAGGGTAACCAGGCCGGTGATCAGGAAGGCGCTGGCCAAACCGGGCCCCTGGGCGGCCAAACCGAAACACAGCGCTCCCAGGGCGAAGAAAATATCAATAGTATTTTCCTGGAGACTGATCGTTGTCGCCCTCAATTCCGGTTTGCTGATATCGATCAGCCAGGCTACGAAGACCAGCGAAGTGCCCTGTATGCCCACTCCGAATAATATTGCGCAAAAAACCATTAAAGCCGGCCAGAAGGGCAGGAAAGCGAAAGCAATGGCACCTAAGCCGATCAGGGCCATCATGGGCCAGGCTGTTTTCTGCCGGCCGAAAAGATCTGACAAATGGCCGGTTGCCAGGCAGGATGCTATTCCGGCCAACCCGAGAATAATAAAAAAGTAGGCCGCTTCCAAGCCGGGGGCGGCTATTTCAATATGGACCGTGGAAAAAGAGATCACAGCGCTGTAAGCAAAAGCATAAATGGCGATACTGATAATGATCGGGTAAACCTGTTTTTCCTTTAATGCTTCGGCAATCAGCTCGAAAGAGCCGTTCTTTTTTCCTCCTGCCGTCCTGATGGGCGGGGTTCTGACCAGGAAAAGGCAGGCAAAGGAGATCGTCGAGGCAATAGAGCTGACCATGAACCAGCTGTAATAACCGGACGCTTCGATTAAAAGCAGCGCCCCGGCAGGCCCGGCCAAAAGGGCCAGGTTCAACGATATCCTGGTTGCTCCGATAAAAGTGCCGATTCGCCCGGGGGGAGCCATCTCTGCAGTGAGAGCGGACATGCCCGGCAGAAATACAGCCAGCCCCAGTGCCTGGTACATCCTGGATGCCAGCAAAAATGGGTAAGTCGGGCTGATTAGCAGCAAAAGAGGGCTGGTGGCAAAACTGAACACCCCGACCAGCATCAGGGGTTTTAACCCTTTGCGGTCCATCACCGGGCCGAGGAAGAAGCGCAGTATTACCGAGGTAATACCGAAGGCGGTGTTTTGCAGGCCGGCCTGAAAAGGGGTGCTGCCGATGGCAAGGCTGTAACCGGGGTATATTGCAATTGAGGCGAACATGATACTGATGAAGAAGAAAACTGAACCGAAAAACAAGGCCCAGTTTAATGGGCTGCTTTTAAACTCACGGGCATTTACAACTTTTGACTGCTGAAAGCGCTCCATAATCTTCTTTTAATATACCCTCTCTGCAATTCCATTGTTCCTGTTGGACATTCTATAATGTTTTATCCTTTATAGCAAGACGCCGATCCTTTGGGCTGCCGGCAAAGCACGCTTAAGGCATAATTCGATCGGACAGGTCTTTCCCGGCAATTGCCGCCACATCGGCGGCGACGTAGTGGGCCGCAGCAGCGTCGAAAAGAATTGTTGCCCAGGCCGGAGCTTCACCGATTGGCTTCCGGTAGCAGAAGAGAACCGGCAGCCTGGGTAATATCCTCCACTCGAAAGCGAGGTCGGCAAGCCCGGGCTTAAACCAGCCGTCGGCTGACAGGCATTTCTCTTTCAGGCCGCTGATGTTATCTCCCCAGGCGGCCGCCAGTTCATCGCCGCTGTACCCCTGGAAAGCCTGCTGGTAAAAAAGGCCCCCGATTTCGCTCAAGTTAACCCAGCGTCCGGAAAGGGGATACCCGTCAGCCCTGTCGAGGTAATGAAGCCATAATATCTCGACAGCCAGATCAGCCGGGGCCTCACTATAATCAGTTATAGCCAGGGAAGGCCAGCTGATTCGGTATTGCCTGCCGAGGTGATCGCCAACCAGGCAGTTGCCGCCGTCAGGAGCCTGCTCGATGTTCATAGCTGCCAACCTGGCCACTTCCAGGGGGTTCCTTCTTTTTAATCTCTCCCTGTATTCGCCGCAGCGCCCAAGCAGGGCCAGTTTCCGCTTATTTTGATTTGCTTCTCCGTCTAAGGGGAAGGCCTTCTCATGCTTTAGCCTGTTATCCACCGGATCACCGCCATAAAAAGCTTGCTTGCGGCCATTATAGCGGTCTGCCCATTATCAGTCAACCGGCTCATGCCGGGCCATGTTCCGGCCAGGTTACCTGTTAGACCTCACAAACCGTTAAATTTAACGTGGGGCAGGATCAGGCCGGACATGGTAGAATACAGTAATACCGACATATTATCAGCTGAATATGCGCCTGGCCCGATCCTGAACGGTCAGGGCCGGCCTTTAAGCCGGGCTTAAAAACGCTTACTCAGGATAGGTGATCGGAGTTTACGGCAAGGAGATGATTCTGGTGCGGATAGGTATTACCGGTTATGGGAAAATGGGTGTTTTGGTTCACCGCAAAGCTTTGGAGGCTGGGCATGTAGTCCCCGCTATCATTGATCCGGGCTCAGATGCAAAGGAGATTACCGCCCGTGAATTAACCTCCACAGCCATGCCCCTGGATGTTATAATAGATTTTACCGAACCTGGAGCCGCCCTCGCTGTAATTGAGCGCTGTGCCGAGTTAAAGGTGTCGGCAGTGATCGGAACAACCGGCTGGTACGGCGAGATGGATCGCGTTTCCGCGCTGGTTGAAGAGTCCGGCATAGGCCTGATCTGGTCAGGCAACTTTTCCCTGGGGGTCAACATATTTTTCCACCTGGTCAAGACTGCCGGCCGGATTATGAACCGTTTCAGCCAGTACGACGCCATGGTTCATGAGCATCATCACAACCAGAAAATTGACAGCCCTTCAGGTACAGCCCGGATGATCGGCGAGATCCTGGTTTCAACCCTCGAGGCAAAAAAAGAAATATGCACTGGCCGCCTGGATCGCCGGATAGAGCCCAATGAACTGCATGTTTCGTCTACAAGGGGAGGGGCGATCCCGGGAATTCACCGGGTCCTGTTTGACAGCGAGTCCGATACAATTACCATTGAACATTCCCTCAGGAACAGGGAAAGCCTGGCCGACGGGGCCCTGCTTGCAGCAGAATGGATTAAAGGCCGTAAAGGTCTCTATAATATCGATGATATGATGCAATCAATAATCGGAGGTTAAAGAAGATGGATAACACATACAGGGGAGTATTTACAGCATTAATCACTCCGTTTACATCAACCGGGGCGATCGATATCGGTGCTTTTAAGCGCCTCGTTGAATACCAGATCGAATCAGGGGTTGACGGCCTGGTGCCCTGCGGCACCACGGGCGAAAGCTCTACCCTTTCTCACGATGAGCACGACAGGGTCATTGCCCTGACCGTAGAATACGCAGCCGGCAGGGTTCCCGTAATTGCCGGTACCGGCAGCAACGCTACAGTTGAGGCAATCCAGCTTTCCCAGCATGCCGAACAGTCGGGGGTTGATGCGGTTCTGCTGGTCAATCCCTATTATGTCAAGCCTACCCAAAAAGGCCTTTATCTTCACTTCAAGGCTGTAGCCGAGTCGGTTTCAATCCCCTGCATACCTTACAACATTCAGGGCCGAAGCGGGATTAACCTGGAAAACGAAACCCTTTTCCAGTTGATGACAGATTGCAAAAACATAGTCGGCGTTAAGGAGGCTTCCGGCAGCCTGAAGCAGATGATCAACCTGATCAAAGTCCGTCACAGCGAGTTTGTTGTTCTTTGCGGCGATGACAATATGACGATCGACCTGATCGAAGCCGGCGGCAACGGGGTTGTATCCGTGGCAGCCAACTTGATTCCAGGGCAGATGAAAACTATGGTCCAGAGCGCTATCGACGGCGATATCGAACGGGCCAGGGCGATAGAGAAAAAATTAATGCCCTTTTTCAAGGCCTGCTTTGTCGAAACCAACCCGATTCCAATCAAAACCGCGATGAGCATGAAGGGCTGGTGCCTGGAAACATTCCGCCTCCCCATGTGCACCCTGTCCAAAGATGAACATTATGAAACGATCAGGCAGTCCATGGCTGCCTTGGAAATACCTCGTGCAGAGGAATTTGAAATGGGGGCAAAGTAATGGCCAGAATAAACGAGCATTACAAAAAATTAAGCGCCGGATACCTTTTCCCTGAAATTGGCAGGCGGATGGCCGCTTTTCAGAAGGACAATCCCGGGGTAAAAGTGCACCGCCTTGGTATAGGCAATACCACCGAACCGCTTACTCCGGCTGTTGTTGAGGGTTTAAAAGAAGCGGTCGAAAAACTCTCAAAACCCGAAACTTATACAGGTTATGGAGACGAACAGGGTGAAGAGGAACTGCGCCTGGCCCTGGCCCGGTTTTACGGTTCCCGCTCAGTCAAACTTGATGCAGATGAAATTTTTATCAGCGACGGGGCTAAGGCAGACGCGGCAAATATACAGTCAATTTTCGGACGGGATAACCGGGTTGCATTTCAGGATCCTGCCTATCCTGTCTATGTCGATTCCAACGTTATTGCCGGACGGTCCGGCAGTTTTGATGGAGGAAGCGGAACCTATGCCGGCTTCCTCTATATGACCTGTGTCGCCGAGAACGGCTTTATCCCGGAACCGCCACAGGAAAAAGCAGATCTCATCTATATCTGCAGCCCCAATAATCCTACCGGGGCGGTGGCGACAAGAGAAGAGCTGCAGAAGTTTGTCGATTATGCCCGTGAGAACAAGGCTGTAATAATTTTCGACGCCGCCTATTCCGAGTATATAACCGATTCAAGCCTGCCCCGTTCGATTTACGAAGTTGACGGAGCAGAGGAATGCGCCGTAGAAATTAATAGTTTCTCCAAGTTCGCCGGCTTCACCGGGGTGCGCCTGGGCTGGTCCGTGGTGCCCAAAGCCCTTGTTGTCGAGGACAGCGAGCCGGGAGAAGTGCACAAACTCTGGTTCCGCCGCCAGACTACTTTCTTCAACGGTGCATCCAACATTGCCCAACAGGGAGGATTGGCCGCGCTTACCGATGCCGGTTTGGCTGAGAGCGCCGGCCTGATAGACTATTACATGGAGAATGCAGCCGTAATCAGGGAAGGGCTGCACCAGCTTGGACTTACGGTATATGGCGGGGTGAACGCTCCCTACCTCTGGCTTAAGGCGCCCGGCGGCTTGAGCTCCTGGGACTTTTTCGATAAACTTTTAAATGAAACCCAGGTTGTCGGCACCCCGGGTTCAGGGTTTGGGCCATCCGGTGAAGGTTATTTCAGGCTCAGCGCTTTTGGCCACCGGGAAGACATTGAAGCCGCAGTGCAGAGCATAGTCAATAACTTGAAGCTATAGTCCAATTAGGAAGGTGAAACAGGCATGAGTGAAAAAAAACTGCCATTTAGCCGTGAACAGCTTGAGCAGATAGCAAAATCACACCCGACCCCATTTCATATCTACGATGAAGCTGCTATCAGGGCTAATGCCCGATCCTTTATGGATGCATTCAGCTGGATTCCGGACTTCAGAAATTATTTTGCCGTTAAGGCCTGCCCAAACCCTGCTATAATGGCGATTTTGAAAGAAGAAGGGTTCGGGGTTGACTGCAGTTCACTGCCCGAGTTAATCCTGTCGGAAAAAACGGGCTTCAGGGGCGAAGAGATAATGTTCACGTCAAACGATACCCCACCGGCCGAATTCATGGAAGCTTCCCGTTTGGGCGCGGTGATCAACCTCGACGATATCAAACATCTCGATGTGCTTGAAGAAACAGCCGGCATTCCCGAATTCCTATCATTCCGCTACAACCCCGGCGATGCCCGCACCGGAAACGTGCTTATAGGCGAGCCGACTGAAGCCAAGTACGGGGTTACCCGCGACCAGGTTGTCGGCGCTTACCGGAAAGCGAAAGCAAGAGGGGCTTCCCGGTTTGGTTTGCACACCATGGTTGCTTCAAACGAGCTGGAAGAAAGCTACTTCGTGGAAACAGCCCGCATGCTGTTTGAGTTGGCCGTGAAGCTTAAAGATGAAGCAGGAGTTAGAATTGAGCTGATAAACCTGGGCGGCGGTGTTGGCAT
>SLPH01000106.1 GCA_007132095.1 Syntrophomonadaceae bacterium | reverse complement strand
CGGTAATGAAAAAGGTTACAGCCAGATTGGCTGTAACCTTTTTAAAAGCTCTAAACATTACTAATTACCTGGGGCAATAGATCGCCTCAAAAAAACATTTTTTGCAGTGGTATGTGCAGGGGTGTTTGGTTCCGCTGCACGAGCAGGCGTAATAAGCGGCAGCATTGATTTTACCCATTTCGCTGCCATGCGATTTATTTTTCATCTTTGCTTCCTTGGTTTTCACCTTGATTTACCCCTTTCTCTAAATGATTTATGCATTCCCCTATTTTGTTGAAGCAGGTAAGCGCTTCCATCCGCTCGTCCTGATTCATTGCTTTATAGAGAACTTTAATAATCATTATTACAAAAAGCTTCTGTTTTGTAAAGCACATTTTATAGCTTTTCGCTTGGTTTTCAGAACGTCTGAAACAGGGAAATCCGGAGACTCTGTAGAATTAGAAAAATGTGCTGTGGAAGCAGTTTGTAAGCTTAAAATACACTAATATACTTTGGAGGTGTTATATTTTGTCTAAAGCACGACAGGACCCGAACCTGCACCTGATGGCCCGCCTGTTTGGCGTAGTGGCGGAAAAAGTGGCCGAACGCTTTGGAGATGAAGGAAAAGAGGTTATTCATGAGGCAGTCCGCGAGTTTGGCGAAAGCAGGGGTCGCGATATTGCCGGCAGAGTGAAAGAAGCCGGGAAACCTTTAACCGTTGAAAACTACCTGAAATATTATGATATGGCCAGGTCGGCTTCTTACGAAGTTGAATCGGAGGAAAGCGAAAATTATTCCGAGCAGAAGTTCAAGTTTTGCCCTCTCTGGGCTACCTGGGAGGAGGCCGGGCAGGCTGATGTGGGTTATATCTACTGCTCCGAGATAGACGCAGCTTTAGTCAGGGGGTATAACCCGGAGATGAAGTTTACCCACCATCATCACTTCAGGGACGGTAAAGGTGACTGTCAAATGTCTTTTTCCCTGGAAGAAGAATAACAGCGAATAAGCATAGCAGGTATTGAATGTTTGATCGGCCCTGCAGCAGAGCCTGATGCGGGGCCTTTTCTATCACGGGGGTGAGGAAGATTAACGACCTGGAGCAAAGAATAATCAACTATATCAACGGAATGGAACATGAGATCGCCGCTTTTCTTCAGAATATGGTGCGCGCAGATTCCTGTAACCCACCCGGCGACACCAGGGAGACGGTAGATGTAATAGTCAGGGCATTGAGCGAAAGCGGCATAGGATTTGACAGGCACCTGGTTGATGGATGCCATGAAAGCGTAGTGGCCACCATAAACCCGGGCCGAAAGCCAAACTTGCTGTTTAACAGTCATATCGATACGGTTCCGGTTGGCGCCCTGCAGCGCTGGAGCAACAGCCCGCATAGCGGTGAAATCGAAGCCGGGAGGCTATACGGCAGGGGGGCGGCTGACGCCAAGGCATCGGTTGCGGCAATGGTTATGGCTGCCCTGGCTATCACCGAGTGCGGAATTAAACTGAAGGGAAGCCTTACTGTCAACCCCGTAGCGGACGAAGAGCTTGGCGGGGACAGGGGTGTAAAGCATTTAATTGACAGCGGGGTTTTAAAACCGGATCTGGTGGTTATTGGCGAAATAACAGGCAACAATGTCGCTATAGCCCATAAAGGGTTTATCTGGTTCAAAGTAGTATCGCGGGGAAGAACAGCTCATGGCAGCACCCCCTGGGACGGGATCAACGCGATCAGTAAAATGATCAGGTTCCTCTGCCTTCTGGAGAAGCGCCTGGAGGTGTCTTTTGCCCAAAAAAAACATCCTTTAACGCCTCCGCCAACCTTAAACATCGGTCTTATTGAGGGTGGGGTTAAGGGCAACGTGGTGGCCGACCACTGTACGGCAGTGCTGGACCGGCGGATCCTGCCTAACGAAACTTATGAAGAGGCGATGGCTGAAATAGAAGCGGTTATCGAAACGGTGCAGCGTGAAGACCCGGAGGCAGACTTGAGTACTGAGCTGATTTCCTATGGCGCTCCTTTGCAGACCGATCCGGGAGAAAAGCTTGTCAGGGTGGCAACAAATTTGTGCAGCGAGTTTGGTCTGAGCTCTTCTCCGGTGGAATACAGGCAGTCAACAGATGGAAGGTATTTTTCTGCGGCCGGTATTCCCACCATTCTTCTCGGGCCCGGTGAACCGGAAACAGCCCATGCCCCGAATGAAAACATCGCAATTAGTGATGTTGTTGAAGCGGTAAGGTTATATGCCCTGCTGGCAATGCGGGTGCTTGAAGTTGAAGAGAGGTGAACCGCCTCCGGCGGTTCACCCGGGACTAGATGCTGCTAAAGCTTTTTGTCCTGTTACCTTATTATTTCTTTAGCAACGTAACTGCTTGTGCAAAGAGCCAGCAGGGATCCGTAGTTGGGGATGAACGTGACTATATCCCCCAGTTTAAGATTTTCTTCAGCGTCGGAAATGTCAAGCAGGAGGTGGTCGCTGCTGCTTCCCAGTACCTCAACACCCGGCTGCAGCGGGACAAGCAGCTGGCCGGCGTAGTCCTGTTTGCCCAGCGCGGCAATAGCCCTTTTGCGCACACCTTTGTCAGGAAAATCAGGCACGGTTCCGAAAGCGTCCAGGCCTGATTTTCCGATCGGCCTGGAGGGCTTGTTTAATACTTCAACCAGCTCGGCTTCGATAACGAAGCAGTCGTAATGAACATCTGGCACCTTTTGATCGTTGGAGGTATCGGTTCCACAGAGGATTGCTTCGCCGATGCGCAGGTTGTTGATGCCACGGGGCATCCTTTTTTCATAGAGCAGGTGCAGGCTGCTGGTGCTGCCGCCGCTGATCACCTCCAATTCACGCCCCAGGACTGAGTTCAGCTCTTCGCCCAGGGAGACCAGCCTGCCCAGGTTGTTTTCATCGGGGATAATCGCCCCGAAGCAGCTGAGATTGCTGCCAATACCGATCAGGTGCAGGTTTTTCAGTTTTTCTGCCTTTTTTGCCAGTGCGATCAGTTCTTCCCGGTAGAATACCCCTTCCCGCAAATCCCCCAGGTCGAACATGAGCATAACCTTGTGGTATACGCCGTGTTTTGCGGCCGCTTGATCAAGTGCTTCGAGGGTCTGTTCCTGGGAGTTGAGGCTGATCCCCGCATAGCGGACAACTGCGTCGATTTCAGATAGCATTGGAATGCGGATCAGCATTTTTTCGGCTCTTAGATGCTGCAGGTTTTTCAGGTTTTCAATTCTTGAATCGCCCAGGACCCCCATTTGGCCCACCAGCATTGCTTTAGCCACTTCAGGGATAGCGCAAAAAACTTTCGTAATCGCGGTAACGCTTATTGCGCTCTCTTCGGCCAGGGCATAAATTTTTTCAGAGTTTTCGGTTATCTTTTTCAGATCAATTTTCAGGCGAGGGTACAGTTTGATCACGCTCCAATTTTCGGGTGGCTGCGTATAGTTTACATTTATAACCTGAAGATTGCAATCGGGTTGATAAGTTTGATTACAATAAGCCCGTTCGGCATTGAATTACTGGAGTCAGGTTTTTATAACCGGGCTCTATAAATATCCAGGTAAACTGGAAAACCTTAAGGTGTGGCTTTATCAGGGGCTAAAAGTGAGACCTGGAAGTCCTTTTATCGCGCAGGATGTTGCATATACAATGCTGCCGCCAAAGCGATCGGTTCTAACGGTAGGCCGGTGCAACCGTCTTCACCGCGAGACGATGGTGCTGCTGTTGCGATAATGTATAGAACCCGGCATGGAAATGGGCTTGGCACAGATAGTTGAAGCCTGCAAGTTTTCATTGTATAATAAGCCGTGAAGTAAGCTAGCTGAGGCGTGGAGAGATGGCTGAGTTGGTCGAAGGCGCTCGCCTGGAAAGCGAGTAGATGGGGCAAAACCCTGTCTCGAGGGTTCGAATCCCTCTCTCTCCGCCATTTTTTTTAAGTTTGGCCGTGCTAGACGGGGAGGTAGCGGTGCCCTGTACCTGCAATCCGCTATAGCAGGGTTGAATTCTTGCCCCCGGCCGCGATATATTTGGGGCCAGCCCCGGGTAAGTGGTGTCGAAGGCCTGGTCTCGTGCGGCGCAAGCTCATGAACCCCGTCAGATCCGGAAGGAAGCAGCGGTAAGTGAGTTTTTGCGGGTGCCACGGGGGTGCCGGGCCGGAGCTAACTGCCCGGTTAGCGCCTGGGTATACCGGTCAAAGGCAGGTGCACGGCCTAATATTTATGGACAAAAAACTGGTTCTCAACCTGCTCCCGGATCGGGTTGGCGTCTGCCGTCTTGAGAGCGCCGCCGACCTTCCGGCAGGCCTTCCGGGGCCAGAAGGGTTCTACTCAATTACCGGCACCGGCCGGGAGACTTCGCTTGTATGCCGGGAAGATTTACTGCCTGCCGGGGTCCCCTGTGAAAGCGGCTTCCGGATCCTTGAAGTTGAAGGACCGCTTAATTTTGACCTGACAGGAATACTGGCTGCGCTGCTAAACCCTCTTGCCGGCGCCGGAGTGCCTGTATTTACAATCTCCACCTATGATACAGACTATATCCTGATCAAGGATAACAGACTGGAACAGGCCCTGCGGGCCCTTGAAAAAGCTGTTGCAATAATCCGTCGTGACCCTAAGGAGGGCTGACCAGTGTCTTATTTGAGTTTATACAGGAGACGCCGCCCCCTCACTTTTGCCGATATGACCGGGCAGGAACATATAACCCGAACCTTGAGCAATGTATTGCTCAGCGGCCGGCCTTCACATGCCTATTTATTCTGCGGGCCCCGCGGGACGGGTAAAACATCGGCGGCCAAAATTTTTGCCCGGGCCATGAATTGTGCCGACTTTCCTACCGACGAACCCTGCGGCAAATGCTCTTCCTGCGAGAATATTGCTGCAGGCGTATCGATAGATGTTATTGAGATGGATGCCGCTTCAAACAGGGGCATTGAAGAGATCCGCGAACTGCGGGAAAGAAGCCGCTATGCCAGCGGTGAGAGCCGGTTTAAGATTTATATAATTGATGAGGCGCACATGCTTACTCCCGAAGCATGCAACGCTTTTCTTAAAACCCTCGAGGAACCGCCTCCGGCGGTTGTATTTGTTTTAGCTACAACAGATCCGTCGAAGCTTCCCTCCACAATTATTTCACGCTGCCAGAGGTTTGACTTTCATCTGCTTACGGATAAGCAGATCCAATTCCGGCTGGAACAGATCCTGGAGAGGGAAAAATGGGAGGCGGATGAGGATGCACTGGAATTGATCGCCCGGTTAGCTGACGGTTCTCTGCGTGATGCCCTCGGGATCCTGGAGCAGTGTTATGCTTATGGCGAAACGAAAGTAACAGCCGAACAGGTGCGGGCTGTAACCGGGGCAACAAATGCTGAAACTGTTGCTGCCCTCATTAATGCGGCCCTGCAAGGCGACATCAATGCCGGTCTGGTTGTTATTCAGGAAGTAGTTTACAGCGGTCGGGACCTGAACCTGTTCCTGCGCGATCTGGTGAATTCTCTCAGCCGGCTATTGCAGGACAGCTCAGGGTCAGCGGGAGGCCCGGACACACCTGGTCATGAAACCCCGGCTGCAAGCGGGGTAAACAGGAGAGCGCTTCTGGATGCAATCGAGCTGTTGCACGGCGCCAGCCTGGAGCTGCGCGGTTCCTACGTGCCCCGTTATGTTATGGAAGTATCGTTCCTGCGGCTGGTGAGGGTTATACACGGAACCGGCGCAAGCAGGCCGGAAAAGGAAAGCCCTCCCCAGGTCTTTCAGCTCAAACAGGCAGCGCCTCCCGCCAGACCGGACTCTTTAGCGGCAGCAAAGGATATTATAAGTGCTTCTGCTTCCGCAGAACAGGGTAAAGAAAAAGCTTCCGGTAGCGCTGATAGCTCTGCTGCTGAAGCCGGGCCAGGTACTGCTCCCGATGAAAATATTTCTGCGGCCGGGCCGGAAAACCGGCTGGCCGGGCTTAAGAAGAGCTGGCCCGGCCTGCTGGCGGAAATCAAAAAGAAACAGCGCAGCACCGCGGCCTGGCTTGAGCCTTCATCGCTGCTGGAATGCCGGGGTAATAATGTAAATCTTGGTTATACTGAAGAATACAGGCTTCACCAGGAGCGGGTTATGGAAAACAGCCACCGGCTTCTGACCGAAAAAGTTTTATCCGAGTATGCCGGAGAAGCGATTACAATAAAAAGTATGATCATTGAAGAACCCGGGGAAAAAGTGCCCGAAGATCTTGCCGCAACTGTAGAAGCGCCTGCACCTGAAACCAAGGCGGCCGTTCCGAAGAAAGAAGGCCAGGCGCCAGGGATATCAGACGGCATGGAAATTTTTGAAGGTGACGTTTATGATTAGAAATATCTGATTGGGATAACACGAATTGATATTACTGACTGGAGGTGCATAAGATGGCAAACGGCGGTATGGCAAAAATGATGAAACAGCTGCAAAAAGCCCAAGCGGAAATGAGTCGCATGCAGGCTGAACTTGAAGAAAGAACAGTTGAGAGCACCAGCGGGGGAGGAGCAGTCCGGGTAGTAGTCGATGGGAAGAAAACCCTGGTTTCATTGCAGATCGATCCGGAAGCGATCGACCCGGAAAACAAGGAAATGCTTGAAGATATGATCATTGCCGCGGTTAACGAAGCGTTTCAGAGAGTAGATGAAATGGTCGCTTCCGAAATGCGTAAGCTGACCGGCGGGTTGAACCTGCCCCCCGGTATGTTCTAAACAGGAGGCTCTAAAGCAAGAGATATGGCCTATCCACCGGCTTTAAAGAAACTGGTCGAGGCCCTGGCCCGCTTTCCCGGGGTTGGGCCCAAAACTGCGCAAAGGCTGGCCTTTTTTTTACTATCAAGCCCCAGGGAAGAAGTTGTCACTATTGCCAGGGCTATGGTAGAGGCAAAGGACAGGCTTGAATTTTGCCCCGCTTGCGGAGCTCTCTGCGAAGAAGGTGATTGCTCTTACTGCGCCGATGCACGCCGGGACAGGAGCATGCTTTGCATCGTGCAGGAACCGCGGGATGTTCTCGTCATTGAACGCTCCGGACGCTACCGGGGCTTATATCATGTACTTCATGGCGCGCTTTCACCTCTGGATGGTATCGGTCCGGAAGAGTTAAAAATAGAACGATTTATTAATCGGGTTCGCGGGCAGAGTATTGTAGAAGTAATCATAGCTACCAACCCTACTGTCGAGGGCGATGCAACTGCCGGCTATCTGGCCGGGCTTCTTAAACCGCTGCGGGTTAAGGTGACCCGGATCGCTTTTGGGCTGCCGGTGGGCGGCGATCTCGAGTATGCCGATGATCTGACCCTGAATCGAGCTTTCGAGGGGCGGCGCGAGATATTGTAAATTAAGATGGCCCTCTAAGTGTGCTTTGGGCAGTATTCTAAATTATGCAAAAAGAAGCCGGGTTATCCCAGCTTCTTTTTCATTGCTCCGTTTACGATGGCCGGAAGGTGGGCGTAATCTTCCGTGGGCATATAGTCAGCCGCGGCTGCATCAAACAGTATGTTGGCCGAAGAGGGCATTTCATCGTCTCCCGGCCAGATTACAAAACAGATGGGAACCCGGGGCAATACGGTAAAAACCATGCTTATTCCGCTGCCTGAGCCCTCTTGCGCTCCTATTGCTATAGCAGCTTTTTTAAAGTCTTCCGGTTTGTCGCCAAAGGTTTTTAAAAAGGGCATGACCGCTCTTTTTTGAAATGGGTCCATGTATATGTCGCCACCGGGCAGGTGACGGTATGAAATCCATTCCCCGGTGAGCGGTGTGCCTTTTGCAGTGACAAGATAGTGAAGGATCAAAATGGCAGTGTATGTAGATGCCCTGTTTCCTTCTAAGTCAACGACGCTTGCCGAGGGGAAGAGCACGCGGTGTTCCTGGTTTAAAAAGGGGACAATTATCGCAGATTCGTTTTGATCGTATTTCGTCCCCGACAGCGGCGCTATCTTTGCAGGGTCCAGCTTTTTTAGCTGTTCTTCTGCCTGTTCAAGGGTTACATCGAGGTT
>SLPH01000087.1 GCA_007132095.1 Syntrophomonadaceae bacterium | reverse complement strand
CTGAAAAGTATGAAACGCTGCATGCCTTAAACGGAGGCTGTATCAGCAATCTACCGGATGAACATCAGGGGATCTATAGGCAGCGAAGCTATAAACTTAATCACTGCCTTGATCTTTTTATCAGCTCGGAATTAACCGCTCATTTTGCCGGAAAAGGCTATTATATGGTTAACCCGGGGTGGCTGCGGAAGTGGCGGAACTACCTGGAGCAGCAGGGTTTTGATCGGGAAACGGCCCAGGAGTTTTATAACGAAACGGCTGAAAAAATTCTTCTGCTGGATACCGGTGTTGATGATAAGGCAAAAGATCATTTGTCCGCTTTTTCCGAGTATATCGGCCTTCCGGCAGAATCAATCGAAGTCGGGTTAGAGTATTTTGACCTGCTGCTGAGTAACATCATTACGAAAAACCGCCTGGATTATTCCGGGAAAATGGATATGAAAAAGTATGATGAAAACCGCAAGGAACTGGCCGATTTTACAATGGCCCTCGATTTGCTTAACTCCCTGGTCTGCATCCGGGACGAGGACGAAGTTTTATTGCGCGTAAAGGAGATTTTCACCATGCTTTTCGCCCCCAGGGAAGTTGTGATCAGGCTTGATGGGCAGCATGGAAATGAGGAGTGCTCAGGCATTAATGACCGCGATGATTGTATCTCTTTACCTTTACAGGGAAGCAGCGGCTCTCTGGGTTATATAGATATTCTCGGTTTGAGGCTGCCGCAGCATAAAAAGCAATATTTAAAGATTGCCGGTAAAATAATTAATATCTGTGGCATGGCCATTGAAAATGCCCGTCATTATAAAGTGATTAAAGAGCTCTCAAATACTGATGGTTTAACAGGCCTGGCAAACCGCCGCCGCCTTGAAGAGTATCTTAATAACGAATGGCGAAGAATGAAACGCGAAAAGAAACCTTTAACCATCGTAATGGGCGACATCGATTATTTTAAGATATACAATGATTATTACGGCCACCAGGCAGGCGATGATTGCCTGAGAGAGGTTGCCGGGGTGCTGAAAAAATACTGCCGCCGCCCCGGAGATTTGGCGGCCCGATATGGCGGAGAAGAGTTTATGCTGGTGCTGCCAGATACTGAACAAGAAGGCGCGCCTGCAATGGTTGAGCTTATCAGGCAAGAAGTTGAAGCTTTAACAATAGAACACAAAGAATCTCCGGTGTCGGATTACGTAACTGCCAGCTTTGGAGTGGCTACAGCAATTCCCGGACCTGAATCCACCTTGCAGAAGCTTAGAGCGGAATCTGACCGCCTGCTTTATAAAGCAAAGGAGGCCGGCCGGAACCGGGTATCTAATTAAACCAGCTGTTTTTTGGCAGCTGCTGGAATGAAGATTGGTAATAAATGATGGCCTAATTATTTGAGATTACCGTAACTGTTTTATTTGACCTGGAATTATGAGCTATATACTTGAGACAGGTGCAAAAAGATGAATGATGCTGCAAGAAGTGCTTCAATTTATGATTTTATGATGCGAGTTTTAGATCGTATAATGATTAAGGGTTGGCGGAAAGAACTTTGGGCCATGGTTAGGGGCCCCCTGGTTTTAGAAGCGGGTGTGGGAACCGGCTTAAGCGTTGATTTCTACAAAGATGAGTTTCATATTACTGCCCTGGACAACAACCACAGTTTTCTTGAGAAAGCGCGCCACCGTGCCGAAATAAAAGGAAAGAATGCGGATTTCATCTTCGGTGATATTGAAAGCCTTCCCTTCGATGCTAACATTTTTGACACTGCGCTTACAACCTTTCTTTTCTGCCAGCTGGAAAACCCACAATTGGGCATGGCCGAACTCAACAGGGTTCTTAAGCCGGGAGGGCAACTTCTGCTTCTTGAGCACGTACGCACTTACGGTACATTCGGCCGTCTCCTTGAAGTTATATCAGGACCCTTATACAAAATGACAGGTGATCATATAGCAAGGGATACAGAAGAGATAGCCGCTAAAGCGGGATTTGTCAATATCTCGGCTAAAGATCTATTTACAAGAGGGGTAATAATCATCAGCGCTGAGAAGAGCTAAATCACAGGACTTTTGACCGCTGCTGATCTATTTATTCTGGTTTAAGAAAAAAAGACCTTACAGCACCAGCCTGGGGGCAGGGCTTCAGGTCCTTAAGTATCAGGATTTTAGACTTGTTACTTTTTAGGCTTAGTCGTTGCTGCTGTTATTGCCGCTGCCGGAGCCACAACTTTCTTTTCGGCCTTCTTTTTCTTTTTTTCTTTGTTCCTGGGGCTTTTGTCACCCATCTCCATAACCTCCTAGTTTGTGTGGCATAAAGCATGCACAGATCATACTGATAAGACCTTAACCTGATTTGATGGACACAGAGAATGGCTGATATGATTTAGCCACTGGAGGCGTCCTTCAACGAAAAAGAAATATGATCAAGACTTCAAGTCAGAAGCAGTGAACCTGGTGCTAAAAGACAAGCGACCAGTTGCCGCTGTAGCTAAAGAACAAGAGATTTACGCCAGCACACTATGCGCACACCTGTACTTTACAAAAGTCCAACAACCCTTTAAAAATGGGTGCAAAAATGGCTGGGGCGGTAGGATTCGAACCTACGAATGCGGGATCCAAAGTCCCGTGCCTTACCGCTTGGCCACACCCCAGCACAGCTTTTAATCGGTTTATATGGTTTTGCGCTATTTGGTGAAAGTGGGGTGAGTGATGGGATTCGAACCCACGGCCTCCAGGGCCACAACCTGGCGCTCTAACCTACTGAGCTACACCCACCATCCTTTTGCGCTGTTCATTTTAGCATGCCGGGCTAAAAAAGTCAACGCTGAGAAAGCGCCCGGCGTCTTTTTTGACGACAGAAATCACAGGCAGGTAAAGGAATCTAGAGCAGGATTCAGGAGCTGGAAGAAGAATAACCATTTAATAGCATTTAGATTTATGATGGAACGAAGATTAAAACTAAAGGTGGACGATTTTAATGCGAATTATTAGCGGTAGATTGATAATCGGGTTGGCAGTATTGGTTCTGGGGGTCCTGATGTTGATTAACAACCTGGTCGATGATGTGCAAATCAGGTTCAGCGACATCATGCGTTATTGGCCGGTCATTCCCCTTATCCTGGGCCTTAACTGGTTGGTTTTATCTTTTCGCTCCTATGACATGGCCGGGCAGAGGAGAATGCATTTTTCCTGGGGGCAATTTGTTACGGCGCTGGTTATGATCGCCATAGGAACTGTCTATCTTGGCAATAACCTGGGCCTGACATCGGTTGATACAAGCGTGTTCTGGAACCTGGTCTGGCCGGCGATATTGATCCTGATCGGGATTAATCTGATTAGGGGCCGCTCACAGGCTGGAGAAAGCGGGGGGCGCTTTACCTTTATGGGCGGGGCTAATGTCGGCGGAGCTCAACCATGGAAGTTGGAAAGCGGCAGTTATTTTGCCTTCATGGGCGGGATTGAGATGGATCTAACTGTAGCCGAGCTTGATGAGGGCGAAACGGTGCTTGATTTAACTGCAGTGATGGGCGGCATTGAGGTTAAGATCCCTAAAGATATGGCCGTCAGGTACGAGGGCTCCGCTGTCCTGGGCGGAGTAACATTTAAAGACCAGGAAGATGGGGGTATTATAGCCAGCCGAAAATATGAGACGATTCTGGATGATCAAGTGGGCAAAATATTATTTATTCAGGCCCGCGCCATCCTGGGTGGTATAGAGATCAAGGAAGCTTAGCTTAAATACCAGGTTTTTAGGCACTTCATTTTTAGGATGAAGCAGCCGGAATCCCGGGTTTCCCGATGCGGGATTCCTCGGGAAGGGCTTAATCACTTTTCGCGCTCCTGTTATTAACATTAAATTTTTTACACGCCTGCGACACGGTTTTTTAAAGCGGCAAATACCCGATCCTGCGGCAGGTCTGGTCGCAGCTTGCTGATTTGTTCCAGGCAAACCGAAGCCCCGTAGTCCATGCCCTGGCATCCTGCCAGCAGGATTACGTCATCCTGACCGGCTTCGGCAAGGCCGCCGGCAATGGCTTCTGAAAGAAGTTCGTGGATTTCCGCTTTCAGCCCGGCCGATGCCATTATCTCTTTAAAAACCTGACATTCTTCCGGGGTTACGTAATCTTTCTCTCCCACGTAATCGGTGCTCGTAGTGGCTAACACTTTTTCCAAACCAAGCTTCGGGGCCCAGGCCGCAATTGCTTCGGCGTTTTCACGGTTTACGGTTACACCACGGCTGCCCCTGATCGCGTAAACCAGAACCAGCTTTTTGTAATCCATCATTTGCAGGGTTTCCAGGGTTACGTTGATATTGCCGGCGTTGGCAAAATGATCATCAATAACCTTGTATTGATCTTCAAAGATTAGCTCAAAACGCCTTTCGACACCCCTGAATTCGTGCAAAGCTTTTTGGATCGTTGCAGCAGGAATGCCGTGCAGAAGGCCGACCAGGATCGCGGCCATGGCGTTGTAGACGCTGTGCAGGCCCAATACCGGCAGTTCGATCAAAAAAGAATCAGGTTGGAGAGCAAACTGTTCCGCTACTGCCTTATTTTTAAGGACAACATTAAAGCGGGCCCTCCCGGTGCTTAAATCCAAATCTTCAACTATGCAATCGGCTTCTTTGTTTTTCAGGCCGTATGTGAAGACATGCGCTTTGGTTTCCCTGCTTAAAGCGGCGCTGTAGGGGCAATCCATGTTAAAAACCGCCCACTGATGAGCCCCTGCATTGCGGGCCAGGCTGGCTTTCGCTTTAAAATAGTTTTCGAAAGAGCCGTGCAGATCAATATGCTCACGACTGATATTGTTTACCACCACGATGTCGAAAGCGACACTGCCAACCCTTTTTAGTTCCAGGCCCGAAGAGGAGACCTCCATTACGGCGTGGGTAAGGCCGTTGTCAACCATTTCTCTGAAATAAGCATGCAGATCCAGCGATTCAGGCGTAGTCAGGTCAGAAGCCAGGATTTTTGAGCCCGTTTTATAAATTACCGTACCGATCATGCCGGTCTTTATACCGTGTGCTTCCAGGATAGTATGGGCCATGTAAGTGGTGGTGGTTTTTCCATTTGTGGCAGTGATACCGGTCAATTTTAATTGACGGGAAGGGTGGCCATAAAAGATGTCTGCCAGCGCTGCCAGGGCGCTGCGACTGTCATTTACCCTGTATTGTGGCACCTTGATGTCATCCTGAAACTGTTCAACAACAGCTGCCACCGCACCGTTTTCAACGGCTTGCTTTAGATAAAGATGTCCATCGGTTTTATAGCCTTTGATGCAGACAAAAAGCGAACCGGATTTAACCCTGCCCGAATGATATGCCAGGCCGGTTATCGGTTTAATTATTTCCTCTCTGCGTTCAATTACCTCTATTGCCGAGATTAACTTTTCCAGCTCCACTTAAATTGCAACCTCCTATTAAAGCTTTCAGGCATGTTCATAGTTAAATGGGAATTTGCTCAATTCCTGCACCCTGATGACAGCTCTTCCGGTTCTTTTGTTTTGACAAAAAGAGCACTTGATGCCACGTTTAAATCTTGACCGGTTTACGGTTTATCTTTTACCAGCGTACCAAGAGCCTTGTTAACTGCTTGTAAGATAGATCAGGAGCCCGCAGCAGCGGGCTCCGATTAGAACTTTGGTTGGTGTTTGTGTTTACTCGCTAATTTCGATCGATTCCGTCGGGCATTCTTCAGCTGATTCGCGAACTTTTTCTTCGTACTCGGCCGGGATGGGGTTAACTTTTACCTCGGCAATTTCGTCGCCCAGTTCGAAAACCTCCGGACAAATATCCTCGCAGATACCACAGGCGCTGCAATCGTCATTTACTTTAACCTGCATTCTGATGCCTCCTCAAACAATGATAGTTTATTGCCGTTATTCATATTCGCTAAGGAATCCAATATCCCTTTTTTTCTGCTCGTATTTTTTCCCCTCAATCTTTTTTCAAAATGAAAGCTTTATGGTGGCAAAAAACAATTTCTGTGCCAATTTCAAGCTGCTTCTTTCCAGGGGATCTTATGGTTACCACGTTCGGAATTTGTGTATAATGGCGATTATGACGGCTTTGAATGGTGCCAGCCTGTGGATAACCCTGTGCATAGTGTTAATAGAACAGGTATTTGCCTATTTGCAAGCTTGGAAAATAGGGCTTCCAGGTAAAAAAAAACTTTTTTCAGTCGACATAAGTAGTTGACTTAAAGGAACAGTAAGGGTAGAAAAGATAGCCGAACCGGGTATAAGTTCTGCCGTATATGGGTAGAAAAATATCTAGAATTCAATTATAATTATCATATATTTTTCAAAAAAAGGTAGTCCCGGTTAGCAGCATCTAAGTTTCAAGCGGATACAGGTGTTAGCCAGAGCGGGTAAACCTGTTAACGGCAAAGGGAGGTGAAACCGGTGCGCTACATGGTTAAGTTAGTCCCCTTTCTTATCGCTGCTGCAGCCCTGTTTGCCCTGATTGGCTGCGGGGGAGCAGGTGGAGGTTGATAAATCACCGGGAGTTAGTTTAACTCTCACGGAAAAAAAGCAACAGCTTTGCACGATCCTAAGCTGTTGCTTCCTTTTTATCTCAAACAATAACCAGTTCGTCTCCGGTCAGGGTCAGCCTTTCCAGGCCTTCCGGTTTTACAACAAAGGTATCTTCTATGCCTACAGTTCCTTCACCGGGGAAAATAAACTTTGGCTCCAGGGCAAATACCATCTTTTCGCGGAGCGGTTCCTGAACGTGTTTCGCAATTACAGGAAGTTCATCAAGCTCTAAGCCTACCCCATGGCCAACGAAGGGTACTTTGTGGATATAGCCCATGAAATAGTCTTCCAAACCGGCTTCGGCGGCAGCCTGTAAAGCATCATTGTATAGTTCCCCGCAGCTTATCCCCGGTTTACCTCGTTTAACAAGGGTGTTTCTGATTTCCAGGGCTTGATCATAAGCTTTTTTTAGGTGAGGAGCCGGTTCCCCGATACAGAAAATCCGGGTTTGGTCGATCATATAGCCGTCGAAAATGCTGACGAAGTCGACCAGTATGGGGTCGCCGTGCCTGATCAGGGCCGGGCCTGCACCCTGGGGATAGGAGGGGTTGAGGCCCGAACCACCGGTAGGCCCGTCGAAGAAGCTTATTGTTGTTGCACTTGGGCCGGACATGATATGGCCGAAGTAGAGCTCCTGGTTAAATCCGCGCATGCGTACGGCACCCTGGTGGCCGAGCGAGCGCGCTTTTGCTTCGAGCCCGGCGGCCAGGTCAATTTCGCTCAAATTTTCCCTGATCAACGAGCCGGCATGCTCGAACACGGCGGCGCTGATTTTCGCCGCCTCTCCGAGCAAGGCCAGTTCATAATCGGACTTGATCGATCTGATTAACCGAATACTCTTTGAGATGTCAACAATATGGCAGTTCTGAAATAGTTTTTTATAGCGGTAGTAGAGATTGGTCGGTAACACGTCGAGTTCCAGCCCGATTTTTGAGCCTTTATCTAACTTATCCGTAACCGTTTTTTTAAGGTTGTCCCAGCTTTCAAAAGGCCTGATCTCTTTAAGCGAGCTTTCTTCGCCAGCTCTGATCATTGATTTTTTTACCAGAAGTGTCGCTTCTCCCTCGGAGGGTACAAATAGATGAGCGTTCTGCCCGGTGCCGCTGAAGTAGTAAAGGTCGGCCCGCTGGATGATCAGCGCCCCGGCTATCTCTTCTTTCTGCAAAGCCTGCTGAAGTTTTCCAATCCGCCGGGTTAACTCAATTTCAGGGACCATGTCAGATCACTTCCTTAAACGTTTTGCCGGTTCTAGTGTAGCGCACCGAGCTGCCGATCGAGTGGCCCGGGAAAAACTGGATGGCTGAAAAGCAAAAAACAGCGCCTGCTTATTAATAATAACACAGGAAGTGCCGTTATTTAAGCAGGGCGCTGCTACTTACCTATTCGTTTGCCTGTAACAGGCCGGCCGTATGGATCAGCCGGACTGTTACAGGTGATTATACCATTTCAAAAAGGCCGGCGGCGCCCATGCCTCCACCGATGCACATGGAGACGACACCGAACCT
>SLPH01000103.1 GCA_007132095.1 Syntrophomonadaceae bacterium | reverse complement strand
TTTACCGGACATCCCCTCAAAAAAAAAACCGGACTTGAACCGGTCCGGTTTTTTATTGCATATTTACCTGGCAATCATCGATCAAGAAGCTCGGAAAAGCCGTCCGGGCTGAAGCCGGCAACAAGCCTTTCCCCATCCGTGAAAAGGGGGCGGCGCATAATTTTGGGGTTTTCCCGGATCAAATCAGCCGCCTGTTTTTCGCTTATTTCAGCCAAATTCACACCCAGCTTTTTAAAACCGGCGCTTTTAGGGTTGAGCAGCCCTTTAACCGTTGTTCCACCCCATCCGGCCAGCTTCTCCAGCTCAGCTTCGGCAGGCGGGTTTTTCAGGATATTGACATACTCGAACTCAATCTTCTTCTCGGAAAGCCACGCTTTCGCTTTTCGACAGGTTGTTCAGGCAGGAAAGCAGTAAAATTGATACATTGTCTTCTCCACGATCAATCGCCAATTTTCCAGGTTTCCCAAACCCTGCCCACGAGGTCGGGGCCGGGCTTAAGGGTTTTTTTGCCGGGCTGCCAGCCTGCCGGGGTAGGTTCGCCGGTTTTACGCACATGCTGGAAAGCCTGAACCTGGCGGACCAGTTCAGCAAAATTCCGGCCGACAGGCGGCGTTAGCACCTCCATGGCCACAATTGCCCCATCTGGATCAATCAGGAAGCGACCTCTTACATTAACCCCGCCTTCTTCATCGTAAACCCCGTAAAGGGTCCCGATTTTACCTCCCGTATCGGAGAGCATGGGAAAGGGCACGCCTCCCTCAACCATCTTCGAAAGCTCAACTTCCTGCCAGATCTTGTGGGTAAACTGGCTGTCAACGCTGCAGGACAGTACCTCTACACCAAGTTCTTTCAGTTCATCATACCTGGCGGCAACTGACGCCAATTCGGTCGGTCAGACGAAGGTAAAATCGCCGGGGTAGAAACAGAGCACAACCCACTTGTCCTTGTAGTCAGAGAGTTTAACTTTCTTGAAACCACCGTCAACGAAAGCATTGGCTTCAAATTCCGGGGCCTTTTGCCCAACCTTGACACTCAAATCCAATCCACTCCTTGTGATAATATTTAGCCTTGATAGCTACTGTTTATATATTCTCGATTATAATAATTGCTCCTGCATATATTATAATTTTTAATATGACTGGCGCTAGCGCCTGGGCCATAACAATTTTATAACCCATCTTCACTAATGCCCGATCGCAGTTGCGCCTTCATCTTAAAACGCACTTGCGATGGAGATTGAAGAGATAAGGGATCCGTAAATTGCCGCCGGGGCTAATAAGACAAAGCCTGACGACTTGTCGGCAGGAAGATTGTAATTCTTGTTTAATATATAAATTAGCTATATCAGCCCGCACAACTTTTATGTGCTGAAAGAATGTTTTTTACCCGGTATCAACAGGTCGTTTTATGGGGCAGGGAAAGAAAGGGGACTAAAAAAATGGAGCATTTTGAAAAGCTGGGCGTATTTTATCTAGGCAGGCCTTATGATCCCGCGGCCAGGCAGCCGGGTGAAGGTCTGCTCCTTTATGACTCAAAAGACATGGTTACACACGGCATCTGTGTCGGCATGACGGGGAGCGGAAAAACAGGCCTTTGCATGGCGCTCCTGGAAGAAGCGGCCCTGGACAACATCCCTTCAATTGTGATTGATCCCAAGGGCGACCTCACTAACATGCTGCT
Organism: Syntrophomonadaceae bacterium; assembly: GCA_007132095.1. Taxonomy (GTDB): domain Bacteria; phylum Bacillota; class Dethiobacteria; order DTU022; family DTU022; genus SLPH01. Next base: position 6,394 of record SLPH01000103.1, on the reverse strand, counting down.
CACTTTTCCAGAATTAAGGCCGGAAGATTTCAGGCCCTGGATTAACGAAGACGAGGCGCGCCGGAAAAAAATGACCCCTGACGATTTTGCCGCCCAGCAGGCTGACCTGTGGCGAAACGGGCTTGCCTCCTGGGGCCAGGATGGCGAGAGAATCCGGTTTCTGAAAGATTCCTCTGAATTTGTAATTTACACACCCGGAAGCACGGCAGGTATTCCTGTCTCTATCCTCAATTCATTTACCGCTCCGCCGCCCGCGATAATTGAAGACAGTGAGCTGCTGCTGGACCGGGTCAGTGGTACTGCCAGCAGCATTTTAGGTTTGATCGGTATCAGCGCAGACCCGATAAACAGCAGGGAGCACATCCTGATCTCCACGATTTTGCACCAGGCCTGGCAGGAAAGCCGAAACCTTGACCTGGCCGCCCTGATCCAGCAGATCCATAACCCGCCATTCAGCCAGGTAGGGGTTATGAACCTGGAATCTTTCTTCCCCTCAAAAGATCGGTTCACCCTGGGCACCCAGCTCAACAATTTACTTGCCTCACCAAGCTTCGCCGCCTGGCTTCAGGGAGAGTCCCTGGATATAGACAACATCCTCTACACAGCAAAAGGCAAACCGAAAACTTCAATATTTACCATCGCCCACTTAAGCGATAACGAGCGCATGTTTTTTGTCTCCCTGCTTCTTAACCAGATTTTAAGCTGGACCCGCTCGCAAACCGGCACAACCAGCTTAAGGGCCCTGCTTTATATGGATGAAATCTTTGGCTTTTTCCCGCCCGTAGCCAACCCCCCCTCCAAGATGCCGCTGCTCACTCTGCTCAAACAGGCAAGAGCCTTCGGCCTGGGGATCATGCTGGCCACGCAAAACCCGGTTGACCTCGACTATAAAGGCCTGGCCAATACGGGCACATGGTTTATAGGACGCCTGCAGACAGAAAGGGACAAGGCCAGACTGATTGACGGCCTGGCCGGAGCTACAGCTGCGCAGGGAGCCAAGTTTAATCGCAGCGAAATAGAAAAAACGATCTCCGGCCTCGGACAGAGAGTGTTCATAATGAACAACGTGCACCAGGATGTTCCGGTTGTTTTTGAAACCAGGTGGTGCATGTCTTACCTGCGGGGGCCGCTTACGAGGAACCAGATCAGAGACCTGATGGATCCCCACAGGGATGGTTTATCAGCCCCTGCGGGAGCTGCATCTTCCCCGCAACCGGATCCACCGGTTGCGCCGGCAATGGAACCCTACCCGGGGCAAGCGCCCATGACTCAGGCTGCTCCCGAAGCTTTTCCTGCCCGGGAAGCTGAAGCGGTTGCTCCGCCAGCCGTTCCAGTCGCTTCAGGGGCGACCGGTTCCAGGGTTCCGGAGTCGGGTGCGCCGCTTCTGCCTCCCCGGATCACCCAAACCTTTGTTCCACTGCGCAGGGATGTCGGGAGAGAGGAAAAAATATTCTACCGGCCCATGCTGCTCGGCAGCGCCCAGGTGAACTATGTGAATGACAGGATCAACCTGAGGAAAAGCAGGGAGGTTAACCTGGCCGCCCCCGTAGCAGACGGTATAATCCCTGTTGACTGGCAAAACGCACAGGAAATTAATTTGCCTCTCAGCGCACTGGATTCAAGCCCCGTTTCCGGGGCGCTGTTCGAGAAATTTCCACCTGCGGGCGGGGACCCGACCAGCTATACCGCCTGGTCTCGTGAGTATGTCGATTGGCTGTTCCGCAACCAGCACATTGAACTCTTGCAGAGCAAGCTCTTCAAGCAGGTTTCCGAGCCTGGCGAATCAGAGCGGGACTTCAGGGTCAGGCTGCAGCAGGTCGCCCGTGAACAGCGCGACCAGGCCGTGGAAAAACTGCGCCAGAGATACAACTCCAGAATCGCCACTCTTGAAGACAGGGTGAGACGCAGCGAGCAGACAGTGCAGAGCCGTCATGATCAGGCCAGGCAGCATAAAACCCAGACCGCTATTTCAGTTGGGGCTACCATTCTTGGATCCTTTCTTGGAAAATCGCCGGTTAACGCTTCTACGCTTGGCCGGGCTACCACGGCAGCAAGGGGAGCGGGGAGGGTCACCAGGAGCCAGGAGGATGCCAGGAGGGCGGCAGAAACGCTGGAGGCCAACAAAGCCAGGCTGCAGGAATTGGAAGCGGAGTTCCGGCGTGAAACCGACCTGCTTAACGCTTCAATGGATCCGATGACTGAAGAGCTGGAGCAGTATACAGTCAAGCCTTTTAAAAAGGATATTCACCTAAGACTTTTTGCCCTGGCCTGGATGCCATACAGGCAAACCGCCACCGGCATCGTCGAACCGGCGTGGTAGAACAGCCTGGCGGGCAAGGTTACAACCGGGTTAGTCAGACTAAAGCCTGTTTAAAAAAAGTGGCCGCCCAGTTCGGGAGGCCACTTTTCCTTCTTTATAAGCCGCAAACAATAGCGGTTCCAAGCTGCTTTAACGCCGGCCAAAGGCAAATTCCATTAAAGGAGTCAGCTTTCTTCCCCTTTATCGCCCTGCCAGACAACGCGCTGGGGAAATGGTATTTCTATGCCTGCAGCTTCAATTGCTCTTTTCATCTTCCAGAGAAGTTCCATCTTAACGGGGAACCAGGCTGAAGAGGGAGACCAGATTCGCACGATGATATCAACACTGTTGTCGCCCAGGCCATCAACATAAACCTGGGGCGCAGGATTAAGCAAAGCCATAGGGTGTTCCTTGATGATATCCCTGATAATCTGAATTGCCAGCTCAGCATCATCAGCATAACTAATGCCGATTTCGTATTCGAAGCGACGGATCGGGATGCTGGTATAGTTTGTAATGCTTGATGTGAAAACCATCTCGTTGGGAATCCGAATTGTAGGGCCATCAAGGGTCCGCACCGTTGTTGAGATGATTTGGATATCTTCAACAACGCCCATATTGCCCGAAACCTCAATGAAATCGCCGAGTTTTACAGGCCGTTCTCCCATCAGGAACAGGCCCGATATGAGGTTGCCGATAATGCTCTGGCTGGCAAAACCGATTGCCAGCCCAAAAATTCCCCCGGCCACCATTAGTCCGGACAGCTCAAGCCCAAGTGTGGGTAAAACCCAAACGAAGGCAATGATCAGAATTCCATATGTCACAACCTTGGCCATTAATTCCAGGTTTTCTTTGACCATCTTATCTTTTAATGAACGGCGAAGATGTAAGGATAAAACTTTTGACAGGATCATGGCCAGGAAGAGGATCACGGCAGCAGTAATAAGGTTCATCCAGGTGACATCGCCATATATGATGTTATGCAGGAATTCGGGCATTTAATACCCCTCCTCCATCACAATTTTTCCCTGCTGGCTGAGCGGCTTTGCGCTATAAAGTTCAGTGCCCCGGGCCATGCCATCCTGCAGGGGCCCCTCTTTAAAAGAGGTTTCCGCAAAAGTTTCATTAATAATTTTAATCTCTGCGGTTAATGAAACGATCCCGGGGCCATAAAAAAGTTTCATCCCATAAGCGCTAAATACGGCTTTATTCAGTTCTGCCCAGCGGTTGCCTAGATTGCTGACTGTTAATTTCAAAACACCCTGTTCCAGCGGGTTCAGGTTAGGGATTTCAGTATAGACTTCACTGGCCCAGTGCCTGCAGACCATCCCCTCTTTCACTCCGCCATACAAGGTATATTTTGCTTTTACCAGGGAGAATATATCCAGCAGGTAATCTTCAGAGCGACCATGTTCCAGCAGCACCGCAATTTCAACAGGGAAGGCGAGGTATAATGTCTGCGCAGATTTTGGCTGAATTACAGCCGGACTGCTCAGTTCAATTAAAAGGTTCGCGCAAACAGGAGACGGCTTGTTCAAAGGCTCAGCAGGACTGAGCTTTATTTTGCTATTTTCCGCGAGGATCTGCTTGCCAATACTATCACCGGCTCCCTCTCTCCGGTAGGCATAGCGACCCTTTGCTCCGTCTACCTTAATAGAGACGCCTTCAAGTTCAAGGCTGAGCGGCAGCTCGTGTGGACCCCAGGGCACGCCTGCCCCCGCTTCATCGCTAAATGACCAGGTTACATCAGTCCCGGCGTCGACGCCGCTGCCGTTATCATTTTTCACCAACACAAACACCTCCGCAATAAATGCACCAGAGTTACTTCTCTCCGGGAGAAGCTTGATCCTGCAAGAATTTTTCTGTCGATTTGTTAGGCCTGAACCAAAAAACCTTTCGCTGCCAGGACTTCCCGGGCCGGAGTCCTGTCTCCTGTGCAGCTGATCTTACGCGGCGCTTCAAGGAATTGAATGCTATACCCGAACTCAGTGTAAAGATCTAAAATGCGCCCCGTGGCCTGATTCGAAAGAGCGACCGGTCCGGAATGCCGGTCAAGCCACTCTACAAGCCTGACCTGGTCCTCCCAGGCGAAGCCCTCACGGGAATATGCAGTAAACTCAACATCATATGGCGGATCGGCATAGATGAAATCAGAATTATCGGTGTCAATTCGGGTGAAATCTTCTGTTAGAAAGCTCCAGTTTTTTAAAAGATCGCGGTAGGGTAAAAAATCGTAGCAATATTTTATTTTTTTGTATCGGCCGAAGGGAACATTGAATTCCCCCTTCCGGTTAAAGCGGCAGAGTCCGTTATAACCGGTCCTGTTCAGGTAATAAAATAGAACTGCCGCCTCTTTTGAGTCAGCCAACCCTTTTCTGACGAGACTGTTAAACCGCTTCCTGCTTTCGTAGTAAAAGACCTCTTCATTATACAACTGCTCTTCGACAACGAGGCCTTCCTGCAGACAGCGATAAAAATTTATCAGATGGCTATTAATATCGTTTAAAACGGCTCGCGCAGGCATTAAGCCAAGGGTTACAGAAAGACCGCCACAGAACGGCTCAACCAGGCGTCTACCCGATTGCAGGGCCCAAAGCGGTTTAAGGTGGGGCAATAGCCATCGTTTGCCCCCCGCCCATTTCAGCGGCGGGCCATTTGGTTTGATTCTGCTTTTTATGTTGTCGGACAACACAGGATTCCCTCCGGGCCGTTGATCATGGATAGCGGTTTGCTGCAACCTGTTAAACCTGAGCAGGGCTGTTACGCCCACCTACATTCTAACTGCTTGGGAGCCAGAATGCCAATGCTGGCAAGTTTTTATCACTGCTAATTGAAATTGAATATTCTTTTCAGGAACAAACCGGCCTTCCAGAAAATAAATAACCGCCGGATTCGATTATTGTATATTGCCACAGGCATAACAATCATGAAACCGGCGGTTATCAAAATTATGACCCGGATGGGAATTCGGGAAGCAGCCCGGGGAGCTTTTTAGGATAATAGTGAACAGCAGTGCAAAATTTATCAGAGCTTGCTTTTAAAGTGACCGGCCACTTCATTCAGCATGAGGAACGATTTTTCAACTGTTTCCTCACCGTCCTGGTTAACCAGGCAGCAGCGGGCAGGGGCAAACCAGGCCTGCGCTAATATCTGTTCATATGGTATTCCGGCGCCATCAAGGCTTTGCCAGAGCTTTTCGGTCATATCGATCATGGACTGAACGCTTTCTTTTTCATAATCCTCGGTCAGGGTGGGAGTTATTCCCCAGGAAATAATTCCGCCGCGGTCTAAAAAAGACCTGATGTCCTCGCTGTATCGGCTGAAGATATGCCCTCTGGCCAGGACATCAAGGGAAAGAACGTCAAGTTCAAGCTGCAGCAGAAAAGACCAATCCGGATTTCCACAGAGATGGACTCCCTTCGGCCCGGGGAATTGCTGTAAGAATGAACGATAATCTGCTGCCGCCCTTTCACTGGTATAGCCGGTTATCGCCATGAAGATCATTTCCAGGCCCGGCTCATCGACCCATACAAAAGAGCCCGGATGAACCGCTTTCATCTCGTTGAACTGGGCCTGTAATTTCTTCGCCACAAAGTCGAAGATTATCTGCCTTACTTCTTCGTAATAAATCATGGGCTTGTTTTCAGCATCCAAAATCTTCAGGCCATAACTGACCGGACCGATACTCTGCCCCCGCACATGCCTGTACTTAGTTAGATCCAGCTCCAGAAAGCGATGAAAAACAACGGAATACTGCGGCGATAGGCGAAAATATGACTCTTCTTCCCAGTTCTGCAGGAATAGTTCAAGATCCTCATAGAACCGGTCCAGCGAAAAGCGAACCATCCGCTTTTCCAGGTCAAGGCTGATACCCGGAAAATGTTCGGAGATTTGAGCATACATATCCTCGTAAAAGTTAACTTTAGGCAGTTGGGGCCAGTAGGGAATATCAAGGGTGAGCGCCAATTCCAGGGCCCTGTCAATATCCTTATGGGGCATAATCCCCATTGCGGTAGTGAGACAGTTTCCTTCCAGTTTCATCTATCCATTCACCTGCTCTCCTTGTTTCATACTGAATTCATAAGAAACCCATTT
>SLPH01000199.1 GCA_007132095.1 Syntrophomonadaceae bacterium | reverse complement strand
AGCGGGATCAAAAAAGCAAATCACCAGGGAGGTCTGGAAAATGAAAAAACGAGTGGTCATCATGGGGGCCGCCGGACGCGATTTTCACAACTTTAACGTTTATTATCGCGAAAACAGCGCTTTTCAGGTAATAGCCTTCACCGCAGCCCAGATTCCGGATATTGAAGGCAGAGTTTACCCTCCGGCCCTTTCCGGGAAACTTTATCCTGAAGGCATTCCGATTTACGCGGAAGAAGAACTGGAAAAGCTGATTCGCGAACAGGATATCGATCAGGTTGTTTTTTCCTACAGCGATGTATCTTACAATGAACTGATGAGCAAGGCTTCGAGGGTGTTGTCCGCAGGAGCCGATTTCCACCTGCTCGGAGCAAAATCAACCATGCTTAAATCGAATAAGCCGGTTGTCGCCGTAACCGCGGTCAGAACCGGTGTAGGCAAAAGCCAGACTACCCGCAAGGTATGCGATATTCTAAAGCAAGCGGGTAAAAAAGCGGTTGCCATCCGCCACCCCATGCCTTACGGCGACCTGACCCGGCAGATCTCTCAGCGTTTCGCCAAATATGCCGATCTCGATCTTCACGACTGCACTATTGAAGAGAGGGAAGAGTACGAACCGCATATCGATCGCGGCGTTGTAGTTTATGCCGGCGTCGATTACGGCCGCATCCTCAGCGAAGCGGAGCAGGAAGCAGACGTAATTATCTGGGATGGAGGCAATAACGACATCTCTTTTATCGACGCTGACATTTACATTACCCTGGTTGATCCTCACCGTCCCGGCCATGAAGTTCTCTATCACCCCGGTGAAACAAATTTACGCCTGGCTGATACGGTGGTGATTAACAAAATTGATTCTGCCGACGGGGCCGGTATCCAGGCTGTTCGCGACAGCATCGGCAGGGTCAACCCTTCCGCCCGCGTGGTTGAAGCGGCTTCTCCGATCACTGTCGAAAACGGGGAACAGCTAAGAGGGAAAAAAGTTCTTGTCGTAGAAGACGGTCCAACCCTTACCCACGGGGAAATGCCCTATGGGGCAGGGATTATTGCGGCTAAGAAATACGGGGCAGCCGAACTGGTTGATCCCAGACCTTTTGCCGTCGGCTCGATCAGGGATACCTTCACCAGGTACAGCCACATTGGCCGGCTGCTCCCGGCCATGGGTTACGGCGAAAAGCAGATTAAAGAACTGGAAGAAACGATAAACCGTACCGATGCCGAAATTGTGCTGGTAGCAACTCCAATCGATCTCAGGCGCGTCCTGAAGTTGGATAAACCGGCGATCCGCCTCGGCTACGAACTGCAGGAAATCGGCAAACCGGACCTGGAAGAAATACTTAAGCCCCTGCTTTAAATAAAGCCTGAACAGGCTAAACCGAGGTGAAATCTGATGAAGGAACAAGGTAAGCCGCACGCTGGAGCGCATCGCGAAAAAATTATTATCCTCGATTTCGGGGGACAGTATAGCATGCTAATAGCCAGGAGGATCAGGGAGCTGGGCGTTTATTGCGAACTCCTGCCTTATAATACAAGGCTGGAAGAGCTGCTGGAGCAAAAACCGGTCGGGATAATTCTTTCCGGCAGCCCGGCCAGCGTCTACCGCGAAGGGGCTCCACAGAGCGATCCCGGCCTTTTTGAAAGCGGTATACCGGTGCTGGGTATCTGCTACGGCATGCAGCTGTTAACCAGGCAGCTGGGCGGCAAAGTGGTCCGCGGCAGCCGCTCAGAGTTCGGGAGGACTCCCTTTACCGTGGTAGAACCGAACCCTCTTTTCACAGGCGGCATTTTCGGCGATCCTGCCGCCTGCTGCGGCTGGATGAGCCACCAGGACGAAGTCCTCGAGCCTCCGCCCGGCTTTAAGGTGCTGGCCCGTTCTGAAAACGGAACCCTCGCTGCCATCGGCGACGATTCCCGCAAATTATACGGCCTCCAGTTTCACCCCGAAGTGGTCCACACCCCCGGCGGAAGCGAGGTTCTGCAGAGATATCTTTACGATGTCTGCGGCTGCAGCGGTTCCTGGACCCCGCGCAGCTTTATCGAAGAAGAGGTAGCCGACATCAGGGCCAGGGTGGGGGAAACAGAGAGGGTGGTCTGTGCTCTTAGCGGTGGAGTCGATTCGTCAGTTGTCGCTTTTCTTCTTGACCGGGCTCTTGCTGACAGGGCCGTCTTTATTTTTGTCGATCACGGTCTGCTGAGGCTTGGCGAAGCAGAGCAGGTAACCGAGCTCTACAGCCGCCGTCTCAGGGGCCAGTTTATTCATATTAACGCCAGGGACAGGTTTCTGAAAAAGCTGGAGGGGGTTATCGATCCTGAAGAGAAGCGGCAAATCATCGGCCATGAGTTTATCGACGTTTTCAAAGAGGAAGCTCTCTCCATGGGCGATATTGCTTACCTGGCCCAGGGCACAATTTATCCTGATGTTATTGAAAGCGGTTCAGTAAACGGGGCAGCCGTGATCAAATCGCACCACAACGTGGGCGGCTTGCCCGAAGAACTCGGTTTTGAGCTGATCGAGCCTTTGCGGGAACTCTTCAAAGACGAGGTGCGCCTGGTTGGCGCTGAACTGGGCCTGCCTGAAGGCATGATCAAGCGCCAGCCTTTTCCCGGACCCGGTTTGGCGGTGCGTATCATCGGCGATATTACAGCAGAGAAGCTGCGGCTGCTGCAGCAGGCTGACGCCATTTTCCGCGAGGAAATAGATAAGGCCGGGTTAAAAGACGAGTTGTGGCAGTACTTTGCCGTCCTCACCGGCATTAATGTAGTCGGCGTCAAAGGTGATGATCGTCATTATGGGCCGGTAATCGCCATCAGGGCTGTTACATCAGAGGATGCCATGACAGCCGATTGGGCCAGGCTGCCCCTGGAGCTGCTCGAGAAAATTTCCGCCCGCATCACCGGGGAGATACCGGAAGCTGCCCGAGTCGTATACGACATCACCTCCAAACCCCCCGGCACAATAGAGTGGGAGTAATGTGGTGAGCCGGTTACATTTCGTATGAGCGGCAGCAATGGCCGGCGCATCCCAACGATTAGCTCGCCTTGGAGGCAGGCCGGTCAGGGTTAGCCAGGATCAAAAAACCTCTCAGGTGAGAGGTTTTTGTCGTTGAATAATGAGCCTGGGGTAAACTGTTCTGCAGTTAGGCCTTTTCCTCGCACATGGCGATAAAAAAGCGGTGGACCCTTAAATCAGTAGTCAGCTCGGGGTGGAAGGAAGTGGTCAAAAGGTTGCCCTGCCTGGCGGCAACAGTTCCCTCCGGCATTTCGGCCAGGGCTTCCACGCCTTCGCCGGCCCGCTCAATAATCGGGGCCCTGATAAAAACCGCAGTGAGCGGTTCATCCAGGCTTTTAAAGCGCAGGCTTGTTTCGAAACTTTCCCGCTGGCGCCCAAAAGCGTTACGCTTAACGGCAATATCCATCAAGCCAAGGCTTGGCTGCCCTGTGGTGCCATCGGTTATTTCCTTAGCGATCAGGATCATCCCGGCGCAGGTGCCGAATACGGAGAGGCTCTTTTCCCTGCTGCGTTCCCTGATTGCATCGGCCAGGCCGAAAAGCTCAACCAGCCTGCCGATCGTGGTGCTCTCGCCTCCGGGCAGAATCAATCCGCAAACCTGGTTCAGCTGTTTTTCAGTTTTTACAGCAACTGCTTCTACGTCGCATAGTTCCAGATGTTTGATATGTTCAGATACGGCGCCCTGAACGTCGAGCACACCTATTTTCATCTACCTTAAACTCCTCGTTCCTGCATCCGGTCAGCTTCGGTCAGGGTGGACATCTCCAGGCCGGGCATTGCTTCTCCCAGGTTCTTTGAAACCTCGACCAGCACTTTCGGATCATTGTAATGCAGCGTAGCCTGGACGATAGCGTCAGCAACTTTTTCCGGGCTTTCTGATTTAAATATACCCGAACCGACAAAGATGCCGTCGGAGCCAAGCTGCATCATCAGCGAAGCATCAGCGGGAGAGGCGATACCGCCGGCGGCGAAATTAACTACGGGCAGGCGGCCTTCTTTTTTCACTTCTTTGAGCAGTTCAAGGGAAACGCCCAATTCTTTGGCCATTACAACCAATTCGTCGTCAATTTTTCCGACTACCTGGCGGATCTGGTCCATCACTTTGCGCATGTGGCGTACGGCCTCGACAACGTTACCGGTGCCGGGTTCGCCCTTGGTGCGGATCATCGCTGCCCCTTCGGAAATGCGCCTCAGCGCTTCACCAAGGTCCCTCGCTCCGCAGACAAAAGGCACAGTAAAGAGATGCTTGTTGATGTGATACTGTTCGTCGGCCGGGGTCAGCACTTCACTTTCATCAATATAGTCAACCCCGATTTCTTCTAAAATCTGCGCCTCGGCAAAATGGCCTATCCTCACTTTGGCCATAACCGGTATTGTAACCGCATCCATGATCCTTAGTACCATGTCGGGATCGGCCATCCTGGCTACTCCGCCCGCCGCCCGGATATCTGCCGGCACGCGCTCCAGCGCCATAACAGCAACAGCTCCCGCTTTTTCGGCGATGCGGGCCTGTTCGACGGTGGTGACATCCATGATCACGCCGCCTTTTTGCATTTGGGCCATGCCTTTTTTAACGCGAAAAGTTCCCTGCTCTTTCATCACATAACCTCTCCTTACTATTCTTAACTATTCTTGTTCATCCGCTTCCCTTACCGGCCGGATCGGCAGTCCCTTTTCAGCCAGGAATTCTTTGATATCGGCTATCGAATAGGTGCCGAAGTGCAAAATCGACGCCGCCAGTACTGCATGGGCGTTGCCGATAGTAAGAGCGTCATAAAGATGATCCAGTTTTCCGGCCCCGCCGGAAGCGATCACCGGTATGCTAACCGCATCTGTTACAGCAGCAAGCATTTCGTTGTCATACCCGGCCAGGGTCCCGTCCGCATCCATGGAGGTAAGCAGTATTTCGCCTGCCCCCCGCTGCTCGGTCTCCCTGACCCATTCTATCAGGTCCCGCCCGGTATTGGTCCTGCCGCCGTGGCTGAATACATCCCAGCGCATCGTTTCTCCCGGTTTAAGGTTATCTACCCTGCGGGCATCAATGGCAGCAACGATACACTGGCTGCCGAAACGTTCCGCCGACCTTGAAATCAGGTCCGGATCTCTCAGGGCGGCAGTATTCAGCGACACTTTATCGGCTCCGCACTGGAGCAGTTCCTGGATAAAGTCGGGCGAATCAATTCCGCCTCCTACGGTTAAGGGAATGAACACAACTTCCGCTGTTTTGCTGACCACGTCGATAATGGTGCGGCGGCCTTCCGCCGAAGCGGTAATATCCAGGAAAACAAGTTCATCGGCCCCTTCACGGTTATAAAAATCGGCCAGTTCAACCGGGTCTCCGGCGTCGCGCAGGTTAACAAACTGGGTTCCCTTCACGACCCTTCCGTCCCGGACATCAAGGCATGGTATTATTCTTTTTGCCAGCATTGTATAATCTCCTGTTGCCAAAGAAGTATGTGCTACTGAGGATCGGCTATAATCTTACCAAAATTGGCGAGCAATCGCAAGCCTGCCGGGCCGCTCTTTTCAGGGTGAAACTGCACTCCGTAGACGTTGCCCCTATTTACTGCTGAAGTGAAACTGAAGCCATATTCTGTTTTGGCCAGAATAACTTCTTCCCGGTCAGGTTCAGCGTAATAGGAATGGGTAAAGTAAAAGTAGGCGCCTTCTTCCAGGTCCCTGAATAGAAGGCTGCCGTCAATCGGCTTAGCCCGGTTCCAGCCCACGTGGGGAACAGGAAGGCCGGAAGGGAATTTTTTAACCAGCCCGCCAATTGCAGCCAGGCCCCTGCCGCTCTGCCCGGTTTCAAACGATTCCTCGCTGGCAGGAAGGAGCAGCTGCATCCCCAGGCAGATACCCAGGAAAGGTCTGTCTTTCTCGATAGCGAGGAGTAAAACTTCCTGGAGTCCTTTGCCGGAAAGCTTAGAGGCGGCATGATCAAATGATCCTACGCCGGGGAAAATAAGGGCATCTGCTCTGGCAATAACGCGCGGGTCGTCAGTTACGGTGGGATTTAACGATACCATCCGGGCAGCCTTGTAGACGCTGCTCAAATTGGCGCTTCCGCTGTCAACGATCACAAGTGATGTCATTTAACAGGTCCTTTCTAAGCATCATTATACAGCATGGAAGCCGGAAAAGGGAGCTCTTATACCGCTTTTCTTTCCTTCTCTTCGCAGCGGCACTCTTTTTCAATTTCTGCCAATAGCTGGCCTAAACTTTTTATTCCCCTGACAATCTCCTCTTCGATGGGCTGGCTGAAAGAAAACCGGGCGCTGTGCCGGCCGCCGCCGTTACTGGAAAACCCCTCGCCGTGCACAAAGGCGACATGGCGCTTAAGGGCCAGGTCAAGCAGTTCTTTGCTGTTCGGGTAGCAGTCTGGGAACTGAACCCAGATGAAAAAGCCGCCTTTTGGCCTGGTAAAGCTGACTCCTGCCGGGAGATAGCGCTCCATCGCGTTAACCATGGCATCTCTTTTGCGGCGGTACTGGTCAATCAGTTTATCAGTATGCCGTCCAACATAGCCATCACGGCATAAACGGTAAGCCAGCTGCTGCCCCAGTGAACTGGAACAGAGATCTGCAGATTGTTTAGCCTGGGCCACTTTTTCAGTCAGCGCTTCCGGTCCGGCCATCCAGCCGATCCTTATTCCCGGAATCAGCACCTTGGATAGAGAGCCCAGGTAGATCACCCTTCCGCCCTGGTCAAGCGACATGTAGGAAGGAGGAACGCTGCCTTCATAACAAAGGTCGCCGTAAGGGTTATCCTCGATAATAACCAGGTTATGCCTTTCCGCCAGGGCCAGGATCTCCTTCCTGCGTTTTAAACTGGTAGTCAATCCGGTTGGGTTCTGGAAATTGGGCACCGAATAGAAAAGGCGGGGGGTTTTTCCTTCCCCTCTCAAGCGGCGGACAGTTTTTTCAAGCAGGGCCGGAATAGGGCCTTCCAGATCCATCGGGATTCCAACCGGTACGCCCCCATATGATTTAAAGGCGCTCATGCCGCCAATATAGGCCGGTTCTTCAACCAATACCGGTTCGCCTTCATCGATCAGGATCCGGCTGAGCAGGTCAAGTCCCTGCTGGGAGCCGTTTGTTATAAGCAGGTTTTCCGCGCTGCAGGCTGCGCCGCTGGCGCTCATTTTCGCCGCAAGGAGGCTTCTTAAGTCAAGGATCCCTTCAGTGGGGCTGTACTGCAGGGCCTGGATTGTATCTTCGGCTGCCAGTTCGCTCAGGGAACGGGCAATGTCTTCACCGGGAAAAAATTCATTTCCGGGAAAACCTCCGGCAAAGGATATAACCTCGGGCCGCTCGGTGAGGGCGAAATACTGTCGAATCTGTGATCCCTTGATATGCTTTGTTCTCTCTGCGAAAAAACTCTGCCACACTACTGTCATACCGGTAACCTCCCCGGCGCAGCGCCTGACTGCGCCTGAAAAAAATTAACCCGCCTCTCCATGTAGGAGAGACGGGCTTTATCCGCGGTACCACTCTCGTTGCCCGGGTAATCCCGGACCCCTCGTGTGAAGATAACGGCTTCTAACCGGCTGCGCCTAGCGGTTCACTTTCAGCGCAGCAGCTCCGGGGCGGCTTATGGATTTGACTTTCCGGGGGCCATTCTCAGCCGGTGAAGCCCCTCTCTGGTCGGACGATCAAAACTTTTATCCCCTTCAAAGCTTTTCCTGCATCTATTATTTTGGCATTATAGCAGATGTTGAAGGAGATTACAAGGTTTATGGTAAAATAAATTTTAAGCCTCTTAAACGGCGGCCGCCGGAATAGTGATATACTTTTTGGCGGATACAGAAAAGAGTGGAGGAGTTACCAGTGAAAAAGCCCCCGATGCGAGAATGCCTGCAGTTGATTAAACCTTACCAGCCTGGAAAACCGATCGAAGAAGTGGAGAGAGAACTCGGCCTGACCGGGGTAATTAAGATGGCCTCGAACGAGAATCCTCTCGGACCCTCGCCGAAAGCAGTTCAGGCCCTGCGCGGCAGGTTGGAAAGCTTGCACTATTACCCCGACGGCAGCGGTTACTACCTGAAAAGCGCCCTGGCTGAGAAGCTGAAAGTAAAACCGGAACAGCTGATTTT
>SLPH01000025.1 GCA_007132095.1 Syntrophomonadaceae bacterium | reverse complement strand
TATCGCCTGACAGGAGATATCCCGGTATATAAAGGCAGATGCTGCCCGGGGTGTGACCGGGAGTATGCAGCACTCTTAACTTCAAACTGCCGCATTCGATGATATCCCCATCTTTTAAGATTCTTTCCGGTTTAAGCGGCAGCCCGGCTGCATCATTTCCATGAACCGCTACCGGAGCCTGCAGCTTAGCGCTGATTTCTTCCAGGGCGGTTAGATGGTCCATGTGAGCGTGGGTGATAACAATCAGGCATGGCACGTTTCCGTCTAGATGGGCCATAATATCGGCTGCGCTGCCCGGGGCGTCGACCAGCAGGAAGGATCCACTCATCCGACAGCTTACCATGTAAGCATTGGTGCCAAAAGGTTCAGTTTCCAGCCTGTTAATCTCCATCGCTTCGGTTCTTGCGATCAAACTGTATTTTTCAGACATTATTTTACCTCCCTCTCTTTATAATTTGTCCTTACCGGTATGTATCCTCCCAGTAATTTTAACATATATCTAAAAGCTTTCTTAACTTTGTTCCCATAAAACCATTTATTGCGATATAATTATGGCTGGATATTTAATCGAGAATAATTGCATCACGCAGGAAGAGGGTAGCAAATGACGAAGATAAGATGCGCTATTGTCGGCGTCGGTAACTGCGCCGGCGCTTTGTATCAGGGAATACATTACTACAGGGATAAAAACGGCGATGACGCAGTCGGTTTAATGCACTGGGACATCGGCGGTTACAAGCCCTTTGATATCGAAATAAGCGCCGCATTTGATATTGATGCCCGCAAGGTAGGCAAAACTATCGATCAGGCCGTTTTCGCTCCGCCAAATTGTACCACCGTGTTCCAGCCCGATTTACCCGGGAGCGAAACCCTGGTCAGGATGGGCAAAATACTGGACGGCGTTTCAGCGCATATGCTTGAATATGAACCCGCTTTTTCCTTCCTGCCGGCAAAGCTGCCTGAGCCGGAAAAAGAAGATGTTATCTCGGTGCTGAAGGATACGGGGGCAGAAGTCCTGCTTAACTATCTGCCCGCCGGTTCAGAAGAAGCGACCCGCTTTTACGCTGAATGTGCCCTCGAGGCCGGGGTGGCTTTCATCAATAACATTCCGGTCTTCATTGCCAGCGACCCGGCCTGGGAAAAAAGGTTTAAAGAGAAAAATATTCCCCTAATCGGTGACGATATTAAGTCGCAACTGGGAGCTACAATATTGCACCGGGCCCTGGCTGAACTGTTCAGCAAACGGGGAGTTAAGCTGAACCGGTCTTACCAGCTCAATACAGGCGGAAATACTGATTTCTTAAATATGCTAAACCAGGGACGCCTCAGCACCAAGCGGATTTCGAAAACTGAAGCGGTCCAGTCGGCAGCGGCAAAGCGGTTAGCCGATCGTGATATCCATATCGGACCGAGTGATTACGTGGCCTGGCAGAAAGATAACAAAGTCTGTTTTCTCAGGATGGAAGGACAGATTTTTGGCGACATACCGATCAACCTGGAGCTGCGCCTCAGTGTTGAGGATTCGCCCAATTCCGCCGGGATAGCCATTGATACGATCAGGTGCTGCAAGGTAGCCCTGGATCGGAAAGTGGGAGGGGTGCTCGAGGGTCCTTCAGCTTTCTTTTCAAAACATCCTCCCCGGCAGTATTCTGACCACCAGGCTTATCAGATGACGGAAGATTTTATTAAAGATCAGTAAGAGGCGGTGCAAGCAGTTGATCAGCGAGAAGCGCCTTCCCCTTTTGACAGTTTTAATTCTTGCCATGGCCGTTCTGGCCATATCTTTCAGCGCGATCCTGGTTCGATACGCCGAGGCTCCGGCCCTGATCATTGCCGCCTACCGGTTAATTTTTACAACCCTGATTATTGCCCCGCCTACCCTGATTTTAAAAAGGGCTGAGTTCAAAAGCCTCACCCTGAAGGAATTTGGCCTGGCTGTTGCCGGAGGCCTCTTTCTGGCCGGCCATTTTTACTCCTGGATTGCCTCCCTGGGGATGACCTCGGTCGCTCACTCGGTCCTTTTTGTCTCCATGCATCCCCTATTTGTCATTGTCGCTTCCAGGGTCTTTTTCGGCGAAGCAATTTCTTCCCGGGCCGTTTTAGGCTCGCTCGTAGCCCTGACCGGGGCGATTATCATTAGCGGCGGCAGTTTCCAGGCCGGGGAAGGAACCCTGCCGGGCGATCTGCTGGCCCTGACTGGTGCTGTAATGATGACAGGGTACCTGATGGTGGGGCGTTCATTACGGGCCAACTATTCAACGCTGCCCTATACTTTTATGATTTACGGCATAGCGGCAGCGGCGCTCACCGTTTTAGCGTTAACAACGCGAACGCCCCTTTATCCTTATTCGGGCTTCACATTTATGCTTTTTGTCGCCATGGCCATTATTCCCACAATCATGGGGCACAGCGTTTTCAACTGGGCTTTGAAAAGGTTTAGCGCCACCCTGATCTCTCTTCTGTTTCTGGGTGAACCGGTTGGCGCTTCACTGTTGGCCTGGTTTATACTGCTGGAGCAGCCGGGCCCGATCTTCTTTCCCGGGGCAGCCATGGTCTTATTAGGGCTGGCGCTGGTAGTTCTTTCGCAAAGGGGCGCGCCTAAACCGAGCGCCCCAGATCAAAACCTTCCCGAATAGCCTCAGTAAGTTTGCGCGGTTTCAGGGCATCGCCAATAACGTGCAGTTCACCGGTTTTACCTTCCAGCTCCTCAATCAGGCTTTTATCCGCCCTGGCGCCGATGGCTAAAACTACATTGTCAGCCGGTATCAGCGAAGCGCTGCCATCTTTTTCTACCAGCACCCCTTCGGCGGTAACGTCCATAACCTGACACTGATCAAGGACTTTTACCCTGCGTCGGTGGAGGCACTGCAGGACGACCCAGCGGGTACTGATCCCGATATCCCTGCCGATGCCTTTTTCCATCTCAACCAGGGTCACTTCATGGGTGCCTTTTAAAAGAAGCTCTCTTAAAGCGTCCGGTTCTTCGGCGTTATTTTCAAAGAGAAATTTGAGCATGCCGGCGCTCAATGTTCCCCTTTCAGCGAGGAAAGCAGCCGTTTCGCAGCCAACTGAACCTCCGCCGATGACAACTGCTTTTGGGCCGGGAACAATACTGCCGTCGAGAACTTTCAGGGCGCTGATTACCTTCGCCGGTTCACTGATCTTGAAGGGAGGATCGGCCGGGCCGGCACCGGTGGCAATAATTGTGGTGTCGGCGCCAAAATCAATTATTTCCCCGGGCTTTGCGTCACGGTTTAAAAAGATGTCAACCCCGTAAAGAGGCAGTTCATGCTCGTAATAGTGCAGTAAGGTCAGGAAATCTTCTTTGCCCGGAGGCATGGCAGCATAGGTCAGGTGCCCGCCCAGGCGGGGTCCTTTCTCCCAGAGGGTGACCTGGTGACCGCGTTTTGCTGCAGTCAGGGCTGTCTCCATACCGGCGGGTCCCCCGCCGACGATGAGGATCTTTTTCGATTTGTCTGCGGGCTTTACGGTTATTTTATCTTCCCGGCCGGCCATGGGATTGACAGTGCAGTGAACGTCCTGAAGCGTGAAAACCATGTCCAGGCAGCCCTGATTGCAGGCGATACAGCGCCTTATGGAGCCCGGTTTTCCCGCTTCCGCTTTCGCCGGCAGGTCGGGGTCGGCAATTAACGGCCGTCCCATGTTAACAAGGTCGGCGAAACCTTCAGCGATAATCTGCTCTGCAGTATGCGGGTCGTTGATGCGGTTGCTGGCGATTACCGGAACATGCACTGCCTCTTTTATTCCCCGCGCCAGGTAGGCAAACCCGCCGCGGGGCAGTTCGCCGGTAATCTGCGGTACCCGGGATTCATGCCAGCCTCCGGTAATGTTGAAAAGGTTAACTCCATCGCTTTCCAACTCAGCGGCAAAGCGGGCCGCTTCAAGGTTTCCGTTACTGCCGGGCATAAAATCATGGCCGGAGAGGCGCACAATGAGGGTGTAATCGGGGCCCAGGGCCTGCCTGGTACGCCGGATCACTTCTTTTCCGAAACGGGCCCGGTTTTCCCAGGAACCGCCGTATTGATCGTTACGCTGGTTCGTGATTGGCGATAAAAACTGGCAGATCAGGTAGCCTGCGCTGGCGATTATCTCAACGGCATCAAAGCCGGCTTCTTTGATCCGGATGGCGGCAGCGATAAAGCTGTCAATCACAGTTTCAATTTCTTCAGCGCTCATCTCTTTTGGTGTTTCACGGGTCAGACGCGAGGCGATAGGCGATGGCGCCAGAGCTTGCTGACCGGTCATGATACTATGCGTATATCGGCCTGCCTGGTATAGCTGGGCGGCGCTTTTAGCCCCCTTGCTGTTTATCGCTTCGGCCAGCTTGGCCAGCCCGGGGATAAACTGATCGTCATGGGCCCCGATCATCATCGGACCGGGTCCAATCATGTCGATTGTACATCCTCCTACAGTGATAAGGGCGGCGCCCCCGCTAGCCCTGGTCTCGTAATACCTGATCAACCGTTCGTTGACGAATCCATCGGGAGTATAACAATGATGAATTGCCGGCATGCAAATCCGGTTCTTCAGCTCCAACCGGCCTACTGTAATCGGTTCAAATAGTTTCATGCTTCCACCCTTTCTAAGTGTGTACTATGCCGCATTACTGAATATTTAAACTCAAACGTTACAACATGCCACTGCTCAATGCTGCAAACTGAAAGGTATATTTCCCATCAGCCCGGCAAAGCGGCCTGCCGTCTAACAGGGATGAATTTGCCTGTCGCAGGTTCAGGCACTTTTATTATTCTACAATGCAGCCGGTTTTGCCTTTTTGAAGCAAAAAATTGCAGGAAATAGCCTAATTGTCTTGAATTTTAACGCTGGAGGCGATGACCAATGAAAACAAGCCCTTTTCACTTGCTTATGAACCCGCAATCGATAGCCACTGTTGGCGCCGGCAATAATCCTATGAAGATGGGAACTATCCAGGCTTTAAGTATTGTCCAGGACGGTTTTAAAGGGCCGTTCTACCCTATTCATCCCCGCGATAGCGAGGTTTTTGGCTACAAGGCCTACCAATCCGCATTTGACCTGCCCGAAGCTCCCGACCTGGTGATGTTTGTCCTGCCGGCGCCCCTGGTTGTAAAGATCCTAGATGATTTCGGGTCTATAGGCACCAAAAGAGCGATTATTATCACTGCCGGATTCAGGGAGACAGGCCCCGGGGGAGAAGAGCTGGAAAAACTGCTTAAAGAGGTGGCCCGAAAACACGGGATCAGGTTTGTCGGACCCAATTGCATGGGGGTCATCAACAGCTCCCTGCCGCTTAATGTCACGGTCGCCCCGATCAGCCCCCAGCCCGGCCCTCTCGGAATGGTTTCTCAGAGCGGCACCTATATCACGCAAACCCTTCCTTATCTAAACCGGCGCGGTATTCGTTTCAGTAAGGCAATTAGTGTAGGCAACGAGGCTGATCTTGATCTGACTGATGCCCTTGAATATCTCGGCGAGGATGAGAAAACAAAAGCAATCGCTTTATACATAGAAGGAATAAGAGATGGCGGCAAGTTTATTAAAGCAGCCCGCAAAATTACCCCTCATAAGCCCATTGTCGCCCAATACGTGGGCGGATCGGTTGCCGGTGCTAGGGCCGGTTCCAGCCACACTGGAGCGATGGCCGGTCCGGATTTCATTTATGACGGCCTGTTTCGCCAGTGCGGGATACTCAGGGTTGATACAGTTGAAGAACTTTATAACCAGTCCTGGGTACTGGCCAACCAGCCTCCGCTCCGGGGCAGGCGCATCGGAGTATTGACAAACTCCGGCGGACCCGGCACAGCAATGGCGCATATCTGTAACGAGGGCGGGCTTGATGTTCCGCCTTTTTCCGGAAAGCTGCACGATAGCATAAAAAAAGTAATTCCTCCGCACGGGTCGGCGGCAAATCCGGTAGACCTCACTTTTCATATGGATGCCGAAGTGCTGAGTACCACCTTACCCGAGCTGGTCATGGAAAGCGGCGAAGTGGACGGTATCGTTATGCACGGCCTGATGAGCTCAGGTTTCCTGAAAGCGATCTACCCCCACTTAGGCCCTGTAACAGGAGGGCTTTCCGAAGGAGAGCTTCTAAAAAGGTTCGACCGCGATCTCTCCAAGCCGGTCTTGTTGCCTTTTAAGCACGGTATTCCCATGGTGATTTCTTCCTTTTTTGGCCGGGAAGATAATTACACCGCCTATTACCAGGACAGCGGTATTCCCGTTTTTGACGGTCCTGAAAAGGCTGCCCGCGGAATGCTGGCCCTGCATAGATACGGTAAGATTCAAAAGAGAGAACCCTACCTTAAACCTGAGCTGCCGCCAAGGTCGGAAGAAGCTTCAGCTATAATTGCTGAGGCTGTCGCCAAAGGGCAGGAAGCGCTTGATGAATATAGCTCCAAGGCGGTGCTCCAGGCATACGGGGTTCCGCTTGGCGAAGAAAAGCTTGTTTTCACGCTGGAAGAAGCGCTTTCTGCTGCCGATTCTATCGGTTACCCCCTTGTGCTGAAAGGTTGCTCGCCCGAGATTACGCATAAAACAGGAACCGGTCTGGTTCAACTTGCTATAAATAACAGCCATGCATTTGAAAAAGCTTACTCGAAAGTGATCGAGGCTGCAGGGAAGGATATCCCTGTATTGGTAGCGAAGATGATCCATGGCGATCGGGAGGTGATGGCCGGGATGGCTCGTTACCCCGGTTTCGGACCCTCTGTTCTATTTGGGCTGGGTGGTATTTTTGCCGAAGCTTTAGAGGATAGAGTGTTTCGAATCGCGCCCCTTTCGCCTGCTGATGCAGTTGAAATGATTTCCGGTATTAATGCGGCGGCCCTTCTTGGCGAATACCGCGGTTTGCCTGCTGTTAATCAGCGAGCACTTGGGTCGATATTGCAGGCGGTAAGTAGCGCCGCCCTGCTGCACCCGGAGATCGCAGAAATTGATCTGAACCCGATCATTATCAGGGACAGGGAGCCTGTTGCAGTTGACGCCCTGATTGTTTTGGACAGGCCCGGCTAAGCCATTCTGCCAACCCGGGAGATTGCAATAAAAGAAAGCGGGTGTATTAAGCATGGCAACTGTTGAAGTTCGTGCCTTTGGCAAACTGCTTTCTCTTTTCAATGAAAGGGGCTGGTCTTTTCCCTTGATCTATAAGAGTGAAGCCCCCCTGACGGCTGCCGAATTGAGAGATAAGCTTGACATTCCGGCTGAGCAAGTGGAAGCGGTTTTTATCAACCGCAGCATTCAACCCCTTTCTACCAATCTTACAGGCGGGGAGCGCGTTGCCTTTGTTCCCCCCGGGGTGCCAAGCATCCATCGTTTCAACCTTGGTTTTTATGATGCTAAAGAGTAAAACCTTTATATCATCGAGGTGAGTAATCATGTGCGGCAGGTTTGCCCTGGCAACGGAAAAACATGTGCTGGAGATGCTCTACCAGTTGGAGATCCGTGAAGATTTGCAGCCGCATTTTAATGTTGCCCCGGGAAGAAACATCCTCGGTATTCGAGCATCTGCTGATGATCTCGGACGAGAGGCATCCCTGTTTCGCTGGGGCTTGATCCCTTTTTGGGCCGATGATCCGGCAATCGGGTCTCGAATGATCAATGCCCGTTCCGAAACGGCTGCCGAAAAACCTTCTTTCCGCAGCGCTTACCGGAAACGCAGGCTGTTAATCCCGGCTTCCGGTTTTTACGAATGGAAAAAGTCGGGCCAAGCGAAGCAGCCTTATTATGTCAGTCTTAAGGGAGGGGCCCCTTTTTCTTTTGCCGGCTTGTGGGAGCGCTGGGAAAAGGGTGAAGAATCTCTTGAAAGCTGCACTATCCTGACCACCGGTCCCAATGCGCTCCTGAAGGATCTGCATGAAAGGATGCCTGTTATTATCAGACCCGAAGATTACCGGGACTGGCTGGATCCCGCAACGCCGCCTGACTCGGTTGCAGGCTTTTTAAAACCCTATCCCTCAGAAGAGCTTAACGTATATCCCGTTTCGACCATGGTTAACAAGCCGGTCAACAACAGTCCTGATTTGATTAAACCAATCGGAAAATAGCAGTAAAACCTTTTAACTTTCCATAGGATTTTGGTAGAATGACAGGCAGGATGATGTATACGGACAGAGAAAGGAACTGAGTATGAGTATCCGACAGGCTGGCCCTGAAGATGAAGATGAAGTTTGCTCCCTTTGGGAACAGCTTGCCCGCTATTATGGCAATAAAGGCAGCAGTGCGGTTTTTAAAAAAAGCTTTCGCTATGCCCTTGAAAATTCCGACCGGGTTTTGGTGTTTGTCCTTCTCTCTGAAGACATGGTGGTCGGTACCGGCAGCCTGCACCAGGGTCATTATTCCACCTGGGCCGATCAAATGTACGGTCACATTGAAGATCTTATTGTTGCTGAAAATTACCGCGGCCAGGGACTGGGGCGAAAGCTGATATTACATATGGTTGAGATAGCGCGGGATCTGGGCTTATGCCGGCTTGAGTTAAACACGTTAAAAAGTAATCAGGCTGCTCATAGGCTATATGAAAAGATCGGTTTTAGCAGCGATTCAGTGGTATATGAAATGCCCTTATTGAAGGAAAATTAATGATCAAAACTAGACAATCTGGAGAGGAGCTTTGCTGTAATGCGTGATTACCGGGAAATACCTTTATGGAAAGATGCAACGCCCGAAGAATGGAGCGATTGGCGCTGGCAGGTGCGCAACAGGATTACCACTCTTGAGCAGCTGCGAGAGGTAATCGAGCTGAATGAAGATGAGGCTGCGGGTGTTGAAAAGTGCCTGCAGGCCTTTCGTATGGCGATAACCCCATACTATGCTTCACTTATGAATCCGCAGGACCGCCGCTGCCCCATTCGTTTGCAGGCAGTCCCAACTGAGCCTGAACTTCACCGGGCAGGGTCGGATATGACTGACCCTTTGCACGAGGATGTTGATTCTCCCGTTCCCGGGCTAACCCATCGTTATCCCGATCGGGTCTTACTCCTGGTGACAGACCAGTGTTCCATGTATTGCCGGCACTGCACCCGTCGCCGAATGGCAGGGGTAACGGATCAGGCCAAAACTAAAGGGCAAATAGACGCTGCCCTGGAATATGTGCGCGGTAACCCCGTTGTCAGGGATGTTCTTATCTCCGGCGGAGACGGACTCTTGATTTCGGATGATTTAATTGAGCATATTCTGGAGCAGCTGCATGCAATCGAGCACGTGGAAATAATCCGCTTTGGCAGCCGCGCCCCGGTAGTGATGCCGCAGCGGATTACCGATCAGCTTTGCGATATATTGTCACGCTACCATCCCATATTCCTTAACGCCCATTTCAACCACCCTTCTGAGATAACTGCTGAATCAGCTGCAGCCTGTGCCAGGCTTGCTGATGCAGGCGTACCCCTGGGCAACCAATCTGTGCTTCTGGCAGGGGTTAACGATTGCCCGGAATTGATGAAGAAACTGAGCCACGAGCTCTTGAAAATTAGGGTCCGTCCCTATTATCTATACCAGTGTGATCTTTCACAGGGCATTGAGCACTTCCGGACTTCAGTGTCGGCCGGTATCGAAATAATTGAAAATCTGCGCGGTCATACCACTGGTTTCGGAGTGCCCACTTTTTGTGTCGACGCACCGGGTGGGGGCGGTAAAATACCGGTAATGCCGCAATACATGATCAGCCAGTCTCCGAACAGGGTGGTGCTGCGTAATTTTGAAGGCGGTGTATACAGTTACACCGAACCGAAGCGAACCGTTGATCCCGATCAACCCTGTCCAATTTGCGGCGGCAGCCATAACAACTATGATGTAGGTGTCGCCTCCCTGTTAAACGGGCGCGCTGTGGCGATGGAGCCGACCGTGAAAAAAGAGAAGAACTAAACTGGCCGGCTGGGTTTGCTATTTTGAGGGCTTAGAAGAGTACTTTCTACCCCGGAGGAAAGCGGGTATTCAGTAAATTGGAACGATCCAATATCCCGGACTGCCGGAACGGCTTTTTAATTGAGCCGGGCCAGGTAGATCTAGTTATCGAAAAGGCTTTGCAGGTGCTGGAAAAAAGCGGGGCCCGCTTCGAATCACCCAGGGCCCTGAAAATACTGAAAGAAAACGGAGCCATAGTCGATTTCGGAACCAAGAGGGCCAGGTTTAAAGCAGATCTGGTCCGCAGGTCCCTGGAAACGGTTCCCCCCGGGGTGGTACTTTATGACCGCGAGGCGCAGAAGAGCTGTGTCATCGGCGGCTCTGCATTAAATTTTGCTCCCGGCTCTTCCGTGGTTTCCGTGCTTGATCGGGATGGCAGGACGATCAGGCCGTCACTTTCTCTTGACATGGTGCTGGCGGCCAGGATCTGCGATAAACTTCCCAACATCTCCCTGCAATCGACTGCCCTGGTCTGTAACGATATTCCAAACCAGCTTGGCGATTGTTTCCGTCTTTACCTGGCCTTAAAATACTCGGCCAAGCCGGTTGTGACGGGGGCTTTCAGTATTCCTGGCCTTGGGGTGATGCGGGATCTCCTTGCTGCTGTCAGGGGCGGATACCGGCTCCTGGAAGAGAAACCGATGGCCATATTTGATGTCTGTCCCTCGCCGCCGCTAAAATGGAGTGAAATCAGCTCTTCCAATATCATTGACTGCGCCCGGTTTAAGCTGCCGGCCCAGGTAGTCTCCCTGCCCATGCCCGGAGCGGCGAGCCCTGTGACCCTGGCCGGTTCCCTGGTCGTCCATATTGCCGAAAATTTAAGCGGGATAGTGCTTTCCCAGTGTGCCAACCCCGGAGCCCCGGTAATTTTTGGCGGAGCTCCGGTTCAGTTTGATATGCGGTACGGAACGACCCCTTTCAGCGCCGTGGAAGCGGTCATGATCGGCGCTGCATCTGCCTCAATCGGGAAAGCCCTTGGTCTTCCCACCCAGACCTTTGCCGCTCTTAGCGATTCCACAGTTGTTGATGCCCAGGCCGGCCTTGAAACGGCATTGGGCGCAGCCGTAGCGGCCCAGAGCGATATCAACCTGGTTACCGGGCCCGGTATTCTCTCCTTCGCCGGATGCTTCAGCCCGGAAAAACTGGTTATTGATGATGAAATTTGCGGGATGGCCCTGCGCTTAAGAAGAGGAATTGATTTTAGCCCCGAATGCCTGGCGGTCGAGCTGATTGAAAGACTGGGCCCGGGCGGAGTCTACCTTGAAGAAGAGCACACCTACCGCTGGTTTAAAAGGGAGCCTTACACGCCTTCAAAAATAATAGACAGGCGCAGTAAGAGCGCCCGCGATTCGGAGGCAAAGAGGGAAATACTGGAAAGAGCGAAGGAAAAGATTGACCTGATCATCACCGAAAAGGGCGGGGAACTGCCGGATGGACAGGTTTTAAGCAATCTAAGGTCTATTGTCAATCGGTTTGCAAATGAGCAGGGCCTTGAAAATCTTTTTAAAGATATAAAGCCCGGATTATAACCGGGCTTTATAAATTATATGCGCCTGGCATAGGCGTTAACTTGACGTTGAAAGTCCGCTGTGGGCTTGTCATCGGCCGAGACGGGGCAGCAATAAAACCCCATTGCAGCGCTACTGCAGGTTCCAGCCGGCCATGAAAGCTTTCTTATTGGCATCTACCAGCTTAGCCTTAATTTCCTCTTCCATTACTTTAAGCCATTTCTCCATTTCATAAGGCATGTTTTTGGCCAGGATCCCGAGCAGAAATGTATTAACCATGCGCGGGTTTTCAGTGACGGGATCTACAGATAAAGCGTCAACGGCGATCAAGCGGCTAACTTTTCCTTCAATCTCTTCGAGAATGCCTTCCGGATACTCCATTGAACCGGTCAGAACAGGAAGCGGTTCCAGTTCCTGGGTATTGACAATCACAGTGCCCTTTTTAGAAAGGAAGGGGAGCCAGCGCAGCGCTTCCAGCTTTTCGAAGGACAGCAAAATGTCACCGTCTCCGGGCGGGATCAGGGGAGAGTAGACCTTCTCGCCCAGGCGGACATGGGTAATTACGCTGCCGCCTCTTTGGGCCATACCGTGGGTCTCGGCGGTCTTAACATCAAGCCCTTCCGCTATTGCCAGGGCGGCAATAATGCGCCCCGTTAGAATGGTTCCCTGTCCGCCAACTCCGGCGATGAGGATGTCAGTTTTTTTCATTTCAATCACCCGCCTTTCCGCCGGCGGGGTTTATTGCCTCGAAACGGCAGAGCTGTTCGCAGAGCCCGCAGGCATTGCAGATTGTGCTGTTAATTTTCGCCTTCTCGTCTTTAAAGCTTAGAGCCGGGCAGCCCAGCTTCATGCAGACCTGGCAGCCGGTACAGCTATCTTCATCCACAACGGGCGGCCGATCAAAGTCTTTGATCAGGAAAACGCAGGGGTGCCGGGTTATAATAACCGAAGGCTCAGGGGCAGCCAGGTCTTCCTTGAGAGTTTTTTGTAAATGCGAAAGGTTAAACGCTTCGACCACGGTGACCCTTTTTACGCCCAGAGAGCGGCAGAGGTTCTCCAGCTCAACATTCGGAGCCGGCTCACCCTGCAGGCTTGTCCCGGTTCCCGGGTGCTCCTGGTGGCCTGTCATTGCCGTTGTGCTGTTATCGAGTATCAAGACCGTGATGGGGGCCTTATTGTAAACCGCGTCTAATAGCGGGGTGATGCCTGAGTGCAGGAATGTTGAATCGCCGATAACGGCAACTGTATCTGCAGCAGAGGCCGGGTTTGCCCTGGCCATGCCCAGTGCCATTCCGATACTGGCTCCCATGCAGACGCAGGAATCGATCGCTTCCAGCGGAGGCAGGGCCCCAAGCGTGTAGCAGCCGATATCGCCCATTACCTTGAGCTTCAGCTTTTTCAAGGTGTAGAAGACCCCGCGATGCGAGCAGCCGGGGCACATCACCGGCGGACGGGCCGGTATTGATGGACGTACTTCGATCTGCTCCTCTTTGTGACCGAGCAGCTTTTCCCTGATCATTTCCGCGCCAAATTCTCCCAGCAGTCCGAACAGGGCTTTGCCCCTGACCGGGATTTCCAGTTTCATCGCCATAAGCTGTTCCTCGAAGAAAGGATCGAGCTCTTCAAAAACGATGATTTCCTCAACTGTTGATGCGAACTGCCTGACCATATTCTTCGGCAGGGGATGGCTGAAGCCAAGTTTTAGGAAACTGGCCTCCGGAAGGGCTTCGCGGGCATACTGGTAGGCAACGCCGCTGCAGATCACGCCCATTTTGCCCGTACCCGGTTCGATACGGTTGAGCGGGCTTAGTTCGGCCTCGGCTTCAAGGGCTAGCAGGCGCTCTTCTACCAGCGGGTGACGCTGTCGCGCATAACCCGGGAGCATAACATATTTGGCCGGGTTTTTCTCAAACCCGGCGATCTCTTTTTCTTCTCTTTGGCCGAGTTGAAGAGTGCTGCGCGAATGGGAGATACGGGTTGAGGAACGGAGCATAACCGGTGTATCAAAACGTTCGCTTAGCTCAAAAGCGTAGATGACATAATCCTTTGCTTCGGCGCTGTCAGAAGGCTCAAGAAGGGGTATCTTGGCAAAGCGGGCGTAATGCCTGTTATCCTGCTCGTTTTGTGAACTGTGCATGCCCGGGTCGTCAGCCGAAACAAGCACCAGGCCGCCGCCCACCCCGGTATAGGAAAGGGTAAGCAGCGGATCGGCAGCAACGTTAACGCCTACATGCTTCATGGCGGTCAGAACGCGGGCCCCTTCCATCGAAGCTCCTATAGCCGTTTCCAGCGCTGTTTTTTCGTTAGAGGACCAATTGCAATTAACTCCTGGATAGCGGGCTAAATTCTCGAGAATTTCGGTGCTAGGGGTGCCCGGGTAAGCGGTGCCAACTTTAACCCCGGCTTCATATGCACCGCGGGCGATGGCTTCGTTTCCGGTCATAATCACCAGCTTATCATTCAATGCTTATTCCTCGCTTTCTACGATTCTTTTTGCTTTACCGGTAGTTCTATCCAGCGATTTCGGCTCCATTAGTTTGATACGCGGAGCAAGGGAGAGGGTTGAGCGCAGGCGCTGCCTGATCCGCCCCTCGAGAATTTCCAGATCTTTAAAACGATCAGAAAAACCTTCAGGGGTGAGCTCGACCCTTATTTCCAGATCCTTGATAAAGCCCTTTTGTTTGTGCAAAACCAGCAGGTAGTGAGGCGATACCTCCACAAAACCGGCCAGGATTTCTTCAATTTGCGATGGGAAAATATTTACACCCTTGATGATGATCATGTCGTCGCTGCGCCCGGTTATATAATCCATGCGGCGCTGCGGTCGGCCGCAGGGGCATGGTTCCGGAATGATCCTGGTGATATCGCCGGTGCGATAGCGAATAACCGGGAATCCTTCTTTAAACAGCGGGGTCAGGACCAATTCCCCGGCTTCGCCGTCAGGCAGGTTTTTACCGGTAAGGGGATCGATAATTTCCGGGAAAAAGAGATCTTCCAGGATATGCAGGCCGGCCGTTTCACCGCATTCACCCGACACACCGGGTCCGACAACTTCAGTCAGGCCGTAATTTGAGGTCGCTTTAAGTCCCCAGGCTTTTTCTATCTCTTCCCGCATTGCCTCTGAACAGGGTTCTCCGCCGAAAAGGCCGAGGCGAAGGCCGAAGGATAGAGGATCGTAACCGAGGTCACGGGCGGTTTCGGCCATGTAGATGGCGAAAGACGGAGTGCTGACCAGGACTGTGGTGCCGAAATCTTTCATCAGGGATAACTGCCGCTCAGTGTTTCCGCTGGAGAAGGGGACCACCGTGGCACCCAGTTTTTCCAGGCCGTAATGGAGTCCAAACCCGCCGGTAAAGAGACCGTATCCGAAGGAGACCTGCGCTACATCCCTTTTCGTCACCCCGGCCATCTCACACAGCGCGGCTACTGCTTTAGCCCACTGGTCCAGGTCGTGACTGGTGTAGCCGGCGACGATCGGTTTTCCCGTTGTTCCGGAAGAGGCATGAATACGGACAATTTTTTCCATCGGCACGGCAGCCATACCGTAAGGGTAAGCGCTGCGTAAATCGCTTTTAACGGTGAAGGGTAATTTCTGAATATCTTCCGGCCTTTTTATATCGTCAAGCTTAAGGCCTGCTTCAGCGAATTTATTTTTGTAGAAAGGGCTGTTTGCATAAGCGTAACGAAAAACGTTTACCAGGGATTCACCGCTATTTGCGTTTAGATCGACTCCAGCCCGGTTTTCACTTTGCATTACAATTTCATCTCCTAAAGTCCTCGATTACAACGAATAGATGCGTTCTCCGCTAAGAATCGGGATATTGTTCTCTTCCAGGACTGCCAGCGCTTCCTGAATTTTTTCGACGCGCATCATAATAATAGCATCTCTGCTTTGTTTTTCAACAAAAGAATAGAGGTATTCAATATTAATTCCCGCCGCTTCAAGGTAGGCAAGAACTTTGGCCAATCCTCCGGGTTGATCGGGAACCTCCATAGCAATTACTTCGGTTACGGTAGCCATTACTCCCCTGTTTTTTAGTTCAGCCACTGCTTTGTCCGGTTGATCCACGATCAGGCGCAGGATGCCAAAATCCGATGTGTCGGCTATTGAAAGTCCGCGGATATTAATATTTGCCTCGCCCAGAGCCTGGGCGACCCTTACCAGGCGGCCCGACTTGTTTTCCAGGAATACAGAAATCTGCTTAACCATTATAATTCCTCCTTTACAGGTAGTATAACCAAACTATATAGGCTGAAGCCCTTAAAGGTTACGCCTGTCAATGACCCGCTGCGCTTTACCCTCGCTGCGGGGAATTGTTTTCGGCTCGACCAGTTTAATGTCTGCCGATATGCCTAAAGTGTTATCAATTTCAAGGCGAATTTTCTTTTCCAGTTTTTCCAGACCGCGGACATGGTCAGAGAAAAGTTCATCAGAAACCTCCACCAGTACCTGCAGCATGTCAAGCGAGCCGACACGATCAACAATGAGCTGATAATGCGGAGCCGTTTCACCCATTTCGAGGAGAATGCTTTCAACCTGCGAAGGGAATACATTAACTCCCCGAATGATCAGCATATCGTCGCTGCGCCCGCTGACTTTAGCCATGCGGGCATGGGTCCGGCCGCAGGAACATTTATTGCGGGTCAGGGTGGTTATATCGCGGGTTCGATACCGAATCATTGGCAGGGCTTCTTTGCTGATCGTGGTTATAACCAGTTCTCCTGTTGTTCCTTCAGGGAGGACCCTGCCGCTGACAGGGTCGATAATTTCGGGAATGAAGTGATCTTCATTCAGGTGAAGCCCGGCTTTGGCCGGGCACTCGTACGATACGCCCGGGCCGATGATTTCGCTCAGACCGTAGATGTCGAAAGCTTTGATCTTCAGTTTATCTTCAATTACCTGTCTCATATTCTCAGACCATGGCTCGGCGCCGAAGACGCCTGTTTTCAACTGCAATTCTTCGGGGGAAAGCCCCATTTCTTCAATGGTTTCCACGATAAACAGGGCGTAAGAGGGAGTGCAGGCCAGAAGAGTGGTGCCCAGGTCTTTCATCATTTTAACCTGGCGCCTGGTTTGTCCCCCCGAAATGGGAACCACTGTGGCACCCACCTTTTCGGCGCCGTAGTGTACGCCTAATCCCCCGGTAAAGAGGCCGTATCCGTATGCGATGTGAACCACTGAATCGCTGGTAGCGCCGCCGGCAGCAAGGGTGCGGGCCATCAGTTCGGCCCACAGTTCCAGGTCGCTCCGCGTGTAACCAACGACGGTCGGAATACCTGTAGTCCCGGAAGAAGAATGAATGCGGACGACTTCATTTAAATCTACCGTAAAAAGGCCATAGGGGTAATTGTCGCGCAGATCATCTTTTATTGTAAAGGGAAGCTTATTTAAATCGTCCAGAGAGCGAATATCGCCGGGCTCAATGCCTACTTTTTTAAAGGCTTCGCCATAAAATGGCACCAGCTGGTATACTTTTTCCAGGGTTTGTTTCAGACGCAAAAATTGCAGTTTTTCAAGCTTATCCCGCTCCATAGCTTCATATTTTGGGTTCCACATTGCTGTAACCTCCAGGGTGTGAATAATCCGGGCCGTTTGAGCACAAACTTAAAAATTCAATAAATGCCGTCGGCTTTCCTGCCCGTTTCGGTAAAAAAGCGCTCATTATCAGGCAAATTTTGCTTTCGCTGCAATAAAACGATTAGTTTGAAACCCGTGCATCAATGCCTGAGGTTGACAGCAGGGGCCGGAGTTGAGAACATTATACCAGAAAGGCGGTGGTCTGATTGCAAAAGAATGATCATGCCCTACCGGTTTATCTCAGGGCTGACCCAGAGCAGCTCAACGAAGCGATTGCATCATTAAAGGCAAAGCTCAATTCATGCACCTACTGCCCCCGTAATTGCAATGTCGATCGGGTTTCGGGCAAAAAAGGAGCCTGCGGTGCTCCTGACGGGGCCGTGATTGAAAGCGCAGGCCCACATTTTGGCGAAGAGAGAGAGCTTGTCGGCAGAGGCGGCTCAGGCACCATTTTTTTTCCTCACTGCAATTTAGATTGCCTTTTCTGCCAGAACTGGACAATCAGCAGGGGTGTGGCGGCAGGCCCTCCAACAACCATTGATGAACTTGCGGCAGCTATGATGGGGTTACAGAAACGGGGATGTCACAATATTAATCTTGTCTCCCCCACGCCGTATCTTTACCCCATCGCAGCAGCGATTAGAAATGCTGCTGCGATGGGGTTACGCCTCCCGGTAGTCTACAATTGCGGAGGTTATGAAAATGCTTCCGCGCTCAAACTTTTAGAGGGCTTTATTGATATCTACATGCCTGATTTCAAATATGGCGGCAACCGGGAAGGCAGTCTTTATTCAGGCATTGACGATTATTTTAGCCGTGCCGGAGAAGCTTTAAAAGAGATGCAGCGCCAGGTAGGCGATCTGCAGGTCACAGCAGATAATATTGCCTATCGCGGCCTGCTGGTCAGGCATTTGGTTATGCCTGAAAATATATCCGGAAGCGAACAGGTAGCCGCTTTTCTGAAAAGAGAGGTGTCGGCAAACTGTGCCGTTAACGTGATGGCTCAGTATTATCCTGCTTACCGGGCCGGGGAATACCAGCCTTTGACCCGCCGTATAACCGGGGCCGAGTATAAAAAGGCGCTTGATGCTTTCAGGTTGGCAGGGCTGCGCCTCCTCTAGCGATAATGCCATATGCCTTCGGGCAAATTGGTTTTCTTATACTTGCGCTCTCAGTCTAATTCTGCTATACTCCCTCTGTAAAGCAAAAATACTTTACAGGGGTATTGAATGTTAGATCAACTAAATCGAATTAACCTGCTGTATGATATTTACGCACCTCTCCTGACCCAGCGTCAGCAAGAGGTGCTGCGCTTGTATTTTAGCGACAACTATTCAATGGGTGAAATTGCCGCCGAGTACGCAATCAGTCGCCAGGCCATCCATGATTTAATACGCCGTTCACTGGCCTTGATTGAAAAATTTGAGGAAAAACTGGGCCTTTATGCCCACTACAACTACCAGTCTGAGCGTTTATATGAGGTTGAGCAGCTACTCGAACAGGATAGCCTGAAGCCGGAAGAGTTGGTGCGTCTCAAAGAGATTGTGCGGGAACTACGCAGTAATAATGAGCAATAGGAGCGTGTATTAACGTGTTTTCCAGCCTGGCCGATAAACTGCAAAACACCCTGCGCCGCCTGCGCGGCAAGGGCAAACTGAGCGAGCAGGACGTAGATGCGGCGATGCGCGAAATACGTCTGGCTTTACTCGAGGCAGACGTTAATTTTAAAGTTGTGAAAGAGTTTATCGCTTCAATAAGGGCAAGGGCGGTAGGCGAAGAAGTTATGTCCAGCCTGACTCCGGGCCAGCAGGTTGTCAAAATCGTCAACGATGAACTGACCCGCTTACTGGGCAGTGAGAATAAAAGCTTGGCTCAGCCGGCTAAGAGCCCGGCGAAATTTATGCTGGTCGGTCTGCAGGGCTCCGGTAAAACAACCAGTGCAGCTAAACTTGCTGTGCACCTGCGCCGGTCCGGGAAGAAACCCCTTCTTGTCGCTGCCGATATTTACAGACCGGGTGCTGTTGATCAGCTCAAAAAACTCAGCGCTTCGGAAAACCTGGACTTTTTTTCGCTCGAACAATCAGACCCTGTTGCCATTTGCAAAGCTGGGCTTAAGTTTGCCGCCCATGAATCTTTGGATCCCGTTATTTTTGATACTGCCGGCCGGCTTCACATTGACGATGAGCTTATGAGCGAGCTGGGAACGATAAAAGACCAGGTTAAGCCCGATGAAATCCTGATGATTTTAGATGCCATGACCGGTCAGGATGCGGTCAATGCCGCGGTTTCGTTTAATGATCAGGTCGGTATAAGCGGGATTATTCTAACCAAGCTTGACGGCGACACCCGGGGCGGAGCGGCCCTGTCGGTTCGCGCGGTAACGGGGTGTCCGATCAAATTTACCGGGACGGGCGAAAAAGTTGACGCCCTGGAACCTTTTTACCCGGACAGGATGGCTTCACGAATCCTGGGGATGGGTGACGTGCTTTCCCTGATTGAAAAAGCGGAAGCTACGATGGACAGGGATAAGGCGATCGAGATGGAAAGGAAGCTGCGCAGTCAGCAGTTTACGCTTGATGATTTTCGCGAACAGCTGGGTCAGCTTAAAAATATGGGCTCTTTGGAGCAGATCATGGAGATGCTGCCAGGCGGTATGGGTATCCCGAAAGAGCTTAAACAGCTTTCCCTGAATGAAAATAATTTTACCAGGATTGAAGCAATAATCAGTTCGATGACTCCCGGCGAGAGGGTTAACCCCGCCATTATAAATAGCAGCCGTAGAAAGCGTATCGCCAAAGGCAGCGGTACTTCCGTGCAGGATGTGAACCGTCTCCTGAACCAGTTTTCGCAGATGCAGAAAATGTTTAAAAAGATGGGCGCCGTCGATAAGAAGACGGCAATGAAAGGGCTGAAAAAGGGCCATAAAGGCTTTCCTTTTTAGATAAAAGATAAACTTGGAGGTGACATAAATGGCAGTAAGGATCAGGCTTAAAAGAATGGGCGCTAAGAAGAAACCTTTTTACCGCATCGTAGTTGCAGACTCCCGTTATCCGCGGGATGGCCGCTTTATTGAAGAGATCGGCTATTATAACCCAACTACGAAACCTACCACATTTGAAGTTAACGCTGAGAAAGTCCAGGAGTGGCTGGACAAGGGAGCAAAGCCCTCCGATACAGTAAAAGCGCTTTTGGATCGGGCAGGGGTGAACAAGTAAGGTAACTGGAGGTCGGAATTGATGAAGGAACTACTGGAACTGATTGCAAAATCGCTGGTAGACGAACCTGATCAGGTTGAAGTTAATCAGGTTGACAGCGCCCGGCTTGTTATTCTCGAGCTGCGGGTTGCTCCTGATGACATGGGCAAAGTGATCGGTAAGCAGGGGCGTATTGCCAAGGCTATCCGCACCGTCGTCAGCGCCGCCTCGGTTAAGGAAGACAAGCGGGTAGTTGTAGAAATTGTTCAATGATAATGAAGCAGTTATAGGTAAGGTACTGTCGCCTCACGGTAACGTGGGAGTGGTAAAAGTGTTGCCTCTAACCGATTTTCCAGAGAGGATCCATGAGCTGGACAGGGTTGAGCTGGTTTTACCTGATAGCCGCATCCTTGTCACCATAGAAAGTGTGGCAATGTCCGGGCGATACTGGCTGCTGAACCTGGTAGGCGTTGATGACAGGGAAAAGGCCCTGGGATTTAAAGGCAGCTTCCTGGTTGTTAGAAAAGAAGACCGGGTTGCCCTTCCCGAAGGAAGCTACTACCACGATCAGCTGCTTGGGCTGAAGGTTTTAACGCCGGGCGGTGATAAGTTAGGCCAAATAGTAAATATTATCGCTACAGGAGGCCACGACCAGTTCGTGATGAAACGCGATGATACAGGGAAAACAGCGCTTATACCCGCCGCCAGAGTGATCGTCATATCTGTTGATCTCAAAGCGGGCATAATAGTGATTGATCCACCTGAAGGGTTGCTTGAACTGTAAGGAGTTTGAAGATGAGAATTGACCTGGTTACTATATTCCCCGGCATATTGGACGGCCCTTTTCGCGAAAGCATGATCCGGAGGGCTGTTGAAAAAGGGCTGATTAGAGTAAACCTGGTCGATTTAAGGGAATTCACCCATGACAGGCACCGTCAGGTAGATGATGCCCCCTATGGCGGGGGAACGGGCATGGTTTTAAAGCCGGAACCGGTTTTCGAGGCGGTAAGGCACCTGAAAGCATGTTCTGAAGCGGAAAAACAGCTGGTTATCCTGACCAGCCCGG
Source organism: Syntrophomonadaceae bacterium (assembly GCA_007132095.1). Classification (GTDB taxonomy): domain Bacteria; phylum Bacillota; class Dethiobacteria; order DTU022; family DTU022; genus SLPH01. The sequence goes on along the minus strand of SLPH01000025.1, from coordinate 4,190 downwards.
CAGGGCAGACTTTCAACCAGGCCATGGCTCAAAAGCTGGCCGCTGAAAAACACCTGATTATCATTTGCGGTCGCTATGAAGGGGTGGATGAAAGGGTGCGGGAAAGCCTGGTTGACCGGGAGATATCGATCGGCGATTATGTCCTCACAGGTGGAGAGCTTCCTGCGGCGGTGATAGTAGATGCCGTTGCCCGGCTACTGCCCGGGTTTTTAGCCGAGGAAGCTGCGCAAAACGAGTCATTTACCGAAGGACTGCTGGAGCACCCCCATTATACCCGCCCGCCGGTTTTTGAAGGCATGGCTGTCCCCCCGGTGTTACTATCGGGAAACCATGGCGAGATCGATCGGTGGAGGCGCCGCATGTCCTTGAAGTATACACTTGAACGCAGGCCGGACCTGCTGAAAGGAATAGCGCTGACAGAAGAAGAGCGCGCCTATCTTGAAGAGCTTTCAAAAAAAGGCGATTCAGGTTCAGGAAATCCGGGCCGGTAAAGGCGGAGATATTGCCAGCGGCCTATCAATGAAATTGATTATATTATTTTTGTTATATTGTTGAGAAGGAGGTTCTCGAGATGGATCTGATAAAAGAAGTAGAAAAGAGAAATATAAAAGAAGATTTACCCCAGTTTGGCCCCGGAGATACTGTGAGGGTACATGTAAAAGTTGTTGAGGGCGGCCGCGAAAGGACCCAGGCATTTGAAGGGGTCGTGATCAGGCGCCAGGGTAGTGGAGCCAGGGAAACTTTTACTGTTCGTCGCGTTACCTACGGTATCGGCGTGGAAAGAATTTTTCCCGTCCACTCACCTTCAATTACCCAAATTGATGTTGTCAGGCGCGGGCGCGTGCGGCGAGCGAAGCTTTACTACCTGCGCAAGCGCACCGGTAAAGCTGCCAGGATTAAAGAGCGCCGGTAAAAAGGCTTAAACTGGGAGATGAGCTAAATGAGCGTCAGGAAAGAAGCTTGGGAATGGACCCGTTCGATCCTTATTGCCATTGTGCTGGCTCTGGTGATTCGTTTATTTTTGCTGGAAGTCTTTGTTGTCGAGGGCCGTTCCATGTATCCCACACTCCATGAAGATGAGCGGTTAATGGTCAATAAAACCGCGTACCGTTTCGGTGAACCGGAAGTGGGAGATATTGTTGTTTTTGAGTTCGACCCTCGGCGCGATTTTATAAAACGCATAATCGGGGTAGCCGGCGATACCGTGTCTATCTCCGGGGGGCAGGTTTATCTGAATAACGAACCTCTAGATGAGCCCTACCTGCCTCCGGGAACCGAGATGTACGACTTTGACCCTGTAGAGGTCCCACCCGGGTATATCTTTCTGCTGGGTGACTACAGGAGCAACAGTATGGACAGCCGGGATCCCCGGGTTGGGTTTGTTTCTGAAGAGCTGTTAAAAGGAAAGGCATTCTTTGTATTCTGGCCGCCCTTCGAAGCAAGGGTGATCAGGAGCGAGGGTGGGCAGCCTTAATGGAGGGACAGTGGTTCCCCGGGAACATGGCGAAAGCCATGGAGCAGCTTCGCAGCGACCTTAAAATAATTGATCTGGTTGTTGAGTTAATCGATGCCCGGGTGCCTGTCAGCAGCAGCAACCCGACCCTGGGTAAATTGATCGGTGGAAAGAATCATCTCGTCTTGCTCCATAAAGCAGACCGGGGTGATCAGGAAGAAAACAGCAAATGGCTTGCTTATTTCCGTAACCGGGGCAAGCAGGCCATTCTTTTCAGCGTCCACGAAAAAGAGAGCTTAAACAAGTTTAAAAGCTACCTCAAGCAGCAGGAAGAAAAGATCTGCCCGGCCAGGCTGAAAAGACCCCTCCGGCTGATGATTGTGGGAATACCTAACGTGGGTAAATCAACCCTGATCAACCATATTGTGCGCCGTACCGCCACCCGGACCGGAAACCAGCCCGGCATCACCAGGGGAAGGCAGTGGATTAAGATTATGCCGGGAATAGAGCTGCTCGACACCCCCGGGGTTTTATGGCCGAAAATAGAAGAAATGGCCGGGTATCCGCTTGCAGCCGTTGGTGCTATGCCCGTCGGCAGAATGGATAGCTACGAAGTTGCCTGCTGGCTTATAGCCAGCTATCTCGAACAGGAAAGAATGGATCTTCTGGCGCAGCGTTATGCCGGATTAAAGGCAGGAGAGCCGGAAGATATTCTCGAACAGGTTGGCAGAATGCTTGGCTGTTTAATAGCGGGAGGCAAAGTCGACTATGACAGGGCTTCAACTCTTTTCCTTAAAGATTTCCAGGGTGGCGCCCTGGGGCGGCTTACTCTTGAAAAAGCTCCAGACGGGGAGTGGGAGGAAGAAGAGGTCGGCCCATGAATTTTCGGGAAATGACTATAGCGGATCTCAAAGATTACTTAGATGGCAGGGAGACTCTTTCAGAAGCTGAGCTGATGGGCTTGCGGGAAGACGGGCGCAAGGGGACACTTGCCCTTCTGGAGCGTTACGCCAAAAGGCAGGAGAAACTAAGGCAGGAAGAAACGCGCCTGTTCGGGCTGCTAAAAGAGGAACGTCACTGCCGGGATAAAGGTTTTAAGCTTATTGCAGGGGTTGATGAAGCCGGAAGGGGGCCGCTAGCCGGCCCCGTTTTAGCTGCTGCGGTTATCCTGCCTCCTCATGCTATCCTGGCCGGCATTAATGACTCTAAAAAGCTCTCCCCGGAGAAAAGAATGAAGCTTTTTGATCAGATTGTTGAAACAGCCGAATCCTCTGCAATTGCTTCCGCATCCCGCGATGAAATAGATCGCCTCAATATCCATGCCGCTTCCATGCTAGCCATGAATCGGGCCCTGCAAAAGTTATCCTGCCAGCCTGACTTTGTTCTTGTTGACGGATTTCCCATCCGCAGCTGCGCCTATAAGCAGAAAGCGATCAAGGGTGGCGACTCTCTCTCAATGAGCATAGCAGCTGCTTCGATCCTGGCCAAGGTAACGCGAGATAGAATCATGCTCGAACTGCACCGCCGTTATCCGCAATATGGCTTTCATCGTAACAAGGGATACGGCACCGCCGATCATCTTGACGCCATCAGGAGTCACGGCCCCTGTTCGGAACATCGCCGTTCCTTTACTCTTCCACAATTAAATTCATGATCTCCTTCCCCCTATCTCATTTTTGTATCATCATGCTTCCAGACAGGAATGCTTATTTAATAGACGCGCAAGCTCTTATAAAGTATAACCCCCCGCCCGCACCAATCAAGAACCGGCGGCACCTTCTGTTTCAGAACTCTTCGATCGGCAGAAAAACTGGTGACAATCATTTTCTGTTAGAACCTTAAAAGCCTGCAGGTATTGTCTTTCTGGTGCCGTATATGTTGAAAATAGAAGGCATGTTTCAATCTTACTGCGCAGTTCGATCAGCCTTTGAATTATAGATTAAGCTGCCCTGAAAGGGTTTGCCGAAGTTGGGTCTGGCAGTTCAGAATAAGCATTTTGCCTGGAAGTTAACCGGACCTCATTGCCTTCGATGAGGCAGCCGGTCACCATGAGGATACAAGGATTCATGCCGGGAGGATCTGTATGAGCGAAAGACGGCAGCAAGCTGGGCGCGCCGGTGAAGAACTGGCAGCGGAGTATTTGAAGAGCCAGGGGTTTAAAATTGTCGATCGGAATTACCGCTGCCGTCTGGGGGAAATAGATATTATTGCCGAGGAAAATGGTGTAACAGTTTTCATCGAAGTGCGCAGCCGGACCGGCAGCTCCTGCGGCAACCCGGAGGAATCGGTAACCTATAAGAAGGGCCTGACCCTGAAAAAGCTGGCCAAACGCTATATGCAGCAAAAATATGGGCGTGAGGTAGCCAGCAGGATTGACCTCGTCGCTGTTATGCTAAATAGTGATGTTCTATCTTTACGGAACCTGACCCATTACCGGGGCATCCTTTCCGGGTAAAGAGAATCCGCGGCCATTTAAAGCCGTAAAGCCAAGCGCTGTTTCGGGGTTATTTTGCAGCCAGTTTGATAGCCTTTGCAAAGCGATCTTTTCCGGCATGATAATACGCTTTCTTCCAGAGCCCGTTTGCCCGGTCTAAATCAATTTTTAAAGGAGTTTGGTCAAAGATGATCTACCTGGCTGTAATCGGACCTTCAGAATGTTCTGAAGGCGAAGCAGAAGCTGCTTTCAAGGTTGGAGCTATGATCGCCTCTCGCGGAGCGGTGCTGGTTTGCGGAGGTG
>SLPH01000017.1 GCA_007132095.1 Syntrophomonadaceae bacterium | reverse complement strand
TCTGTACAGCGCCGTTAAAACGGCGCTGTTTTAATATTATATTTATATCAAATATTTTGTTATTTTTGCAGGAATCTTGCTGCCGCTGTTGAATAGGTTGGTTTAGGATATGCTAATTACCGGGGCATATGGAAACCTAACCTCCTACTATTTTTCTTAACAGGGCATGGGCCCTGTTTTTTTTGGACTAATAAGAATTAAAGCTTGCCGGGGGATATAAGGTTGGTCTGCTTTTTTAGCTTTTTGACGGGTTCCGGTATGGGAACTTTTACTGGAACCGGAAAGAGTTCTTTTATGGAAGGAACCCCATGCTCCAGCTTTGAAGCTTTACTGCGCCGAGCATAAAAAAAACAGTTAGCAGCGCGGAAACAAGGATGATGCCATAGTCAAGCCTGCCCATGCTAATGCTGCGGTAGTAGGTGCGATCGGGCATCCTTCTAAACCCCCTCAATTCGAGCAGGATCGAAAGCTGTTCCGCCTTTTGCAGAATGCCGTAGAGCAGGGGCATAAATATTCCCGTGTAAACCCTGACAACCTTTCGCTTATAAACCTTTCTCAAGTCTACTCCCCGCAGCTGTATAGCTGTGAAAATATTACCCATCTCAGCGATTAAGACCGGGATAAAGCGAATTCCAAGCTGAATCATAAACACAATTTCGTAGGGCACCCTCATTTTTACCAGGGCCAAAAGCAGTTCGCCGGTGTTGCAGTTCAGGATAATCAAGCCGGAGCCGATTAGCACTAAAAACCTGAGGACAATGGAAAAACCGTAAACAACGCCGCCGGTCGTAACCAGGCTGAAGGAGCCGATTGACAGCAGGGGGGCGCCGCTTTTTACGAACAAGCTTTGGATTACGATCAGGATCAGGTACAAAACGATAAACTTTCTGATTCCCCAGAACAAGTACAGGGGCGCCCTGAGCCAGAGGAGAAGGAGAATATTCATCGCCAGAAGCAGGGCCAGGATCAGGGGATTCTGGTAGGCCAGGGCCAGCGTCGAAAAGATCGCCGCGAAGAATAGTTTGGTTCTCACATCCAGTTTCAAGCTGCAGTTATGACTCCTTTGTGCATCCTAATTTCTTTTCCGTCCAGCGCTTCGATAATGCTGCGTTCATGGCTGATCAACAGGATTCCCGTTCCCTGGCGATTGATCTTCTGCAGGATACCGGCCAGGAGGGCTTTTCGGAAGCTATCGATGCTTTTTGCCGGCTCGTCGAGAATGAGGAAAGGGGGTTTTAAAGCCATAACGGCGCAGATCGCTACCAGCTGCTTCTGCCCTTCGCTTAACAGCAGGGGCATACTGTTTCTCAAATCCCAGAGCTGGAAAAGCTTCAGGCTTTCACGGCATGCGCGGGCCAGCGCTTCGCCCTTCAGGCCCTGCCAGCGCAGGCCGAAAGCGACCTCGTTATAGACTGAATCGGTGAAGAGCATCTGGCCCGGGTTTTGGAGGATATAACCCAGTTTCCGTCCGCGCTCCGGAAGCGGCATACTGCCGATAGGCCTACCCTCAACATATACGTGTCCCGACTGCGGATGCAGCAGCCCCAGGATCAACCGGGCCAGGGTAGATTTACCGCTGCCGTTCAGGCCGGTCAGAGAAACCACTTCGCCCCTGTCAAGCTGTAGACTGGTCTCTTTGACCGCATATTCACTGCGGCCCGGGTAGCGGTAAGAAACACTGTCTAAATGTAAAAAGGCCAAATCTACCACCCCTGATTAATGTTTTTAGGATCAATCTTACTCCCCGGGCCCGACAGGAACAGACAAGCTGTGTTTTTTCATAAAAGCGGCATCTGCAAGAATGTCATGTTTTGATCCTGCCCTGATCAACTCACCAGCCTCCAGGACAGCTACCCTGTCATAAACCTTTTCGCCCTTCCCGGTATGGTCGATAACAACCATGGAGGTCCCCTTGTTTTTCAGCTCCAGCATGACTGAAACAATCCTGTCGGTAGCCTCTTCGTCAAGCATGGAAAGGGCTTCATCAAAAATGATTATTGATGGATCCAGGGCCAGCACTGTTGCAAGCGCAGCCAGCTGTTTTTCACCTCCCGAGAGGAGATTGGGGTTTTCCGCACGCAGGGCCTCTATCCCGGTTATCCTGAGCGCCCGCTCGACGGTTTCCTTAATCCTTAAAGGCGGCATGCAGGCGTTCTCCAGGGCAAAGGCAATATCGTCCTCCACGGTCGGCATTAAAAGTTGAACCGATGGATCCTGCAGGACAATGCCGCATTTCGCGGAGACCTGGTGCAGCGGGATGGCACGGCTCTCTTCACCCATAATTTTTACTGTCCCGGTCATCTCCCCCCGGTAGTAATGGGGGATAATCCCGCACAGGCAGTAGCTCAAGGTTGTTTTGCCGCTGCCGTTCAGTCCGATTACGCCAACAGCCTCACCTTCTTCTACCTGCAGGTTAATCCCCGAGAGAGCGAACCGTTTTGAACCGGGGTAACGGTAAGACAAGTTTTCTAATATTAGTGCACTCATTAAGTCACCCTGCCCTGTTAATTATTCCGGCGGCGGTAGCGTCCGGTTTTTCTTCCCGGCCTGAAATGCCGTTAATGATCCTAACCATCTGCCGCTGCCTCCGCCCCCTCTTCCGGTGGTGTTTCCCGGAACTTTTTCACCAGTTGGTAAAGCCTGTTAGCAAGGATACCGCCCATCCCTCCGAAGAGGAAAGAGACTGTCGTCGCAATTAAGAGCGGTATACCGGGCAGGCGCAAGAATAGCCAGCCCACGATGAGCGAACCGGCGGCGTTGGTTACCCCTCCTGCTGTCAGGGAGCTAAAAAGGCCCGAAACGTAGCGGGGAAACATGAGCAGAACCACTTCCATCACAACACAGGGCACAATGTAGACCAGCAGGTTAGCCAGCCCCCTGTTGCCCAGCATGTCAAAAACGACAACCAGTACCGACTGCACGATGCCAACCAGTATCGCGGTGCCTCTTTTGCCTACCACCAGGCAGGCTAATACTATCCAGAGCATGTAGAATATTCCGGCTACTGTGCCTATTGGAACCAGCGAACCGGTAAATACCTGGGCCAGAAGCCTGACAAATGGTTTGGTGGCCACGCCTCCGGCTGCAAGCAGGGCAATAATGACCAGGTCAGCTGTTGTAAATCTTAGCAGGTAATTTTTTATCATGGTTTACTCTCCATTCGCTTAATAATACTGCCTCAAGGCAGGATTATCTTTTAATTTCACCCCGGTGCTTCCTTGACCAGGTTAAAAGAGCGCTTTTTCGCGGGTTGGGAACCCAGAGCATCCCGTTCTTGCGGCGGACGATCCTCTCTAAGTGGGCTCTTACCTTCTGTCGATCGGGCAGCCCCAGTTTATCGGCGAGAAACTGGGCCGCCTTTTCCAGGCACTTTTCCTCAGGCAGGGAAAAACCGAAATCGTAATCGACTATTTGAACGGAACAGTGCGCGCCGAGTTCTGCAAGAGTATGCAGCAGGTCGCTGTAGCTCCCCTCAAATGCAGGCGGTTCCAGGCCTGCCTCTTCATAGAGCGTTTCGCTTAAGAAATCGGTCTGAAACCTGCTGTAGGGACAGACCAGGAAAGCAACCTTATTCGTTTTTTCGAGGATCTTGGCCAGCCCTCTGCGTGTGCCGATTTCGCCCCCGAAACTGTATGAGCAGACAGCGAGATCGCATGCCGGAACATCAACATCAGGCCAGGAGCCTGCAACGGTTGTAATCCCTTCCAGGCAAAGTTCATAAGCCCGCTTTTCCAGGGCGCGAAGGCTTTTTAACTTTGTGTCAACAGCCCAGGCTGAAAGCCCGGAAGCGGCGCCGATCAGGGCAAATGCGCCGGGACCGCTTCCAATATCGAGCATGGTCGAACAGTCTCCGCATTGCAGCTGCATTACATTCCATAGTTTTTGCGGATATTCGCTCCACTCTATGCCGTTGAAATAATATTGTATTTGCTCATCTGACCAATCACCTGTGCGGCTCATTACAGGGCCCCTTTAATAAATAGGGCTGCCCTGGCCGCGGCCGGGCCGCGTCCTGCAGGCTCGACCGGATAAAGCTCTGTATTTTGCAGATTCTTCAGGTAATCGGCAAAGATTGAGTTGTCGTCCAGAACGCCGCCCTCGGGCAGGCAGTTAGCCAAAACCCTGGCATTTTTGGGCGCTTTCAAGACCCCGATTACCGGTGTAGGGCTTTGTAAAACCTGTCTGACCGTTTCCATGAATACAGGGCACTGCAGTTCTACTCCCCCGAGTTCATCCATGACGAGCAGTTTTTTACCCCTCTGCAGTGATTGTTGAATGCAATCGACGCCGGCGGTTTCAAAAACCCGGGGATCAAACTGCCACTGCTGATCGATGTTGCTTTTAAGAAAAAGGCTATCTAAGCCTGCCTGGCTTTCCACTTCCTTTTCGAGGATATACGAAGCAGCATCCTCAGTCTTGCAAAGCCTGAAAGCGCTGCAGCGCCCGTCTGTTATGATGCGCTGCACGTAAAAGCCGCCCGCCTTATCAAGGTGCGGCAGCAGCGCATCTCTGATCAGGGTTGATTTTCCGGCCCCGATAGGCCCGTAAAAAAAGAGGTTGCTGATCATTGTTTTGCCTCCGATCAGGATAATTTGCGTTATACTTACATGAGCATAACGCTCCCAAAAAAAATACCTCAAGCCCATTATACTGTAAAGGCTTCCGGCCGCCAAGCCAATAAGTTGAAAAACAGGGTCATGTCGCTGCAGGATTAAAGAACCATACATTGTTTCTGCAACCCTAATATTCCATCTAACCCTCAAACCCTTTCAGTTTATGTTATTTTGAAATTTAAGCAACAGGGTATTTTAGTTATGTTTTTTCCCAATCGGCATCTTTCTTTGCAGGCGTTTTAGCTGCCTGACCAGTAAAGGCTTTTATCATATTTTGGGCGAAAAAGGATTGCTTGACCCTGCCGGGGAATTACATATTAGCGACCGGTGTGTATTGCCGGAGCAGGTGTTTTGAAGACCTTTAATCTAAATAACCTTGGAGCTGAAGATGAAAATACGGCCCGTTGTCCCTCTGCCCCTGAAGGGGCAGGTTTTATATGCTGCAGGCAGCGCCGCGTTCACGATGTTGGAGCGCATGATTCTTCTCTATATGCCATTTTTTTACCTGCCCCCGGGTGAATACGGCCTGCCGGGCCTAATTCCCGATCGCACCTATTTAGGCGTACTCACCATCCTTGGCGCAGCGTTAATGACCGGCCGAATATTTGACGGCCTGGCCGACCCCCTGTTTGCTTCGTTAAGCGACAATAGCCGCTCCCCGCTTGGCCGGCGAAAGCTATTCCTGCTGCTCGGAGGCTTGCCGTTGGCCTTGTCTGCGGCCCTGGTATTTTTCCCGCCGTTTCCGGGAGCAGAATCGCCTTATAACGGGGCCTGGCTGACTGTTTTAATGGTCTTATTCTACCTCTCGTTTACAGCCTATGTTAACCCCTACCTGGCCCTGATTCCCGAACTTGGCCACAGTAATGCGCTCAGGATTAATCTATCTACCCTGGTTGCCCTGTTCGGGTTGATCGGAATGGTTCTGGTAACAATTGGCTTTCCGGCCTTGGCCGGCTGGATAGGCAGTACCGGGTTTGACCTGAGAACAGCCTACCGTATTAGCGCCGTGGTAGTTGCCGCCCTGGCGGCCATACTGCTCTACCTTGCTACAACCGGCTTCAGTGAAAAACGGCACTGCCTGCCCGGGGAAACCAGGCCTGTGGGAGCCTGGAAGTCATTAAGCAGCACTTTTGCCGTCAGGCCTTTTCGCATATTTCTCGGCGGGGAAATATTCCTTCAGTTTGCCATGAATCTTGTTACGCTGGGCCTGATCTACTATGCCGTCGTCATTTTCCGGCACGACCAGGAATTCATTATCGTTCTTGCATCGATCACGATTGGAACAGCCCTGGCCTGTTTCCCGCTGGTTAATATCCTTGCTCGCCGGATCGGTAAGAAAAAGGTAATTCTGGCCGGTGTAGCCTCCCTGGCTATTTGCGGTCTTGGAATCTTTATTTTCAGTTTCAGGATGGAAGGTTTCTATTACTACTTAAGCCTGGTCATGTTTGCCCTGGCCGGTTTTCCGCTTGCTGTCTTAACGATCTTGATAAACCCGACTATTGGTGATCTGGCCAGGGCCGATTACTTTAAAACCGGGCAGCGCCGTGAGGCGATGTTTTTCGGGGCGCGGGCGATTCCGTTAAAGCTTTCAATCGCCCTGGCCGGCGTAGTTTTTGCCTACCTGCTTTCTGCTTTCGGCAGAGACCTGGCCAGCCCGCTGGGCGTGCAGTTAAGCGCGCTGGTTGTATCGATTGCTGCTGCCTGCAGCTATGTTTTTTTCAGGCTTTATCCGGAAGAACAGGTCATGGCCGACCTTGAGGAAGAGGGTAGCCGCTAAAGCGGTTCTTTAACCAGTAAAACGATACGGTTACTGTTTGTGCCGAGGCGATTATTGTCGACGCCCCAGATGTTTGAAGTCTTAGTGAAATCCTGGCGATTAATAATCACTCCGGGGCACTTGAAGCCGCAGGCTGTCGCCAGTGGAACAATTGCTTCTTCCAGCATCAACCTGCCTTTTCGTACCTCGCCCACCTCGAAAGCGACCCAGCCGCCCGGTTTGGTGATGCGAAAGAGTTCTTTTAACACTGCCGCCATAATCCCGGACCATTCAACCAGGCTTGAGGCCATGGTGATCTTTTTTTCAACCGCGGTCATATCAATACTGTTAAACCAGCAGCGCAGCCAGTTATCTTTTGAATATTGGACGATATTCAGAAAAGGAGGGGAAGTGACCGTCAGGGCAACGCTGCCAGTTTCAATTTCCGGGGTATGGGCGGCATCGTTTTCAAGGTAAAGGGCTGATTTGGCCGCTTCCCGCAGCCGTTCTTTTTCCACTGCTGTTACCTTTTTCAGCAGTTGGCCGGTTTTTCTTTTTATGATGTTTTTGACATCCCTGTAATCGGGGGCCTGGCCTAATTTCAGGTTTATCTTGACCTGGCGTTCCGGCGTTACGGCCTGGTTTGGCGGCATCGTGTAAACGGAAAAGAATCCTTTTGAATGGCCGCTGAGACGGTTGGTAGCAACCATCCTGATCCAGCGGTCGCAGCAGTCAGATTTATTGGCCGCTTCCCTACCCTGCAGGTACAAGCGCAAAGCGAGAAGCTCTTTTTCAGTATCCGGGTGATAGAACATGGAAAGGTCAAGATCCGGTGCAAGGGTTGGAGAAAGATCAATATGATCGAGCCTCTTCGTTATTTCAATTTCCTCCGGCATTTCCAGGCGCGGCTCGGTGAGAATTCTGCTCAGGGGGTTAACATCATTTGCTGCCACCCGGCGGCCCGACAGGGCCGCTTCAACGGCAGTGGTCCCCCTGCCGCTAAAAGGGTCGTAAACAAGGTCGCCCCGGCCGGTAAACAGCTCAATGAAAAAAAGGGGCAGCTGCGGTTTAAAACAGGCGCGGTAGGATATTTCGTGAATTGATGACGCCTGGCGCTGGCGGGCGGTCCAGAACTGGTTTGTATAATAAGTGACAGGGATACCATCAATAACCTTGGTCTCCACCGCCGTAGGCAAGGGGCTTTCGTCATAAAAAGAGACCTGCCTTTCAAAGGCAGGTTCATAGTTGGCAAGATAGTCTTGAATTGCATTTTCCTGGAGCAAAACAGTCTCCTTAATTAAGCTCCCGGCAGTCCTCGCAGAGGCCGTAAAAATCGATCCTGTGCTCGTCCACCTTGAAGTTGGTGTTTTTGGTAACCTGCTCATTCAAGCCTTCGATTACATCCATGGGCAGGTCAAAAACAGAGCTGCACTTGTGGCACACGAAGTGGTAATGCGTATCAGTGTTGGCGTCGAAACGATCATAGCTGCTGCCCCAGCCGATTTTTTTTACCAGATTCTGATCAACAAGGATGTTTACGTTCCTGTAGACTGTTCCCATGCTCAGGTTATGAAATTCCTGCTTCATTTGATCATAGATCCAGCTTGCCGTCGGATGAGTGTCTGTGCTTCTCAGCAGAGCCAAAATATGCTCTCTCTGCCTGCTGCGTTTGTACTTCTGTCTGATCATAGCTCTCGTCCCGTCTGTTCAGATTATTGATACTGTTCCACTATGGTATTATACGCCGAAAAAGCCCCGCTTGCAACCCGCTTTGCAAAGAGGTTGCAAAGCGGTCTTACTATCAGTTAAAACCATGCTGTAAAAAGAATCCCCAGGGCTGAACCTGTAGAGATGCCGAGAATAGCAATATGCGGCCCGGCGCTGGCGTAAGCATCGGGAATCAGTTCATCACAGACAATGTAAAGCATGGCTCCTGCGGCAAAACCCAGCGAGAGGCCGAGAAAAAGAGCGGATATGCTGCCGATCAAAGCTCCGATCAAGGCCCCGATACCCATCGGGGCTCCTGCCAAAGCAGTAATGGCCAGCACTTTTGGGAAGCTGTAACCGCCCTGCTTAAG
>SLPH01000192.1 GCA_007132095.1 Syntrophomonadaceae bacterium | reverse complement strand
TATCCTGCCCTCGAGCTCTTCCGGATAAGCCTGCTTATAATAGTCATAAATGAAAACAGCGACCGAACGCGCAGACGGCAAGACATTGCGCGGATCGGCCACATGGGCAAGCTGCAATAACCCGTCGCTGATCCAGCTGTAACCTTCCTTACGCTCTTCCAGGGCTTCTTTTAGCTGCGTGAAAGGCTCGGCCGTGGTAAACCCGACCCGGTCAAAACCTATTTCAAGAGCGTATTCCCTGATCTCCTGCTCCATAACCCGCCTCCCCCTGAACATGAAGCCGGCATAGCCCCTATCAGTGTAACCACGTTCAAAATCATTCGATGAGCAGGAACTGGCCGGCATTCATGAAAGCGATCATTTCCTACCCTTAACTTATTAGCCAAGTGGAACTAAGCTCCTGTTACACCTGCATAAATATTATTCCATGCACCGGCATAATGTCCTCTGACAGCAGCGATATATAAGGCCCGGCATTTAAAAAGAAGTGACTATTTAGAGGATCCATTTACGGTTGACGTTGTAAGTACTGTAGGCAAAAAGAGTGATGCTAAAAACAATAAGCATGAGGAAACTTAAAGGAACTGCTATAACACCATTGCCGATGATGGCGGTTTTCAGGATATCGGCCCCGTAAGTAAGAGGCAGGGCGTAAGACAGCGGCCGGATAAAGAGAGGCAGACTTTCAAGGGGAATGAATAGCCCGCATAAGAAAAGCATGGGGAAGCGGAAAAAGTTAGAAAAGGTTTGAGCCTCGAAAACCTGGCTGACCGAGACGGCTATGAACAGCCCCAGGAAAGTTGAAGTGATGGCAATTAAGATCACGCTGCCGAGAACCAGGATCCAATTGATTCCCGATAAATCGGTCAGAAACCCTGCGAAAATAACCGGAATAAAAGCATTTATGATTCCGAACACGATTGCTCCCGAAGTTTTGGCCAGCATCAGTATATTAAGGCTGATTGGCGCCAGCAGCAGCCTTTCAAAGGAGCGGCTTTTTCTTTCAAAAGTGATCGTTACGGCAAGCATAGAAGTAGTGCCGAAAAGAATAGACAGGGCCATGACTCCGGAAAGAAGATCGCGAACTTGAACCGGAACCGGCGAACGCAGGAAAAACATCAGTGTCCAGGCGATTGGAAAGATCAAACCCCAGCTGATATTGGGCGGTTTTAAGTAATAGCTGCGCATATCTTTCATCAGGATACTTGAAAAGGCGATCCAGGTTTTCATCATCAGCTTCTCCTCCCCCCTTTTGGACCCTTGCCGGGCCCCTGGTTTTGCCCGTCCTGCATCTTCTGCAGTTCGATTCCGGTAACCTTGACAAAAACTTCTTCAAGAGAAGGCCGGATAATTTTCGCTTCATAAACCGGCATGTTTTTCTCTTCAAAAAACCGGACCAGGGGGAATAAGCTGACCGGCCCGGGAGTGCGCACACTTACACCGCTGTTCTTACCGGACATGAAGCTATAATCTATAAAATGCCTTTCCATCTCCTCCCTGATATTGGAGAAGTCTCCCCCCAGGGTGAACTGAACGATATTATCTTCCTGGGTTTCTTTCATCAATTCATCGACAGTGCCTTCACGCACTATTTTGCCCTGCACAATGAAGGCCACCCTTTCGCAAAGCCTTTCGGCTTCTTCAATGTAATGGGTGGTAAGAAATATTGTTGTTCCTTTACCATGCAGCTTTAAGATTAAATTGCGTATCTGCCTGGCAAAAGCCACATCGATTCCTGTAGTAGGCTCATCAAGGAATAAGATTTCCGGTTGGTGGATGATCCCCGCTGCAATCGTGAGCTTTCTTTTCATGCCCTTAGAATAGGCTTTAAAAGATTTATTCGCTGCTTCTGCCAGTCCGAATTGCTCTAACAGCTGTGTTGCTCTTTGCTCGCGAAGTATTTTCTCCATCCCGTAAAGAGCCCCACAGAAAACCAGGTTTTCCCATCCCGTTAACTCTTCATAAAGGTTGCTTTCATCAGGGACTATCCCCATTAAAGCCTGGGCTTTTTTCGCATTGCGCGTATAGTCTACACCCATCAATTTAACCGTTCCCTCAGTGATCTTCGCCATCCCGGTGAGCATGTTTATAGTTGTGGTTTTTCCGGCTCCGTTAGGACCAAGAAAGCCAAATATTTCGCCCCTGTTGAGATGAAAGTTTACACCGTCAACAGCTGTAAATCCATTGTAGTTTTTCTTCAGGTTTTCTGCTTCAATGATTTTCAACGACTAACCTCTCCTCGCTCACCCAGGTGAACAATAAGGCCAAGGCGCTGCCGCTAAGCCCAAAAGGCGCACCAGGCCGGCAGCGCTGGCACTAATAAAGGAACGCTTAGTAACACATATGGAAAAGTTTAAACCGGATCATAAGCCTATTATAGAATTATTTTCCGTCTTCATTTTGATCCTGCCGGCAGGGATGTTCTCCCTTATCGCCATGACAATCCTTGACCTGTTCCGGGGTACATTTTGAAGGCACCGTTTTCAGCTTATCAGGTTGTTCGCAACAGTTTTTACACATGGGCGATACCTCCTTTTCTGCTTTGTGATTTGTCCCGCTCTCTTTCAGGCAGGTATAGCGATCCTCCCCGGAAGAAAGGGGTTCCTGCTCGGTTAAACCCTTAATATAGAAAGAGACATCGTTCAAAAGATCCTTTTCAACCCTGTAGTGGGTCCAGTAGCCAATTTTTTCACCGCGAACCAGGCCGGCTTTTCTCAGTATGCTCAAGTGCCGGGAAACAGCGGGAGCTGAAATGTTCAAAATACGGGACAACGCTCCCACGCAGAGGTTGCCCTGCAGCAGCAGTTTAACAATCTGAAAGCGGTTTTCATCACCCAGGGCCTTCAGAACCTGGGGAATTTTTAAATTGGCTTTAACCATAATTGAGCCTCCGCACACCAAATAACACTTAGCTTAACTATTTAACCATATCGCTAAATGTATTATAACATCGATCTAAGCTGCATGATCCGGTATCAAGCATCTGCCGGGAATTTTTTGTTATCTCTTTCCCACCCGTAAATTGAGGATTATTAAGAGCATAGATGCGGAGGGCCAAAGCCCGATCTACATCTACAGAGGGCAATCTTCTAAGTACTGAGAATATCAACCTTAGTGCCGAGAGCAGTATTAATTATTTTAAAATGCTTATCGAGGGTGCAGATGGAGCAGTGGTTGTTTCTGGCAACTGTATAGATTATTAAATCGGCAAGGGGAACAATTATCCCTTTATCTCTCAGCCGCGCCCCGAATATACCGGCATCGAACCAATCCTGATCGCTAATTCTCAGCCGGGGCAGACCCTCAAGGGAATCGATAAAAGATCCTTTTTCCCTTTCAGTTTTCATACCCTGGATCAGCTCAGTGATTACCGGCCCGACAATGCAGGCAGAATAGGTTTCGCGATCATGGACCATAGCAGCGACCGTCGGGTTACCCTTGAAATACTCCACCCAGGCCGAGGTATCAATTAATATGTTTTTCATCGCTCGCTTTCCCTTAACTGTTGGATGGCTTCTTCATCAAATTCTACTTTTCCGATCAATGATCTAAGCTGTTCCAACTTTTTCATCCGTAATGCATCGCGCAAGGCGTATTCGATCGATTTTGACCTTGATTCAGCCTTGTAAATTGCCTCTGTTTCTTTGATCAGTTGAGCATCAATATTGATCGTTGTGCGCATTGTAACATCACCTCCGCAATCGCTTACATGCATACTGATTATATGCGCTTTAGTGAATATTGTCAATTATTCAGAAGGAGTTCTCGAGCACAAGGGAGCGTTTATGATTGCATGCAAAAATAATAACTCGATCTAAAAATAATGGCCGGCAGGAATTACGACCGAACCTGCAGAAGTGGCATGCGATTTATTATTATAAAACAGAAGTTTAAAAGGGCGGGCCCGGTTTGCCAGAAATAATAGCCGGAAGAAACAGGGCTGTCGAGTGAACTCCAAGGAGTTGTAAGGGTTGCAAAAACAGGTGGCAGAGATCTATGAAAACCGAAAGCAAAAATATTCACATAAACTGGGGGAAGCCAGGAGAAAATTAGCTAATCTGACCCAGCTGCGGTTGCTCATTTTTTTGCTGGCCGCTTTTCTGGCCGGTTATAGTATTTATTCCAACCGGGGGGAATATGCTTTATATGCCCTGGCACCCATCCTGATTTTTATATTCCTGGTTATCATTTACCGGCGTCTTGTGAAGAACATGGCATACCTGGAAAACATGGTCAGTATTAACCATACCAGCCTGCAAAGACTTTCCTGGCAGTGGCCTGGGTTTTCAGAAAAAGGCGATCAATATGTCCAGTCTGAGCATCCCTACAGTACAGATCTCAACATCTTTGGCCGGGGCTCCCTTTTCCAGCATATCAACTCCACTTTCACCTTTGGCGGAAAAGAAGCACTTGCTGACCTGCTCAAGGGTCAGAAAGATCCGGCTTCAATCGGAGAAAGGCAGGAAAGTGTAAAAGAATTGTCGAAAGCCCTGCCCTGGAGACAGCACTTCCAGGCTGCCGGTATGGAAGCCGGGGGCAGAAGGGAAAACCCCGCTGAGCTGATAGCCTGGGCAAAAGATCAACAATTCGGTTTAAAGTTTCCGAATCTGTTGTTGCTGCTTCCCGGCATCACCCTCCTGCTGTTTTTGCTATATTACTTTGAGTACCTTCCGCTGCCCCTACCCCTGGCTCTTGTTGCCCTTCAATACGGAGTTTTGCTTTTTAGCAGGAAAAAGGTACACCGTGAATTTGACCGAACCCAAATGGCCTCAGACAGGTTGAAACAGTATGCTGACGTATTGAAATTAATAGAGGTTGCTAATTTTAAAGCTCCCCGCCTCCGGCGTCTTCAAGAGAGCCTTTCCGGTGATCGCCGGACAGCATCCAGCCAAATTAAGGCTTTAGCAGGCATAGTGGAACTGACGCAGTTTCGCTACAGCCAACCGATCGTTTACTTCCCGATTAATACTATTCTCTTCTGGGATCTCTTTACGGCAAAAAAGCTGGCTGCCTGGAAGAGCTCCTCCGGGGCTTTCCTGGAAGTCTGGCTCAATGTTATAAGCGAGGTTGAAGTTCATGCCAGTTTGGCGGGATTGGCCCATGACAATCCCGGTTGGATATACCCAGAAGTTACTGCCCGTTCCCCGTATTTTCAAGCCTCTTCACTTGGCCATCCCCTGATCAAGCCGGAAGACAGGGTTTGCAACGATGTAACCCTGTCATTACCCGGTACCGCTCTTATTATCACCGGTTCTAACATGTCCGGCAAAAGCACTTTGCTGAGAACCGTAGGCCTAAACCTGGTGCTGGCTTACGCCGGCGCCCCTGTCTGTGCTGAGGCCATGAAGACCGCATGCCTGCCGATCTACTCCAAAATGCAGGTTACTGATGATCTGTCCCAGGGAGTGTCTACCTATTACGCGGAGCTGACCAGGATTAAAATGGTGATTGATGCCGCCAGGTCGGGGGAATCAATAATCTACCTCTTGGACGAAATATTTAAGGGAACTAACTCCAAAGACAGGATCCTGGGCACCAAGGCTATCATCCGCCTGCTGTCAGGTTTGCCTACCCTGGGGATGTTAACCACCCACGACCTTGAGCTGGCAGCCCTCGCAGATGAAAACCCCCGGCTGATCAAGAACTTCCACTTTGATGATAGGATCGAAAACGATAGGATCAGTTTTGACTATAAGTTGAAGGAAGGGGTATCTACCAGCACCAATGCGATCGCCTTAATGAAAATGGTGGGTATTGATGTAGAAGAAATATAAAAGAATGCTTATTCTCCAATAATCTTAACTAATACCCTTTTTTCTCGCTTGCCGTCAAACTCGCCATAAAAAATCTGCTCCCAGCGGCCAAAATCCAACTTCCCACCGGTCACGGCCACCACCACTTCCCTGCCCATCACCGACCGTTTGAGATGTGCATCAGCATTATCCTCATAACCGTTGTGTCGATACTGCGCGTGAGGTTTCTCCGGCGCCAGTTTCTCCAACCAAACTTCCAGATCATGATGCAGACCCGCTTCATCATCATTGATAAAGACACTGGCCGTAATATGCATGGCATTGCACAGCAGCAACCCTTCCTGAATACCGCTCTCTTGA
This sequence comes from Syntrophomonadaceae bacterium, assembly GCA_007132095.1. GTDB lineage: Bacteria > Bacillota > Dethiobacteria > DTU022 > DTU022 > SLPH01. Next base: position 2,374 of record SLPH01000192.1, on the reverse strand, counting down.
AGGGCTTGCTGGATCTTTGGCGTGATGTTTATAAACTCTCTTCTTTCACTGGTCTGAAACCACAGCTCTTTTCTAAAAGATTTCAAGTTTGCTTCACCTCCCGGCTGCTTCCTCACACCTTGCCCCGTTAAATGCAGGCAAGATCAATGTCCTGGCTGAAATATTATCAAACAAAACCTCAATCCCCCGGGTAACGCTCGTACCACTCAGCGACTTCCTGATAACCCGTCAACAGGTCATCAGCTATCTGCACAATTACATCTCTTAGTTCAAGCTTCTGAGCCCACTCTTTTGGGATACTGTTAATACCCAAATAGGCTCCTAAAATATTGCCTGTTATCGCTCCAGTGCTGTCACTGTCTCCGCTGTGATTAACTGAAGCAACTACCGCCTTCCTAAAATCATTGCTGTATTTTAAAGAGCAGTATACTGCTATCGCTAAAGCTTCTTCACCAACCCAGCCTTCTCCAAGCTTCTTAATCGCCGCGCTATCTGCCATACCACTGTCTGCCAATTCAAGAGCATTTGCAAGAGCAGCAGAGCATTCCTCGTGACCCTCATATCCTTGAAGAACCACTGCAGCCAGTTCTAATGCCTTAAAAATATCGCTGCCTTCTAAAATTGAAGCAATCATGTGGGCTAATGCTCCTGCGGGAAGATAGCCAGAGGGATGCCCGTGGGTGATTGCACCAGATTCAGCTCCGACATTAAATATGTTTTCTTTAGTATGGTTCAAAACAGTTAAAGCTAAAGCTAGAGGAGCAACCCGCATCACTGCACCACAACCCTTACTGTTGTTAATCGGCTGTTCAATAGTTCCCATTTCCCTGCTGAGCAGTGCAGACAAGCAGGTGTTTCCAGGAGCCCTGCGCGCATGCAGTTCCTTTATCTCGAGCAACCAGCTATTATAGATACCTTTGTATTGATCATGTTTTGGATAGCCCTGGGTCACCAACCATCTTTGATAGGCGTAGTAGATAGATATCGGTGGGTGCCCGATGCCTCTCTGATTCCCTCTCGTGATAGCCCTTAAAATTCCTTCAGCTGTAAACAAGGTCATCTGGCTATCATCAGTTATTTCTGCATACCCCGATTCAGCACAATCTAAATCCGTGATACCATCCTTGCCATATTTCTCCTTAATCGCATCAATACTTGAGAATTCAACAACAGCGCCGAAAGCATCTCCGATTGCTCCTCCGACCATACATCCCCTGAAATGTTCCTGGTTTCTTTTCATGTTTAATAAAATACCTTCCTATGAGTAATGAATACTTCCATCCTTATTGGCCGAATTTCATTTCATTTTACCGTTTCAACCGTCCTATCTGTTTTACCTGTAGACAGGTGCAATAAGATCAATGCGATTTGTCCAGATTCCACCGGTATAATTTTTCGGCAGCTGCTCCAGGCTTTGCGGAGACAATTCAGCAAGAAACGCTGCAAGTTGCAGTCCTACCTGCCGGCCGTTAATTTTAACAATGAACTGCCCCTCTGTGTCAGGCCCTCGGTGTTAAAAATTAACCGCTTTCTCAACCGCCTTCATTGCATGAATATAAGTTGTGTCAAATAAAGGCACGCTTGAATCATCTTTATTGATTAACAAGGGAATCTCCGTACAACCCAGTACTATCCCTTCCGCCCCCATTGAGATTAAGCTTTCAATTATCTTGATATAATTTTCCCTGGACCGATCCTTGATCTTCCCAAGACATAATTCTTCAAAAATTACCTGGTTTACTAATTCTTTCTCCTTTTCACCTGGGACTATAACCTGAATTCCTTTGTTTTCAATCCTGGACTTATAAAAATCTTGTTCTATCGTTTCTCGGGTTCCAAGCAATCCAACTTTTTTTATGTTTTCCTGCAAAATCTTTTCTGAAGTTGCATCAGCAATATGCAGTATTTGTATTTCAATTTCTTTCTGGATTTGGTCATAAAGTTTATGCATTGTATTTGTGCATAATAAGATGAAACCTGCCCCTCCGTTTTCCAAAACCCTGGCTGCATTAATCAATTCTTCACCTATTTTATCCCACTGCCCTGTTCTCATACAGAGCTCTATTTCCCCGAAGTCAACGCTATATAACAGGCATTTTGCTGAATGCAGGCCGCCCATTCTTTCTTTTATATCTTCATTGATTAATCTGTAATATTCTGCTGTTGACTCCCAGCTCATGCCTCCGATTAAGCCAATTGTTTTCATAAAATTATTCCTCCGCTTTGAACAATTATTGAGGGCTGCACGCCATTTCCCACATGTTCGGCATAGTGCGGGAAAATCAACCCGAGTACGGGAATAGAATACGCGAATGATTTCAGCTTTCAGTTGGCTCGCAGCTAGTCTGCAGCGCTCCAGAGACGGCTTTCAATT